>JBCNPI010000169.1:0-12629 GCA_039593415.1 Rhizobium sp. | reverse complement strand
GTTTTCCGGCTGGATCTGCACATGCTCCTTGGCTTCCAGGGCCTGGTGCTGACCGTCCGAATAGCGGCGGCCCGGCATCATGCGGCCGGTGAATTCGTCGATGATGACGACTTCGCCGTTGCGGACGATATAGTCCTTGTCGCGCTGGAAGAGCTTGTGCGCCTTGAGCGCATTGTTGATGTGGTGAACGATCGCGACGTTCTCGACGTCATAGAGCGATTCGCCTTTCAGCAAGCCGGCTTCGCTCAACATGTTTTCCAGCTTCTCCGTGCCGTCTTCGGAGAAGTTGGCAGAGCGCTGCTTTTCATCGATTTCGTAGTCTTCCTTCTCCAGGCGGGGAATGAAGGCGTCGATGGTGGTGTAGAGATCGGAGCGGTCGTCGAGCGGACCGGAGATGATGAGCGGCGTGCGGGCTTCGTCGATGAGGATCGAGTCCACTTCGTCGACGATCGCAAAATTGTGGCCGCGCTGAACCATCTGGGCGCGCTCATATTTCATGTTGTCGCGCAGATAGTCGAAACCGAGTTCGTTATTGGTGCCGTAGGTGATATCGCAGGCATAGGCGGCGTGACGCTGTTCATCCGACAGCCCGTGAACGATCACGCCCGTCGTCAGGCCGAGGAAGCCGTACAGGCGGCTCATGGTGCCGCTGTCGCGCTGCGCTAGATAATCGTTGACGGTAACGACATGCACGCCCTTGCCGGCCAGCGCGTTCAGATAGACCGGCAGGGTTGCGACGAGGGTTTTGCCTTCGCCGGTCTTCATTTCGGCGATGGCATTGGAATGGAGGATCATGCCGCCGATGAGCTGCACGTCGAAAGGCCGCATGCCGAGGACACGGCGCGAAGCTTCGCGGGCGACCGCGAAGGCCGGCACGAGCAGATCGTCCAGCGTCTTGCCGTCTGCGAGCTGCTGGCGGAACTCAACCGTCTTGGCGGCCAGAGCTTCATCGGACAGCGCGCGCATCTGCTGCTCGAGCGCATTGATGGCAACGACATTCGGCTGGAATGACTTGACGCGACGGTCGTTGGACGAGCCGAACAACTTGCGGGCAATTCCACCTAGGCTGACCATGTGACTGGTCCTTTCTGAGATTTCATCCCGCCGTTTCCTGCTCTATCCCTTCCCGAAAAAAACGGGAGTATAGCACAAAACGGCCGGAAACTGTTCTGGACGCGAGGTTGCGTGACAGATAAGAGGGGGGTCGATTGATGTCAACGGGATTTGGCCGATACAGAAAGGCCACATTCTCCTGCTGAAGGCTTTTTCATGCCGGATTCACATCTGTCGAGCCGGTCGAGACCACCGAAGGGTTATTTTATGTTGAAGTATAACAAGCTTGCTGCGGTTGCTTTCGCAACAATCGTTACCTTCCAGGCTCCGGTCTTCGCGGCCGATGCCAAGGACCCCGTTGTCGCCAAGGTCGGCGATGTCGAAATCCATCAATCCGAACTCGATCTGGCGATCGCCAATCTCGATCCGCAGCTCGGCCAGCTTCCGGATGACCAGAAGAAGGTCGCCGCACTTTCGGCCTCGGTCGACGTGAAGCTGCTATCGCAGAAGGCTGCCGCCGAAAAGCTCGACCAGACCCCGGATTTCCAGGCTCACATGGCCTATCTGCGCGACCGCGAGCTGCACAATGCTTTCTTCAAGGCCCATGTCGCCGACGCCATCAAGGACGATGAAGTCAAGGCCCGTTACGACAAGGAAGTCGCAGCCTTGCCGAAGCAGGAAGAAGTTCACGCCCGCCACATCCTCGTAAAGACCGAGGACGAAGCCAAGGCAATCATCAAGGAACTCGATGCCGGCAAGGATTTTGCCGCACTTGCCAAGGAAAAGTCCACCGACCCGAACAAGGCCGACGGCGGCGATCTCGGCTATTTCGGTCACGGCCGCATGGTCAAGGAATTCGAAGACGCAGCCTTCGCGCTTCCGGTCGGCACCTATACGAAGACCCCGGTCAAGACCGATTTCGGCTGGCACATCATCAAGGTCGAGGACAAGCGCAATGCTCCTCCTCCGCCGTTCGACCAGGTCAAGGACCAGGTTCGTCAGCTCGTCATGCGCGACAAGTATCTTGAGCTTCTGAACAAGGCCAAGCAGGATACCAAGGTCGTCATCAACGATCCGGCGCTCAGCAAGGCCTATGACGATGCGCAGAAGCAGCAGGACGCAGCACCGGGCGAAGACGCCGTTGCGCCTGCCGATGGTGCGGCAGCGCCCGACGCGCAGCCGCAGCAGTAAGTCACAGCAGTTAAACCATCAGGGCCCGGTTTTCCGGGCCCTTCACTATTAGGTGGCTCTCATGTCCGGTTCCGTCTCTCCGCTCGCTCCCAAATCCTTTGTGTCCATGCCCGCGCTTCGCGGTGTGCGTATGACCACGGCGTCTGCCGGCATCAAGTACAAGAACCGGACCGATGTCCTGTTGATGGTCTTCGACAAGCCGGCAGCCGTCGCCGGCGTCTTCACCCGTTCGAAGTGCCCTTCGGCTCCAGTCGATTTCTGCCGTAAGAACCTCGCATACGGTAGCGCGCGCGCCGTCGTCGTCAATTCCGGCAACGCCAATGCTTTCACCGGCCTCAAGGGCCGTCAGGCGACGGAACTGACTGCCAAGTCCGCGGCTGCGGCGGTCGGCTGCGGTGAGAACGAGGTCTATCTCGCCTCGACCGGCGTCATCGGTGAACCGCTTGACGCCACCAAGTTTGCCGGGGTGCTCGATGCGATGGCCAAGGATGCGACAAGCGATTTCTGGTTCGAGGCCGCCAAGGCGATCATGACCACGGACACTTATCCGAAGGTCGCGACCCGCACAGCCGAGATCGGCGGCGTCAAAGTGACCATCAACGGCATTGCCAAGGGCGCCGGCATGATCGCGCCCGACATGGCGACGATGCTCTCTTTCGTCGTGACCGATGCCGACATCTCCTCCGCCGTTCTGCAGACGCTGCTGTCCGAAGGCGTCGGTCCGAGCTTCAACTCCATGACGGTCGACAGCGATACATCGACCTCGGATACGCTGATGCTGTTTGCCACGGGTGCCTCCGCAGCCGACGGCCAGGTGCAGATCGACCGCGCAGACGATCCGAAGCTTGCCGGTTTCCGCGCGGCACTGAACGAGTTGCTCAAGGATCTTGCCATCCAGGTCGTTCGTGACGGCGAAGGCGCGACCAAGATGCTCGAAATCACCGTAACCGGCGCCGAGAGCGATGCGGCTGCCAAGCGCATCGCCCTTTCGATCGCCAATTCGCCGCTGGTCAAGACCGCGGCCGCCGGCGAGGATGCCAATTGGGGCCGCGTCGTCATGGCGGTGGGAAAGGCGGGCGAAATGGCGGATCGCGACAAGCTGGCCATCTGGTTCGGCGATGTCCGTGTCGCCGTCGGTGGCGAGCGCGATCCTTCCTACTCCGAGGAAGCCGCCTCGAATGTCATGAAGCAGCAGGATATTCCGGTGAAGGTTGATCTCGGCCTTGGCAATGGTCGCGCAACGGTCTGGACCTGCGACCTCACCAAGGAATATGTTGCCATCAATGGCGACTACCGGAGCTGATATCTCGCTGATGCATGCGCAGTCCACGATAAACAAGCTGCCTTTGGTTCGCAGGCTCGAGGCCGTTGGTTTCCGGGCCTGGCCTGCCTCGTCCGTGCAGTATGACGGCAGCTGGCAGGTGCGGCTGACGGCGGGGCATCCCTCGAAGCGACTGAATTCCGTCGTGCCGCTCGATCCTTCCGATCATCGCGATCTGGAAATTCGGCTGACGAAGGCGCAGCGGAAATTCGAGGCCTATGGCAGACCCATGGTCGTGCGCGAGACGCCGCTCGCATCGCCGAAGCTCATCGATCTTCTTCGGGAGAGCGGCTGGACACGGTTCGATGAGACGATCGTCATGACCGCCGATCTCGTCGACCTCGAACTGCCTGACATGTTGGATCATCTGCCAAGCCATGATGTCGGCCGCTTCGTCGATGCCAGCCTGATGGTCGATCAGGCCGATCCCTCTTTGAAGCCGGCATTGGCCGAAGTGGTGAGCAGCATCAAGCCGCCATCGGGTCTCTTCGTCATCGAAAATGACGGCGCCGGACCAGTCGCGACCACATTGTGCGTGCAGGATAATGATCTTGCGGGCATTATGTCTGTTGGCGTTTCCGCGCAGCATCGGCGCAAGGGCCTTGGCGCCGAGATCCTGACTTCGGCGCTTCGCTGGGCTCGCATGCGCAGCGCCAAGACCGCGTGGCTTCAGGTCAGCGCCGACAATGCTCCGGCTCTGGCGCTTTATGTCCCTTTCGGCTTCCGCGAAGCCTACCGTTATTACTATTGGCAACCACCGGGGGCGGCATGAGCGGGGCAGGCCGTAAGATCGTTCTCGTCGCCGCCTGCGCGCTCATCGATGCCGATGGCCGCATCCTGTTAGCGCAGCGCCCCGAGGGTAAATCGCTTGCCGGTCTCTGGGAGTTTCCCGGCGGCAAGGTCGAGGCCGGCGAGACGCCGGAGGAGACATTGGTGCGAGAACTTCAGGAAGAGCTCGGCATCCAGACGAAGATTGCCTGTCTGGCGCCGCTGACCTTTGCCAGCCACACCTACGAAACCTTCCATCTGCTGATGCCGCTTTATATCTGCCGGCGCTATGAGGGGATACCGCATGGCCGGGAAGGGCAGGCGATCAAATGGGTGCGGCCGCAGGCCCTGCGCGACTTCCCGATGCCGCCGGCCGACGAGCCGCTGATCCCGTTTTTGCAGGATCTGCTGTAAGAGCGATCGCGCGCAAGTTCGCTATCTCGCCGGAATTGCCCCGGTCAGATATCCCTGAAGCGGAAATTGGACTTGGCGAGCTGATCGACGCCTCTTGCTGTCGGGTCTCTGTCCACCCCGTCTGTCTTCGGCATTCTTCGCAGCAACTCCGTCAACATCTCCGACTGTTCAACTGAAGTCCGGCGGATTGCCTCCAGATGCTCGAGCATCAATCCAAAGGCAAAAATCACGGCACCGCAAAATGCATATATGAGGGCGCCGATCAGCCCCGCGACAAAGCCGTTGATGCCTCCGATGGCAAGCATCCAGATGGCCATCACGATTGCCAGAGCTATAACGAGGCCGCCGACGGCTTTAAACAACCCCACCATATATTATTCCCTTTACAACTTTTGATGGCAATATTTCCCCATACGTCGCATTAGGACGGGCGGCCGTCAATCTCAATCTGCGGATGCTCTGTGATTTATGTATACTTTCAGGTGCCGCCGCTGAAGAGACTTGGCGCCCGCTGATGTGCGGCATCTATTTTAGGTCTATCGCATATACGCTCAGCGCGTCCACGCACGACACACGACAAATATGGTTAATGAAAATTAGTTATTTAATATCAGCCCGGTAGACCGAATCGGGCACTGTCCCGGAACTTTACGTCTCTTTAATTTGCATGTGGATATTAAGAGATCGTTTATGACCTTCTGGCATTGAATTCTCTCAATCAAGCGGTTGTTGGGTGCGTTAGAGAAGGCTTGACACAATGGACGACGATTTCTGGAAAGCTGTTCAGGAAAAAGAGCAGTCCTATTCCACGTCGCGCAGGACGGGCGCGTTGAATATCGCTTTGCTGTTCGGTACGGCGGCGGTCGCGCTTTCGCTTATTCTGACCCCGATGCTATCAGACAAATCCAAATCTCGCGTGCTTGCGAGCGCGCCGGACATCGATAATATTACCACCGGTTCGATCCCCCAGACTGAAAACGGCAAGCGGTATACGATCCGCCGCAGCGTGCTGCAGCAGGAGCCGGGTTCGGTCTGCATCGTTCAGGGTTACGGCGCCGACGGCGGCTGCCAATGAAGCATTTCCAGGAAGAGCGCGCAGCGGTTTTCCATCTGGAAAGCATGAAGAAACAATAGAGCGTTTTCGCATTTGCAAGAAAAGCGGAACTGCTCTTGTGCATGAGCATAGTCTGCCGGATGCCATGAAGCGCATCGGATTCATCTGTTGTCCAATGCTGGGAGCCTCGAGCCTATGCGTTCCGTATGGCGTATTTTCAATGACAGGGCCGGTGCGACGGTCATCGAATACGGCTTGATTGCCGCCTTGATGTCGGCCGCGATCATCAGTGGTGTCGGCGCTTTCGGCGGCAGTTTGTCGGGCGTGTTCAACACGCTGTCCAACACCGTTCAAAATTCGGCCGCTTCTCAGAATTGAGTTGGCTGCCGATCGGGCCAGCTGTCTCGCTCTCTCTATTGCTTCAGCTTGTGCTCTTCGACCTTGAGCGCATCCGCAAGCCGTGCCTTTGCCGAACCCGGCTGCAGCGGCTTCTGCTGGCTTTCATGCGGCGTCCAGCCCGATAGGTAGATGATCGAGAATGTCGCCCTGATCCGGCCATCCGGATCGGAATAGCGTTCCGCATAGAGTTCGGCCGCGCGCAGGAAGAAGGCGCGCGTCAGCGGCTTGCGGCTGCGGTCGACGAGCGGGTTGGTCATGCCCATGGCCCGCAGGTCGCGCATCAAGGCGAAGAGATTGTCGTAGCGCACCGTATAGGTTTCGGCATCGATGACAGGCAGAGTGAATCCGGCGCGCTGCAGAAGACCGCCGACATCGCGGATATCGGCAAAGGGAATGACGCGCGGGCTGGCACCGCCGGTCAGCTCGATCTCAGTTGCGAGCAGCGCGTCGCGCAGTTCATGCAGGGTCCCTGAGCCGGGAATCGCCGCCAGCAGAAGGCCGTCGGCCTTCAGTGCGCGGCGGATCTGGATGAAGATGCCGGGCGTATCGTTGGTGACGTGGAGGCTGAGCGGCGAAAGTACGAGATTGATCGATTCCGCCTGTAGCGGCAGTTCTTCCGGCGATGCCTCTATGATGCCCTTGCCCGGCGCGGCAAAGCCCGGTTCGCTTTCGATCCTTATCAGATGGCCGATCTTGCCGGTCTCCAGCGCCAGACGTGCTGCAATGCCGGTCGCGCCATGCAATTCGACTGCCTCATCGAAATGACGTTCGGTAACAGCCAGTCGCTCGGCCAGTTCGCCAGCAGCAATATCCAGCAGGAAGGCTGCCTTCGGGTCCCCCTGTTGCAGCGCCCGTCGCCTACGGGCTGCGAGCAGCGATTGATCGAACACGATTTCCATGGTGGTTTCCTGCAATATCATCATTCGGCGAGGCGCGTTTTCCCTTCGCAAAGCCTGCGGGAAAAAGCTAGTGTCAATCCTATGGGAATAATGGGGCGCGAAATCACGCTATCAAGGCTGCGGACGGGGCTGAAAAGGCCCTGGATGGCGCTCACCGATCTCGTCTATCCGCCTGCATGTCCGGGCTGCGGGGTTTCGGTTGGGGCGCATCGGGGTCTCTGCCCTGCCTGCTGGTCTCGCATCCGTTTCATCGAAAGGCCTTATTGCGAGGTTTTGGGCAGCCCATTTTCCCATGATCTTGGTGGCGGTATCCTGAGTGCCGAGGCGATTGCCGATCCGCCGGTCTTCGACCGACTGCGTTCCGCCGCCATTCATGACGGCATCGTGCGCGATCTCGTTCTCAGCCTGAAATATCGCGACCGCACCGATCTGGCCCCGATGATGGCCGGCTGGATGCTGCGCGCCAGCGATGGGACAGTCGCTGCCTGCGATGCGGTCATTCCTGTGCCCTTGCATCGGGCGCGGCTGTTTTCGCGCAAGTACAACCAGGCGGCCGAGCTGGCGCGTCATGTTGCCCGCCTTTCGGGTAAGCCGATGTTTCCCGCAACGCTGCTGCGCGTCAAACGCACCAGCCAACAGGTCGGCCTTGGGGCGAAGGCACGCCAGGACAACGTGCGCGGCGCATTCGCCGTTTCCGAGCACCGGGCTGCCGATATATTCGGGCGCCGCATCGTTCTGGTCGATGACGTCTATACCACAGGCGCCACGGTGGCGGCAGCGACGCGCACCTTGAAGAAAGCCGGCGCCGCCGATGTCACGGTTTTGACCTTTGCAAGGGTCGTCGGCCATCTTATATGACAATCAACCTAGCTTTTCCGGAGTGGATCATGGCATCCGTCGTCATCTATACGCGTGAGTTCTGCGGCTATTGTGCCCGTGCGAAATCCCTGCTCGAATCCAAGGGTGTCGATTATGTAGAGCATAACGCGACCTATTCGCCCGAGCTGCGGCAGGAGATGATCGCCAAGGCGAATGGCCGCTCGACCTTCCCGCAGATCTTCATCAATGGCGAGCATGTCGGCGGCTGTGACGATATCCATGCGCTCGATCAGGCCGGCAAGCTCGATCCCATGCTGGCAGCCTGATCTTTTTGACGAGGAGAGAACGATGAGCTTCAAGGCCGCCGCCATCCAGATGTGTTCCGGCGTCGATCCGGTGAAGAATGCGGCTGACATGGCGCGCCTGGTGCGCGACGCTGCTTCGCAGGGGGCCGTCTATGTGCAGACGCCTGAAATGACCGGCGCAGTGCAAAAGGATCGGCCTGGTCTGCGCGCTGTCCTTCGCGACGAGCCGAACGATATCATCGTCAGGACGGCGTCCGAGCTGGCAAAGGAACTCGGCATCCATCTGCATGTGGGCTCGACCGCGATTGCGCTCGATGACGGCAAGATCGCGAATCGCGGCTTTCTTTTCGATCCCGACGGCAAGCTCATCAACCGTTACGACAAAATCCACATGTTCGACGTCGATCTCGACAATGGCGAGAGCTGGCGCGAAAGCGCCGTCTACAGGCCGGGATCGGAAGCGCGCATTGCCTCATTGCCTTTTGCCGAGCTCGGCTTCTCCATCTGCTACGACGTGCGCTTTCCGCAGCTCTTCCGCGCCCAGGCCGTTGCCGGCGCCGAAGTGATGACGGTGCCCGCGGCGTTCACAAAGCAGACTGGCGAAGCGCATTGGGAAATTCTGCTGCGTGCCCGCGCCATCGAAAACGGCATGTTCGTCATTGCCGCCGCTCAAGCCGGCAAGCATGAAGACGGCCGCGAGACCTTCGGCCATTCGATGATCATCGATCCCTGGGGCAAGGTGCTGGCATCCGCCGGCGGCACCGGCGAGGCCGTCGTTATCGCCGAGATCGATGTGACCGCGGTGAAATCAGCTCATGACAAGATACCGAACCTGAAGAATGCGCGTGAGTTTTCGTTGGAGAAAATCGCGACGCCGGCGGCTGGAGGCGTCGCTGCTTGATCCGTTATTCGCTTAGCTGTGACAATGCCCATGAGTTCGAGGGCTGGTTTTCCGAAAGCGCCGATTTCGATCGCCAGGTCTCGAGCGGCTTCCTCACTTGTCCCGCCTGCAATTCGGCTGCAATTTCCAAGCTGCTGATGGCGCCCTCGGTTTCGACGGCGCGCAAGAAGGACGAGATGCAGACGCTTGCCATGAATGCTGCCCGCAAGGAGGCGATGGTCAAGCTCAAGGAAGCTGTCGATGCCATCAAGGCGAATGCAGAGGATGTCGGTACGAAATTCCCGGAGGAAGCCCGCAGGATTCACTATGGAGAGGCGGATGCTCGCGGGATCATCGGCAAGGCGACACCGGACGAAGCGCAGGCGCTTGTCGATGAAGGCATCGAGATCGCCGCCATCCCTGTGCTGCCCGACGATGTCAACTGATGTCGGCGGGAGTTGGCAAGCATCTGGCCATGTACAATTTCGGGCTGCACGTCGCAGCCTATGAAAGTGCTGCTGTCGAGGGGTTTCGTCTGCGTGAGGCGGCGAATTTCGAGGCCGCTGCCCGTGCGAGCGGCTTTATCGGCCGCTCAGGCTATGCCGGCGAGCCGGACACGGCCTGCTGGGGCGAGCAGGTCTTTCCGCGTTTCATAGAAGGCAGCGGCTTCACGACGGCGCCGTCATCGCTGTCGGTGTGGGTCGATATCGAATCGCTGATGGCATTCACCTATAGCGGCGTGCACGCCGACGCCCTGAAAGGCGCGCGGCACTGGAACGTCAGGCAGAGCTGGCCGCCGCTTGTCCTTTGGTGGGTAGAGGCTGGGGTCGTTCCACGATGGCAGGATGGCGTCGAGCGGTTGGAGCATCTTCACGATTATGGAGCAAGCTCAAGGGCCTTTTCGTTCAAGCAGCCCTATGGACCCAATGGCCAGCCGTTTGAGATCGACCGTGCTCGTATCAAGGCCATCGTTGCTCTGAACGCTGCAACGCAAAGCGAACTGCTGGCGCATGTCATGACATTGAAGGTTTGAAGCTATCAGCTCAAATTTGCCCGCTTCGCCAGCAGCATGTAGTTGACGTCCATATCCTTCGACAGGTTCCAGCGGTCCTGCAGCGGCGAATAGAAGACGCCGGTACGGGCAGTGATCTCGAGGCCGCTTGCGGCAAGCGGCTTTTCAATTTCCTCCGGGCGCACCAGCTTTTCGTATTGATGGGTGCCGCGCGGCAGCCATCTCAGCACGTTTTCGGCGGCGAAGATGGCAAGGGCGGCCGCCTTCATGGTGCGGTTGATGGTCGCAACGAACATGAGGCCGCCGGGACGGACCATTTTTGCGCAGGTGGACAGGAAGAATTCGACATCGGCGACGTGCTCGACCACTTCCATGTTCAGAACGATGTCGAAGGTCTCGCCGGCTTCCGCCAGCTGTTCGGCGGTGACGGCGCGATAATCGACGGGAACGCCAGAGGCTTTCGCGTGCGTCGAGGCAATGCCGATGTTCTTTTCGGAAGGGTCGGCGCCGACGACGGCGGCCCCCATGCGGGCCACCGGCTCCGACAGCAGGCCACCGCCGCAGCCTATGTCGAGGACACGCAGGCCTTCCAGCGGACGGCTGCTCTTCGGATTTCGGTCGAAATTCTCGCAGGCGCGGTCGCGAATATAGGCCAGACGGACCGGATTGAACTTGTGCAGCGGCTTGAACTTGCCGGTTGGGCTCCACCACTCGGCCGCCATGGCGGAAAAGCGGTCCACTTCGCTCTGGTCGATCGTGCTCTTTGCCGTTTCGCTCATGGTCCACTCCGTGATTTGCGTCGTTCCGCGGTTCGGACGACGGCAAGCAATATTCTACCCGTAGGGTGAAGTCGGACGATCGATGCGCGATGTCAAGGGCCTGCGACCTTCGATCATCTGTGGGATATCCCGATCAAGAGGCGCGAATTGCGATGCGAAGGTTGACATGGAGGTATCTTATGGCCGATCAATCGCCCGGGCTGTGAAATGGACTTTCGGAACCGGCATCGATTGCGATCGGCCGGCTTATAGAGGAGTTCCTCATGAGACCACTCCGTCTCGCGACCGCCATGGCCATCGGGTGCCTGATGGCCGGCCAAGCAAATGCCGGGGACGGCAAGGGGTTTCGCCTCATGATCGATGGTGTCGAGGTGCGCATCAATCCCGGCGATACGCTCGAAGTCACCATGAAAGATGGCCGCAAGATTCCGGTGGAACTGCAGCGCAGCGATACGGTGACATTCACCGGCGGCAAATTTTCATTCGATCATGACGGCAAGTTCACGGTCGCAAAGACGGATCTCGGCGACGGCGTGCAGCAGTATGCGTTGATGACGCCGATCGGCACCGGGATTATCATCCAGGTCTACAAGGGTCTCAATCCCTCCGGTTATACCGATGTCGTGCTGCAGCAGATGGTGCAGGAAAGCCTCAATGGCGGTGCGAAGATCAGCAAGCATACGATAGAGCGCACGTTGCCGAGCGGCAGCGTGCTGAAGGGCGTGAAGGCCGAGACGACCGCGGACGACGATGTCATGGAGTATGAGATCGTCGCGACCGGCCGGCCGGAAGGCGGCGTGCTCGTCGCGACCCTTCTCAACAAGGAAAACCTCGCCAAGGAGGGGATGATCCTGGATAAGCTCTGGTCCACCCTGAAAGTTGACTATTAGAGTGCACTTTTAGGGTGCCGGATGGTTCATGCTATTGCACCCGTCCGACAAACTCGCTAAGAGACGGCCCCATTGAGATCACGCTTTTCCGGCTACCGAACCGGAAGGGCGATTTTGCATGTCGGGCTTATCGCATTCGGCCGCCCGGCGCAGGGTACTGGTAGAGGCACATGGCACGCATCGTGATGAAATTCGGCGGAACTTCCGTCGCGGATCTGGACCGTATCAGGAATGTCGCGCGCCATGTGAAACGTGAGGTCGATGCCGGCCATGAAGTGGCTGTCGTCGTTTCCGCCATGTCCGGCAAGACCAATGAGCTGGTCGGCTGGGTCCAGAACATGCCGAAGGTCACTGGTGCCGATCATTCCATCTATGATGCGCGCGAATACGACGCCGTGGTCGCCTCGGGCGAACAGGTGACCTCCGGCCTGCTGGCGATCGCGCTGCAAGCCATGGGCATCAACGCCCGCTCCTGGCAGGGCTGGCAGATCCCGATCCGCACCGACAATGCGCATGGTGCGGCCCGCATCCTCGACATTGACGGCGAAGACATGATCCGCCGCATGAAGGAGGGCCAGGTCGCGGTCGTCGCCGGTTTCCAGGGTCTCGGTCCCGACAATCGCGTTGCGACGCTCGGCCGCGGCGGCTCCGACACCTCGGCCGTCGCTATCGCCGCCGCCGTTAAGGCCGATCGCTGCGACATCTATACGGATGTCGACGGCGTCTACACCACCGATCCGCGCATCGAGCCGAAGGCGCGCCGCCTGAAGAAGATCGCCTTCGAGGAAATGCTCGAAATGGCCTCTCTCGGCGCAAAGGTGCTGCAGGTACGCTCGGTCGAGCTC
>JBCNPI010000168.1:0-12823 GCA_039593415.1 Rhizobium sp. | reverse complement strand
TTGCGGCAGCGCTTGCGCTCGGTCCGTTGTGCGCCCAAAATGCCTTTGCGTTCAAGCTCTTCGGCATGAGACTCTGGGGTGAAGACGAAACGGCGGATCAGGTTTCCGATCCGGTCCATTACACGGTGGATTTCAAGTCCGATAATCTCAACAAGGACCTCAAGGACGCATTGAGCGAAAGCTCGATGCTGATCTCCGACGAAAAGAAGCCGGTATCCGGCGACCTTGGCGTCGTCGTCGCGGCGCGCGACGATCGCGACCGGCTGATAGCAGCGCTTTACGAAAAGGCCCGTTACGGCGGCGTGGTCACCATAACCATCAACGGCACTCCGATCGATGCGCTGCCGCCGACGCCGACCTTCAGCCGCGCCAAGCCTGTTGCGGTCACGATCAGTGTCGATCCCGGCCCGGTCTTCAAGCTCGGCAGGATCAACCTGCTGGGCGATGCCGCGAGGCTGGACCCGACAAATTATGGCCTCGTACGCGGCGGCGATGCCAGCTCCCTGACGATTCTGAAGGCGGGAGACAAGATGGTCGCCGATTTCAAGAACGAGGGGCATCCTCTCGCCAAACTCGACAAGCGCGAGGTGGTCGCCGATCATGCGACCAATACGGTCGACGTTTCACTGAAAGTCGACAGCGGCCCCATCGCTCCTTTCGGCAATGTCGGCGTTACCGGCCAGAAATCGGTCGATCCGGATTTCATCAAGCGCTATGCCCGCATCAATGAAGGCAAGCCCTACTCACCGGACGAATTGAAGAAGGCATCGGATCGTCTGAGAAAGCTCGGCGTCTTTTCAAGCGTCACCATCCGTGAGGCCGACAAGCTGGCGCCGGATGGCAGCATCCCCACGACTATCGAGGTGTCGGAAGGCAAGCAGCGCTTCTTTGGCGTCGGCGCGCAATATTCCACCATCGACGGTTTCGGCCTGCAGGGCTATTGGGGCCACCGCAACCTGACAGGACGCGCCGACTCGCTGCGCATCGAGGGATCTGTCTCTCGCATCGGCGAGACCACGGATGTCGGCAAGCTGGATTACACCGCCGGTATCACCTATATCCGGCCGGCCACCTTCTACCCCGCAGCGACCTTCACCGCAGGCCTCAAGATCCAGAGCCTGCATCCGGACGCCTACGACGCCGACACCATCACGGCAAGCGGCGGTCTCGCCTACGAAATCAACGATCAGGATACCGTTTCCGCTGGCGGCGAGGTGTCTTACGAAAAGGACACGACCGACGCCTTCGGAAAGCAGAATTATCTGACGGTCGCGGTCCCGCTCGAATACGTCCGCGATACACGCGACAACAAGCTGGACCCGACCGAAGGCTATCGTGCCTCCATCAGCGCCAAGCCGAGCTACGAGGCGATGGGCGGCACGGTTTTCAGTTCCTTCGAGGGCTCGATCACCGGCTATAAGGGCATAGGCGCCAACAACAACGTGGTCTTTGCCGGCAAACTTGCTGCGGGCTCGCTGCTGGGTGCAAACAGCATCCAGGACATTCCCGCCACCCGGCGCTTCTATGCCGGCGGCGGCGGCTCGGTGCGCGGCTACAGCTATCAGGAAATCTCGCCCTACGACTCCAACGGCAATGAAACCGGCGGTCGCTCCTATGTGACCGCCTCCCTGGAGGCGCGGGTGAAGATCACCGATACGATCGGCGTCGTGCCTTTCGTCGATATGGGCAGCGTCACCGACACCGTCTTCCCCGACGGGTCCGATCTGCGCATTGGCGCTGGCGTCGGCTTGCGCTACGCTACACCCTTCGGTCCGATCAGGCTCGATGTCGCCGTGCCGTTGAAGAAATATGACAATGGCACATCTTATGGCATCTACGCAGGTATCGGTCAGGCCTTCTGATAAACCGCAGAGTTGTCGCAGGCCCTTCAGCACACGGTTACGAAATTGAGGCTACTGTTGCTTTCATGAGCATATTGATTCGAATTCTCGGGAAATTGGTGCGCTGGATCGCCTATGCGGTCGTGGCAATCCTCTTGCTCGCGATTGCGGCTGTGCTCGTCGTCGGCCTGGTCCCCTCCGCAACCGGCTACGCCGTCGACCAGGTGGCAAAGCTCGCCTCGACGCCGGATCGCAGCATCGCCGTCGCTGCCCCCTCTGGCCTGCTGAACGGCAATCTGAGGATCGGTTCAATCACCGTTTCCGATACCAAGGGTATCTATGCCAAGGTGCAGAACCTCGCCATCGACTGGTCACCGCTGTCTTTGCTAGCCGGCACATTCCATGCCGATCGCGTCGCAGCCGATGTCGTCGATCTCAAGCGGCTTCCCGTTTCGACGCCAGCGCAGACGCAGGCAACACAGCCGGCAGGCAGCGGCGGCTTCTCGCTGCCCATCGCTGTCGATATCGGCACCATCGCTCTTCCTGATCTTCGCATCGGCCAGGCGGTGGCAGGTCAGGATTTCATCCTCGCCGCCGACGGCAGCGCCAAGGCAAACGACAGCAGCATTGGCCTTACGCTCAATATTTCCAGGCATGATGTGCCCGATGCCAAGCTTTCCGCCGACATCGCCTTTGCACCGGCTGAAAACCGATTGAAGCTGAAGACGCAGATTTCCGAGCCTCGCAATGGCATGCTGGCCGGCCTCCTGCATCTGCCGGGCGGCCCGGCCGTCAACATCGAGCTGTCAGGCGAAGGCCCTCTCTCCAATTGGGCAGGCAAGCTGCAGGCCGCACTCGACGGCAAGCCGACGGTTGCCATCACCGGCCATCACAGCCTCTCGGCCGACGGCCTGCACCATGTGGATGTCAAAGGCGGCGGCAACGTCGACTCGCTGCTGCCGCCAACCATGCGGCCGCTCTTTGCCGGCCAGACGACCATCGATCTTTCCGCAACCTTCGACGGCAAGGGCAAGATCGATATCCAGACCGGCAATCTTGCCACCGGCAGCGCCGTGCTTGCCGCATCGGGCACGCTCGATCCCGCCGGCAACAATAGCCTCAATGCCAATCTGCTCGGTACTTCCGGTCCCGTAGACTTCCGCTGGCCGATGGAAAACGGCGAGGTTCGCGCCCTGATTTCGCGAGTCGATGTCGCGCTCACCGGCGCGGCACAGTCAGTCAAGATCGATGCCAAGGCTGCACTCGAAAGCGCCAGCACGCCGCAGGGCCAGATCGGACAAGTCAACCTCAGCGCCAGAAGCGATGCCTTCAATTTGACCAGCATGTCCGGCCCGCTGCAGCTTCGTCTCGTCGTCGGCCAGACGGCTTTCGTCAGCGCCGATCTCAATCGCCTCATCCGGGCGCCGATCGCCCTGACCGCACCGCTGCAGCTCTCGCCCGATACGATCGGCTTCAACAATACGACGCTCGAAAGCGCCAGCATCGGCGGCACGGTCAACGGCAAATATGCGCTGTCGTCGAAAGCATTGACGGGCAATTTCAAGCTCTTCGCCCTGCCGGGCGTGCTGCCGGACAGCATTTCCGACAAGTTCGAAGGCACGATTTCCCTGGAGGGGCAGGTCGCCGGCACCGTGCCGGCCAAGATGACGCTCTCCAATCTCGCGATCAAATCCAATGTCGCCGAGATCAACGGCAATGTCGCGCTTAACGGCCAGTCGCTGACGTCGGATATCACCGGCAAGCTGCTCGATCTTTCCAAGCTTGTTCCGAATGCGCAGGGCCAGGCCGATATCGGCCTCAAGGCCAAGGGACCTCTCACCGCGCTCGGTATCGATGCAACGGTCAAGGCAGTCAATGTCAAGCTGGCGGGACGGCTGCTGGATACACTCGATATCGGCTTGACCGGAACCGCCGACCCCAAGGCTCCGCAAGCAAATATCCAGGCGAGCGGCGCAATCGACGGCAAGCCGATCCGCATTACCGCCGACGCCGTTTCCAGGGATGGCCGCACCAGTATTCCATCGCTGGCAGCCGAGATCGGCACGAACAAGCTGCAGGGCAAGCTGGACCTTTCGCCGAGCTTCGAGCCCACTGGCGCTCTGACCTTCAACCTGCCCGATCTCAGCCTGCTTGCAGCGCTCGCCGGACAAAAAGCCGAGGGTGACCTCGAGGGCTCGCTCGATATCACCAGTGGCAATGGCAAGATCGGTCTGAAGGTCAACGCCAACGGCAGCGGCATCCGCCGGGACGATCTCGTCATCAGCAAGCCGGCCGTGGCGCTCAGCGTCGACGACTTGAAGGCTTTCTCCGCCAGCGGGACTATCCGCGCCGACGCCATCGCCTCCGGCGGCAACCGCATCGCCGATCTCAATCTGACCTTCGCTCAGCAGGGCGGCCGCACGGACTTCGATTTGAAATCGAGCTATGACAATGCGCCGCTGACGACGCGCGGCAGCGTCGAGACGGCGGGCGGGCAAACGACCGTGAACCTCGATTCCTTCGCCGGTGCACCGCGCACGATACCGGTGAAGCTTGCATCGCCGACGAAGATCGTCATCAAGGATGGCGTCGCTTCGCTGAACGGACTGACCCTTCAGACCGGCGGCGGCTCCGTCACCGTCGACGGTACGGCCGGTCAGACCTTGAACATCAATGCCCGGGTCGCCAATCTGCCGGCAAGCCTTGCCAATGTCTTCGCGCCGACGCTTGCGGCAGAAGGCACCATCTCCGGCACGGTCGCGGTCACCGGCAAGGCGACCTCGCCGGCCGTTGTCTTCCAGACCAATTGGTCGGGGGCTGCGACAAGCCAGACGAAATCCGCTGGTCTCGCAGCGCTCGGCATCAAGGCCGATGGCAAATTCGCCGACAATGTGGTGACCATCAACACTAATCTGACCGGCCAGAGCGGTCTCGCGCTCAACGGCGGCGGCACCGTCGCCATTGCCGGCAGCAAGGCCATGGCATTGAAATTTTCCGGCAATGTGCCTTTCGATGCTCTTGCCGGCCAGCTCGCCGCCCAGGGCCTGGTCATGACAGGTTCGGCCAAGATCGACTTGCAGATCGGTGGCACCACCGCCGCACCCGCCATCGCCGGCTCGATTTCCACCGAGGGTGCCAAACTGGTCGATGTCCGCCGCAATCTCACTCTTACCGGCCTCGCCGTCTCCGTCACGCTTGACGGCAAGCAGGCTGTCATCTCGCGGCTCAGCGGCAATTTGACCAGCGGCGGCAGCATTTCGGGCAGCGGCACGGTCGGCATTACCCCAGAGAGCGGCTTCCCCGCCGATATCCAGGTGAAGTTCAACAATGCGACCTATGTCGACGGAACCCTTGTTGCCGCAACCGTCAACGGCACTCTCGGCATCAAGGGGCCGCTGATGACCGCGCCGATGCTGACGGGCAATCTCAGGATCAACAAGGCATCGATCACCGTGCCTGAGAAGCTGCCGGCCTCGCTGTCCGAGATCAACATCAAGCACAAGAATGCACCGGCCGCAGTCCGTGCCCAGTTCAAGGATCAGAAGCCGGAGGGACCTCGAAGCAAATCGACAACCCTCGGCCTCGATCTGCAGCTCGAGGCGCCCTCGCAGATTTTCGTGCGCGGCCGCGGCATCGACGCCGAACTCGGCGGCAGCATCACGGTGCGCGGCACGGCGGCAGAACCTGTAGTATCCGGCGGCTTCACCATGCGGCGCGGACGCCTGACCATCTTGAGCCGCCGGCTTGATTTCACCGATACCAGCAAGATCACCTTCGGCGGAGACCTCACGCCCGCGCTCAACCTTGAGGCGACATCTTCAGTGAGCTCCACGACCATCACCGTCGATGTCACGGGCCTCGCCACCGATCCGAAGATCAGCTTTTCTTCCTCGCCTGCCCTGCCGCAGGATGAAGTGCTGGCCCAGCTGATCTTCGGCCAGTCCATGTCGAAACTGTCGGCCATGCAGATCGCCCAGCTCGCCGATGCCGCAAGTCAGCTGGCGGGCGGCCGTTCCACCTCGCTGTTCGAAGGCCTGCGCAGCCATCTCGGCGTCGACGATCTGGATATCTCGACGGATTCGAACGGTCAGGCCCAGGTCGGTGCCGGCAAGTATATCAATAAGCGCACCTATATCGAGCTGCAGCAGGGCGCTTCCAACAACACCAAGGCCATCATCAATTTCAATGTCGGCCGAGGCGTGAAGCTGCGCGGCGCGGCAGGGTCGGACGGCGCCGGCGAAGCCGGCATCGTCTACGAACATGAGTATTGAGGAATATTCTCCCCTGAAAGCGTTGCCGCGCAGCTCCTTCTCCGCCGGGAGGAAGGTAGACTATCTTAAAATCCCATCTTGCTGGTCTTCAGCAGGATATTGGATTCGGTCGTATTGATACCGTTGATGAGCCTGATCCGGCGGAGCGTCTCGTCGAATGACGCAAGATCGCGATCCTCGAGTTCAGCGATGAAGTCCCATTTGCCGTTGGTGCTGTGCAGGGCTCTCACCTGCGGCAGGCCGCGAAGCTGATCGGCAACCTTGTCCGCCAGCTTGCCGAGCACCTCGATCAAGACGATCGCGCGGACGCCTGCAGCGCGGGTCTCGTGGCCGGTACGAATGGTGAAGGCTGCTATCGTGCCATTTTCCACCAGCCGCTCAATGCGGGCGGCAACGGTCGCGCGCGATGTGCCGGTCGCCGCGGCCAGGGAGGAAACGGAGATGCGCGCATTGTTGCGAAGCGCGCTCAATAGGTCGCGGTCGAGATCGTCCATAAGCTTATCATTCTGCTAAATAGGATTGAGCAATCTGTCGAAAGCTAATCGATTTTCGGCAATTTTCCATCTTTTTGCTGTCATGCAGACAATCGATAATGCGCCGCCACAGGCTTCGGGGCAGCCTAGCCCTTCACGGGCTCCCCGAACCGCTCTATCCTATTGTTTTTAAGCAATTCCGGACGGAAAACACCGAAGCCCCTTTTCCCCGAAATAGCTCTAACCCTCGGAGCAATGCCGATGAATACGCAATCCACCCCCATTACCTTGATCGGCGTTCCCCTGGAGGAAGGTTCCGGCCGCCGCGGCGCCGGCATGGGTCCCACGGCGCTCCGTATTGCCGGCATCGAAACCACGTTGACCGAACTCGGCCATCGCGTCACGGATAGCGGGGACTTGCATCCGGCGCCGGCAACAGACCTGCCGGAACATCCGCACGCTCACAATCTGAAGATCGTCGGCGCCTTCACGCGCGCGCTGGAGGCAAAGGTCTACGATGTTGCGTCGTCCGGCGGCTTCCCGCTGATCCTTGGCGGCGACCACAGCCTCTCCATGGGCAGCGTTTCCGGTATGGCCCGCCATGCGGCGGAGGCCGGCCGTCCGCTCTTCGTGCTCTGGCTCGACGCTCACTCCGATTTCAATTCGCCCGCCACCTCCCCATCAGGCAATATTCACGGCATGCCCGTCGCATTCTTTTGCGGCGAAGCCGAGATCGAAGGCGTTCTGCCGGCGAGGCGTCCGCTGGTCGACCCGACGAAGGTCTTCCAGGTCGGCATCCGTTCCGTCGATCCGCGCGAGCGCGAGGAAATCCGCGAACACGGCGTCAACGTCTTCGACATGCGCTCGCTCGACGAACAGGGTGTCGCCGCCATCATGCGCAAGGTGCTCGATACCGTCAGCGAAGCCAATGGCCTGCTGCATGTCAGCTTCGACGTGGACTTCCTTGACCCCGATATCGCCCCCGGCGTCGGAACCACGGTGCCTGGCGGCGCCACCTATCGCGAAGCGCATCTCATCATGGAAATGCTCTCCGACAGCAACCTCGTCTCGTCGCTCGATCTCGTCGAACTCAACCCCTTCCTCGACGACCGCGGCAAGAGCGCTCGTGTTCTTGTGGAAATGGCCGCAAGCCTTTTCGGCCGGCGTATTTTCGATCGGCCGACACGGGCCGCCTGAAGGGCGGTTCGTTATTCTCCGAGAGTCGTCTTGACCCGCGAGGAAAAGTCGCCTGAGCCCTCCTCGGCAAAAGTTCCCGCATATTGCCCTGGAATCCATACAGTCGAAACCGCTTGTATAGATTTAGGTTTGAGCAATGTTCTTGCTTTATCGTGTCATCAATACGCCGGATTCGGCGTCACGCTTCAACGGAAAGAACGTTCATGGCCACGATCAATTCCACCAGCTTCAGCGGCGAAACTCTGGAGATCATTGCCTTCCGGCTGCATGATCAGGAATTTTGCGTCAAGACCACCACGATCCGCGAAATCCGCGGCTGGGCACCGTCGACGCCAATCCCGCACGCACCGGCCGATGTCATTGGCGTCATGAACCTGCGCGGCTCGGTCATCCCGATCATCGACCTCGCCTACAAGCTCGGCATGCAGAGCACGGTTGCCAATGAGCGCAGCGCCATTGTCGTTGCCGAAGTGCATAGCATGGTCATCGGCATGCTCGTCGACCGCGTCTCCGACATCCTGACGATCGCTTCCAGCCAGGTGCAGCCGGTTCCGGAAGTCACGGCATCCTTCGACCGCGCCTATTGCGAAGGCATCATCGCCACCGAGAATGGAATGATCTGCTTCCTGAACCTCGCCAAGATGTTCAAGGAAAACGAAACGGAAGAACTGGCCGCGTAATTTCGCGGGACCGATCTCTTTAAGGAAGCCGCTCCGGGCCTTCGGGGCGGCTTCTTCATTTTGGCGGGACGTCAGCCGAACAAGGCGTAGATACCTTGATCGTCGCGCATTTTAAAAATTAAGCCGGCCTAATTTCTTCTGCCGGCGCAGGCTTGTGAATCAGCGCCGCCGCCTCCAGCACCAGCGGACTCAGCCCGCTATCCCCATGCTCGATGATCGCGAACAACTGGCGCCGCATACGTGGCTCCCAGAACTTGTTGATATGCGTGGCAACCCCCTGCACCGCTTCGTTTGCGGGCTGCGTCTTAAAGAAGGTGGCGATCTGGTTCGCCATGTAGATGAGCTTGGTTTCGGCCTTGCCGTGCGGCGTTTCCTCAGGCGACATCGGCGATGCTCCCCGTAATAATGCGATGCGGATGGGTGAAAATCTCGAAATCGTCGCCGCGCACCAGCGCCACCAGCGTCATGCCGGCCTCGTCCGCCGTGCGGATGGCGAGGGCCGTCGGCGCCGAGATGGCGACCAGCACCGGGCTGCCCAGAATTGCCGCCTTCTGCACCATCTCGACGGAGAGCCGGCTAGTAACGGCGACCACTCCATCTGCTCCCTTGCGACCAGAGCGAATGACTGCACCGCAGAGCTTGTCCAGCGCGTTGTGCCGGCCAACATCTTCGCGCACCGCAATCAGTCCTCGGGATGGAATATAGAAGCCCGCGCCATGGACGGCCCGTGTCTCGTTATGCAGCGGCTGGGCATCGGTGAGGAGAGCGACCGCACGAACGATATCCTTTTGCATCAGCTTCAAGCCAATCGGGGAGACATCCGGCACCTGGCGCACGGCCTGCTCGATCGATTCGATGCCGCATAGGCCGCAGCCGACGGGTCCTGCCATATGGCGACGCCGCAGCCGCAAGGCATCGGCGGCATCGTCGACGAGCGTGACCTGTACATCGATCCCCTGCTCGCCCTCGATGGATTCGACGGAGACAATCTGGCTGATATTGGTAATAATGCCCTCGGTCAGGCTGAAGCCAACGGCAAAATCCTCGATATCGGCGGGCGTTCCCATCATGACCGCATGCGACGTGCCGCCATAGGAAAAGGCGATCGGCACTTCCTCGGGGACGACGCGCGTGCCCGAACGCTGCAGGCCGTTGCGGCTGACGGTTTCGGGGACGGAGGTGGTGGGGATGAACTTGGTCATTGTCCGGTCTCCCCTTCTCCCCCTCGGGGAGAAGGTGACGCGAAGCGTCGGATGAGGGGGGCGAGGAACGAGGGCTCCGAACGGCCTGAGCGCAGACGAAGGATAGTTCCTTCCACGCGAAAAGGCCCCCTCATCCGCCCTGCGGGCACCTTCTCCCCAGGGGGAGAAGGGATCAGCCCATCCAATCTCACTCCGCCGCCTCCATCTTACCAACGATGCGCCGCGACTGCCGCGCCTGCTCATCATAATCGACCTGCCATTGAGACGGGCCGTTCGACGGCGAGACCTGCACCGCCGTCACCTTGTATTCCGGGCAATTCGTCGCCCAGTCGGTATAATCGGTGGTGATGACATTCGCCTGCGTATCCGGATGATGGAAGGTCGTGTAGACGACGCCAGGAGCGACGCGGTCGGTAATCAATGCCCGAAGCGTCGTGTCGCCGGAGCGGCTGCCGAGCCGGACCCAGTCGCCATCGCGGATGCCACGCTGCTCCGCATCGTGCGGATGAATTTCCAGGCGATCTTCCGCATGCCAGACGACATTCTCGGTGCGCCGCGTCTGCGCGCCGACATTGTACTGGCTGAGAATGCGCCCGGTGGTGAGCAGCAGCGGAAAGCGCGGGCCGGTGCGCTCGTCGGTGGGGACATATTCCGTGCGGATGAACTTGCCCTTGCCGCGCACGAAGCCGTGGACATGCATGATCGGCGAGCCGAGCGGCGTCTTCTCGTTGCAGGGCCACTGCACGGAGCCCATCTTTTCGAGATGGTCGTAGGAAACCAGCGCGAAGGTCGGCGTCGTCGCGGCGATCTCGTCCATGATCTCGGACGGATGCGTATAGCTCCAGGCAAGACCCATGGCCTGCGCCATCTTCTGCGTTACCTCCCAATCGGCATAGCCGTTGCGGGGGGTCATGACCTTGCGAACGCGATTGATGCGGCGTTCGGCATTGGTGAAGGTCCCGTCCTTTTCCAGGAAGGTCGAGCCGGGCAGGAAGACATGCGCGTAGTTGGCCGTCTCGTTCAGGAAGAGATCGTGAACGACGACGCATTCCATCGCGGCAAGGCCGGCAGCAACATGCTTGGTATCCGGATCAGACTGAAGGATATCCTCGCCCTGGATGTAAATGCCCTTGAACGTGCCTTCGACGGCGGCATCGAGCATATTCGGGATGCGCAGGCCGGGCTCGTTGTTGAGCTTCACGCCCCACAGCTTTTCGAAGACTTCGCGCGTGGCATCGTCGGAGATGTGGCGATAGCCGGTCAGCTCATGCGGGAAGGAACCCATATCGCAGGAGCCCTGCACATTGTTCTGGCCGCGCAGCGGGTTCACGCCGACACCGGGGCGGCCGATATTGCCGGTCGCCATGGCAAGGTTGGCGATCGCCATGACCGTCGTCGAGCCCTGGCTGTGCTCGGTGACGCCGAGGCCGTAATAGATCGCGCCGTTGCCGCCCTTGGCATAGAGGCGGGCAGCACCGCGCACGAGATCAGCGGGAACGCCGGTATATTTTTCCGTTTCTTCCGGGCTGTGCTGCGGCTCGGCAACGAAAGCTGCCCAGTCCTCGAACTCGGACCAGTCGCAGCGTTCGCGGATGAATTTCTCGTCGAACAGGCCTTCGGTGACGATGACGTGAGCCAGCGCAGTCAGCATGGCAACGTTCGTGCCCGGCTTCAGCGGCAGGTGGTAGCTTGCCTCGACATGCGGCGTGCGCACCAGATCGATGCGGCGCGGGTCGATGACGATGAGCTTGGCACCCTGACGCAATCGCTTCTTCAAGCGGGAGCCGAAAACGGGATGGCCGTCCGTCGGATTGGCACCGATGACGATAACGACATTGGAATGCTCGACGCTGTCGAAATTCTGCGTGCCGGCCGAAGTGCCGAAGGTTTGGCCGAGCCCATAACCGGTCGGCGAATGGCAGACACGGGCGCAGGTATCGACATTGTTGTTGCCGAAGCCGGCGCGCACCAGCTTCTGCACCAGATAGGTTTCCTCGTTGGTGCAGCGTGAGGAGGTGATGCCGCCGATGGAATCGCGGCCATACTGATATTGCAGCCGCTTGAATTCGGTGGCGATGTGGGCAAGGGCCTCGTCCCAGGTCACTTCGCGCCAGGGATCTGTCACCTTTTCGCGGATCATCGGGTTGAGGATACGATCCTTGTGGGTCGAATAACCATAGGCGAAGCGGCCCTTGACGCAGGAATGGCCGCGATTGGCCTGGCCGTCCTTCCAGGGCACCATGCGCACCAGCTCCTCGCCGCGCATTTCCGCCTTGAAGGAGCAGCCGACGCCGCAATAGGCGCAGGTGGTGACGACGGAATGTTCCGGCTGGCCGATCGATATGACAGACTTTTCGGTCAGCGTTGCGGTCGGGCAGGCCTGCACGCAGGCGCCGCAGGAAACGCATTCGCTATCGATGAAACTCTCATGCATGCCGGCCGAGACGCGTGAATCGAAGCCGCGGCCTTCGATGGTCAGCGCGAAGGTGCCCTGCACTTCCTCGCAGGCACGCACACAGCGCGAACAGACGATGCACTTCGAAGCATCATAGGTAAAATAAGGATTGGACTCGTCTTTCGGCGCCCATTTCAGATTGATGTCGCCATTGTTGCGCGTCTTGACGTGATTGTCGCCCTCATAGCCGTAGCGCACGTCACGCAGGCCGACGGCGCCGGCCATGTCCTGCAATTCGCAGTCGCCATTGGCAGCACAGGTGAGACAGTCGAGCGGATGGTCGGAGATATAGAGCTCCATCACGCCGCGGCGGATATCCTTCAACCGGCCGGTCTGTGTGTGAACGACGATGCCGGGTGCGACCGGTGTCGTGCATGAGGCCGGGGTGCCGTTGCGGCCTTCGATTTCGACGAGACAGAGCCGGCAGGAGCCGAAGGCATCGATCATGTCGGTGGCGCAGAGCTTCGGCACTTCAATGCCGGCTTCCATCGAGGCGCGCATGATCGACGTGCCCTCAGGCACCGTAATCTGCTGCCCGTCGATGGTCAGCGTCACCATGGTTTCGGATTGGGAGGCGGGCGTGCCGTAATCGATTTCTGGAACGAGGGACATGGCTCTTACTCCGCCGCTTCGATCAAGGGAGCCGGAGAAAAATCCTCCGGGAAATGGGTCATCGCACTCATGACGGGATAGGGCGTGAAGCC
>JBCNPI010000167.1:0-12852 GCA_039593415.1 Rhizobium sp. | reverse complement strand
TCGGCTCGATGAAGGTACGGCCTACATAGTGGTTGCGGATGATGCCAAGCTCGAAGGGAATGCCGCTTGCCTGCGCGTAGCCGATGGCCGCCGGCGTGCCGCCATCCGGCACCGGCACGACGACGTCGGCGGCGACGGGCGCTTCCTTGGCAAGGTTGATGCCCATGTTCTTGCGGGCGACATAGACGTTGCGGCCGCCGACAACGGAATCGGGGCGGGCAAAATAGACATATTCGAACAGGCAGAGGCGCTCGGGGCGGGAAACCTCCGGCTTGCGGGCATCGACCGTGATCGAACCATCAGGCTGGATCTCGCAGATGATCACCTCGCCGTTTTCGACATCGCGCACATATTTTGCGCCGATGATGTCGAGAGCGCAGGTCTCGGAGCAGAAGATCGGCTTGCCGTCGAGCTCGCCCATGACCAGCGGCCGGATGCCGATCGGGTCGCGGGCGGCGATCAGCTTCGTGCGCGTCATGGCGAGCATCGAATATCCGCCTTCCATCTGCCTGATGGCGTCGATGAAACGATCGGAGGAGGAGGGATGCTTGGAGCGGGCGATGAGATGCAGGACGACTTCGGTGTCCGAGGTCGACTGACAGATGGCGCCGTCGGCGATCAGCTGCCGGCGCATGGTCAGGCCATTGGTGAAATTGCCGTTATGAGCGATCGCGATGCCACCGACTTCCAGCTCGGCAAACAGAGGCTGGACGTTGCGCAGGATGGTTTCGCCCGTGGTTGAATAGCGCACATGGCCGATCGAGCGGTCGCCGGGCAGCCGGGCGAGCGTCGCCGGATCGGTATAGTGATCGCCGACGAGGCCCATTTGCCGCTCCGAATGGAAGCGCTGACCGTCGAAGGAGACAATACCGGCTGCTTCCTGGCCGCGATGCTGCAGAGCGTGCAGGCCGAGTGCCGTCAGCGTCGCTGCATCCGGGTGTCCCAAAATGCCGAAGACGCCGCATTCTTCATGCAGCGTGTCGCCGTCGATATCGTCCTCGATGGAAAGGGAATGATTCATGGCTGCAGGCCTTTGCTCTCAACGTGGGCGGATCGGGGCGGCGTCACGGATAACCATTAAAATAGCCGAAAATCCGGCCGGAAAAAATATCGGGCCGGATCTTTCAATATCACGCCGCTCAAATGGCGATTCTCGGGCGGCTGGTCAAGCCTGTAAACGCACCGTCAATTGTTTGTCTGCGGCGCGGGCGCATCATCCGACGGTGCCGTGTCGTTCGGCGCCGCGTTGTCGCCACCAGTCTGCGGCTGAGTCTGTTGCTGCTGGTTCGGCGCGATCTTGTTGATGATCTCCGGCGGCAGCATGGCTTGAACGTTTTCAGGCAGTGCCGACTTCAGCTTCTCGACCATCGAATCCAGGAAAGGCTTGGACTTTGCGTTGTTGACCCAGGCCGGACGGGCGGCCGGAGCCACCAGCCAGTTCCAGAAGGCCACGACGACCACCATCAGTAGCAGGCCGCGCGCCGCGCCGAAGAGGAAGCCGAGCGTGCGATCGAGCGCGCCAATGCGGCTGTCGATGATGAAATCGGCGATCCGGATCGTGATGAAGGAAATGATGATGAGCGCCAGCAGGAAGATAACGGCCGCCGAGGCGATCGTCGCGATCTTGGTATCGGCCTTGTATTGCAGGGCGTAGGGAACGAGCAGCGGATAAAGATAATAAGCGGCGACCGCGGAGCCGCCCCAACTGACGATCGAAAGGATTTCGCGCGAAAAGCCGCGAACCATGGCCAGAACGGCGGAGAAGAGAAGAACGCCGATAACAATACCGTCGAAAATCGTAATGGGCATCTATAATCCACTTCAAGACTTGCCGGACCTTATGGTCGGCATCGGCCTCAATCATGAGCCTCTTCCTCGCCAAGAACGGCTGAAGTAAGGCTCAGTCCTCGTCTTCCGTGCGCCTCAGCGCACCCTTCGATCCAGCAATGCGCGCCACCAGATCCGGCAGGCTGTCGATCTCGCTCCAGCGTCCGCCGTTGACCTTCGGTAGGTCTGCGGAAGCGGCAGGCAGGACGGCCGCGGAAAATCCCAGCTTCTCGGCTTCCTTGAGACGCTGGGCGGTGTGCGCAACCGGCCGGACGGCGCCCGACAGGCTGACTTCGCCGAAATAGACGCAATCGGCGGGTAGGGCAAGACCAGCCAAAGAGGAAACCAGTGCAGAAGCGACCGCAAGGTCCGCAGCCGGTTCGGAAATGCGGTAACCGCCGGCAATATTGAGGTAAACATCGTGCTGCCCGAGCCGCACGCCGCAATGCGCTTCCAGAACCGCGAGGATCATCGAAAGGCGCGCCGAATCCCAGCCGACGATAGCGCGGCGCGGTGTGCCGAGCGACGTCGGCGCGACCAGCGCCTGCACTTCAACCAGCACGGGACGCGTGCCCTCGATACCCGCGAAGACTGCCGCACCCGGCGATTTTTCATTACGCTCTCCGAGGAAGAGCTCGGACGGGTTTGGCACGTCGCGCAGGCCGGCATCGGACATTTCGAAGACGCCGATCTCGTCGGTCGGGCCGAAGCGGTTCTTCACTGTGCGCAGGATGCGGTAATGATGGCCGCGATCACCTTCGAAATAGAGGACGGCATCGACCATGTGCTCGACGACGCGCGGGCCCGCGATCTGGCCGTCCTTGGTGACGTGGCCGACCAGCACCATGGCCGTGCCGGTTTGCTTGGCGAAGCGGATCATCGCCTGCACGCCGGTTCGTACCTGCGTCACCGTGCCGGGCGCGGATTCGGCAAGCTCGCTCCATAGTGTCTGGATCGAATCGATGATGACGAGATCCGGCCGCTTGCCTTCCGCAAGCGTCGCGAGAATATCCTCGACATTGGTTTCAGCCGCGAGCAGCACTTCGGTGTCGGCCGCCTTCAGTCTCTGGGCGCGCAGGCGAACCTGCGCCACGGCCTCTTCGCCGGAGACATAAACGATCTTGTGCCCTTGACGCGCGAGGGCTGCTGCAGCCTGCATCAGCAGGGTCGACTTGCCGATACCTGGATCGCCACCGACGAGAACAGCCGAGCCGCGCACGAAGCCGCCGCCGGTGGCGCGGTCGAGCTCGGATATGCCGGTATGGATACGCGGCGCTTCCTCGATCTCGCCAGAAAGCGTCGTCAGCGTCACCGGCTTGCCCTTGCGCGGCGTCTTAGCCGGGCCGCCGCCGATCCCGCCCATCGGATCTTCCTCGACGATGGTGTTCCATGCGCCGCAACTGTCGCACTTGCCCGCCCAGCGATTGTGGACCGTGCCGCAGTTCTGGCAGATGAATTGTGTACGGGCCTTAGCCATCGGATGCTGTTCTCAAGTTCAAATGCTTCGCTTTTCGCAGCGAATCGCGATCGGCTGACAGATAATGTCTTTCCCGGCCCATCAAAACTAATGATTTTCGTATCAATGACGATCGTGTCAGTTTTTATGCCGGGTTTTTATGGATGATGACGAATGTTTGACTATACGCTTGCGCACTGGATCGAGTTTCTGTCCGCGGCGACGCTTCTTAACCTGTCGCCGGGACCGGATATCGCCTTCATTCTCGGCCATACGATCCGAAGCGGCATGCGCTCCGGCTTTGCGGCACTGTTTGGGATCTGGAGCGGCGCGTGCCTGCATGTGCTGATGGCGGCTGCCGGTCTTTCGGCGATCCTGGCGGCCTCCGCAATAGCTTTCTCGGCGGTCAAATGGGTCGGCGCGGCCTATCTGCTATGGCTCGGCATCCAGGCGTTGCGTTCGAAGGGCGAGGGGGCATGGATCAAGGAGACGGGCAAGACTCTGTCCTTTAGCCGCATCTATCGCCAGGGCATCATGGTCTCTCTGCTCAACCCGAAGGTCGCGATCTTCTTCCTGGCCTTCCTGCCGCAATTCGTGGTCGAAGGCGCCGGCCCGGTCTGGGCGCAGCTTTTGCTGCATGGAAGCCTGATCATCGTCGTCGCCGCCTTCATCGAGCCGCCGCTCATCCTGCTCGGCGGCCGACTGAGCGAGGCTCTCCGGCGCAATCGCAGCCTCGGCCTGTGGCTCGACCGCGGTCTGGGCACGCTGTTCGTCGCTCTCGGCGTCCGGTTGGCGATCAGCGCGCGCTGAAGCGTTTCGAAAAACGGCGCCGCGCTTTCTGCTGAAAGCCGCGGGCTATTCCTCTGTCTCTTCAGAGATATACCGGCGCTCGTGCCTGAGCCCCATGCTCGTCAGCATCTCGTAGCCGATCGTGCCCGCTGCGCGCGCCGCGTCGTCGACCGGGATATTGCTGCCGAAAAGCTCGATATAGTCGCCGGCGCGCGCCACGTTGTCCGGCAGGTCGGTAACGTCGAAAATGGTGAGGTCCATGGTAATGCGGCCGGCGACCGGCACCTTGTGGCCGGCAATGAATCCATGACCGCCTGGGATGCCGGTCTGGCGCAGCGGCACGCCGCCGCTCGACTGGCTGCGCATGTAGCCATCGGCATAGCCGGCCGAGACGATCGCCAGCCGGCTGTCGCGCGTCAATTGCAGTGCGCGGCCGTATCCTACCGTTTCGCCTGATTTGACCGATCGCGTCTGGATGATCCGCGCCTCGGCCGTGGCGACTGGTCGCATCGGATTGGCTATGCCAGGAACAGCCTCACCGCCATAGGTGGCGATGCCAGGGCGTGTAAGATCGAAATGATAGTCCGGTCCGAGGAATATGCCGGCCGAATTGGCAAGGCTCGCCTCGATGCCTTCGAAGGCGATGCTGACCTTGCGGAAAGCCTCGAGCTGCTGCCTGTTCATGGCATTGGAAGGATCGTCACCGCAGGCGAGATGGCTCATCACGAGAACCGGCGCAAAGCTTGCCGGACGGGAGACATCATCGGCAAGCGCAATCGCATCATTCATCGGCAGGCCGAGCCGGTTGAAGCCGGTGTCCACCTGCAGTGCGCAGGGATAGTCGCCATAGTCAGACAGAACCGACATCCAGAAGGTCAGTTGCTCTTCCGAAGCGATGACGGGCACGAGATCGTTTTCGAAGAACCGGCGCTCCATGCCCGGCCAGATGCCGCTCAAAACAAAGATGCGCGCCTCGGGGGCATAGAGCCGCAAGGTCGCGCCTTCGTCTGCGGTAGCGACGAAGAAATCGCGGGCGCCGGCCGCATAAAGGGTTTCGCCGACATCCTCGATCCCAAGCCCGTAGGCATCAGCCTTGACGACGGCTGACGTGCGCGCTTTCCCGGAGCGGCGCGTCAGGTCGCGCCAGTTTTCGACGAGCGCGCCGAGATCCACCGTCAGCCGCAGGCCGGCGGAAGCGAAAGCATCATCGTCATTGAAATTGTCTGTCATGGAGCCGCCTGAACGAGAAAATGGCCGGAGGTGATTTTGCTCCGGCCAGGATAGAGGTCGTTGATGAAAAGAAAAAGTGTTGCGCCGCACATATGCGCCGCAAAGCGCCTTCCTCAATGTTCCTCATACTGAAGGAAGGAGGAATCGGCGAGATCGGCAAAGCGGGTGAATTCCGACTGGAAGGCGAGCTTCACCGTGCCCGTCGGTCCGTGGCGCTGCTTGGCGATGATGACATCGGCCGTGCCCTTCACGCGGTCGAACAAAGCTTCCCATTCCGCATACTTCGGATCGTTCGGATCGCGCGGCTCCTGGTTCTTCACATAATATTCCTCGCGGAACACGAAGAGCACCACGTCGGCGTCCTGCTCGATCGAGCCTGATTCACGCAGGTCCGAAAGCTGAGGCCGCTTGTCGTCGCGGCTTTCGACCGCACGCGAGAGCTGGGAGAGTGCGACGATCGGAACGTTGAGCTCCTTGCCGAGCGCCTTCAGGCCCGTGGTGATCTCGGTAATTTCCTGAACGCGGTTTTCACCCGATTTCTTCGAGCCGGTCATGAGCTGTACGTAGTCGACGACCAGAACATCAAGGCCGCGCTGGCGTTTCAGGCGACGGGCACGGGCCGCGAGCTGGGCGATGGAGATACCGCCGGTTTGGTCGATATAAAGCGGCACCTTCTGCATCATCATCGAGCAAGCTACCAGCTTTTCGAAATCGGCATCGTTGATGTCGCCGCGGCGGATCTTCGAGGAGGAGACTTCTGTCTGTTCGGAGATGATACGAGTAGCGAGCTGTTCCGACGACATTTCCAGCGAGTAGAAGCCGACGACGCCGCCGTTCTTCGCCTTCATCGAGCCATCAGGCTGAACTTCACCCTCATAGGCAGCCGCAATATTATAGGCGATGTTGGTGGCAAGCGAGGTCTTACCCATGCCGGGGCGGCCGGCAAGGATGATCAAGTCGGAGCGCTGCAGGCCGCCCATCTTGCTGTCGAGCGAATGGATGCCGGTGGAGATGCCGGAAAGGCCGCCGTCGCGCTCCTTTGCCACCGCCGCCATGTCGATCGCAAGCGCCACGGCATCGTTGAACGACTGGAAGCCGCCGTCGTAGCGGCCATTCTCGGCAAGCTCGAACAGCCGGCGCTCCGTGTCCTCGATCTGCGTCTGCGGCGGCATGTCGAGCGGCGCGTCATAGGCGATGTTGACCATGTCCTCGCCGATCGTGATCAGCGCCCGGCGCAGCGCCAGGTCATAGATGGCGCGACCATAGTCTTCCGCATTGATGATCGACACGGCCTCGACGGCGAGGCGCGCGAGATACTGCGCCACCGTCATGTCGCCGACCTTCTCGTCCGCCGGCACGAAGCTCTTGATGGTGACCGGATTGGCCGTCTTGCCCATGCGGATGATGTCGCCGGCGACTTCGAAGATCTTCCGATGCAGCGGCTCGTAGAGATGGATCGGCTTCAGGAAGTCGGAGACGCGGTAATAGGCATCGTTATTGACGAGGATGGCGCCCAGCAGAGCCTGTTCCGCCTCGATATTGTTGGGCGCTTCGCGATAGTGCTGGTCGGCGGGAGCAATGGCGGCGAGCTTTCGCGCAGCTTCGTTCATTTTCCATCTCTTCATGCTTTAGGGTATCGACTGGTTTGCGACGATCCTGTGTCATGGTCAACCGTGCAAAGGGGTGGCCATGCCTAGCGGGATAGATAGGGTCGGCCTATCAACGTTTTTCCACTCGTCCACAGGGACAAGTTTCCGCCACGTAAAAAATCCCTTGTGGCCACTTTGCAACGCAAAGATCGACACACGAATCACTTATGCAAATTATCCGTGGGAACATTTTAGCCGGGTCTTTCGCTGCACGCATCAACTGTTGCGGCTATCATGCTTGAAAAGCTGAGAAAATCCGGGTATTCCCCTTAAATTAGGGTAGGATGCTTATAGTATAAAGTTGCAATAATGCCAGGTGCGCCATCAAGACAAGAACTCTTCGACGATCTTTCCGCGTTCAATCGCAAGCTAAGGGCAGCTTTTGACGCCCTTGTCCGCGAACACGGCATGACTCTTTCCCGCGCAAGGGTTTTTCGCAAGCTCTCCCGCCGGGACGGGATCAACCAGAGAGAGCTCGCCGACGAGCTGGAACTGGAAACGCCGACCCTCGTGCGTATTCTTGATGCCATGGAAGCGCAGAACTTCATCGAGCGCCGGGCTGCCCTGTCGGATCGGCGCGCCAAGCAGATATTCATGACGGAATCCGGAAAAGTCGTCGCCGCCGAGGTTGAGGCACTTGCCACCAGTGTGCGCGCGGATATCTTGCAGGGAATTTCGGATGAGGATGTCGGCGTGGCGCTCAAGGTTATCCGCGCCATGACTGCCAACCTCCAGAACCTGGGCAAATCATGAGGTAGTGCATGAGCGGTAATCCAGGCGCGGTCGCCAACGCGGAAGCCAACGCCGTTCCTGCCGCTCCGCCGCCTATGCCGGGCTGGAAGGTGCCGCTTTATATCGCGGCATCCGTCATGTTCTTCCTGACCCAGGGCCTGGGTCTCAATCTCGCCTTCGCCAATCTCACGCAGATCCAGGGAACCATCGCGGCGACGACCACAGAGTCCGCTTGGCTTTCCGCGGCCTATATGGCGCCCAATGTCAGCCTTGCCATCGCGCTGGTGAAGATCCGTCTGCAATATGGCGTGCGCAATTTCGCCGAGGTCAGCATCCTCGGCTTCGTGCTCGCCTCGCTGCTCAATCTTTTCGTCTCCGATCTGCATTCCGCGGTCGTCGTCCGCTTCTTGAGCGGGATCGCCGGCGCACCGCTCTCGACGCTCGGATTCCTCTATATGCTGGAGGCTTTCGAGCCGGCGAAAAAGATGACCGTCGGCGTCAGCCTGGCGATGATGAATACCCTGCTTGCGGCCCCCATCACGCGCCTCGTGTCGCCCTCGCTGCTGGATTATGGCCAATGGCGTGGCCTCTACACGCTCGAGATGGCATTGGCGTTGCTGGTCATGCCGATCATCTATCTACTGCCGCTGACACCGCCGCCCCGCGTCAAGGTCATCGTGCTGGGCGATATCTTCAGCTATCTTCTCGTCGCGATCGGCTTCGGCTGTCTGGCGGTCGTCCTTTCGGTCGGTCGCCTCTATTGGTGGCTGGAGGTGCCCTGGCTCGGTATCGTGCTGGCGCTCGCCATTGCGTCGCTCACCGTTGCCATCGTCGTCGAACTGAGGCGCTCGACGCCTTTGATCGACGTTCGCTGGCTGCTTCGGCCGGAGATTCTGCATCTGACGGCGATCCTTCTGATTTTCCGCATCATTGCCGCCGAGCAGACCTCGGTCATTATGACTTTCTACCAGAATGCGGTCGGCCTGCTCTATGATCAGCTCTCCTTGCTCTATTGGATCGTCCTGGCCTTCTCCATCATCGGCGGGCTCATCTGCACCGTGTTCATGAGCTATGGCTTCAGCTGGCAGATCCAGTTCGTCGCGCTCATCCTGATGGGTGTGGGCTCACTGATGGATTCGCAGGTGACGAACCTGACACGCCCCGAGCAGATGTATCTCAGCCAGGCATTGGTGGCGGCCGGCGCGGCTCTATTCCTGCCGCCGTCCATGTCGATAGGCTTCAAGGAAGCCATATCCAAAGGGCCGCCATATCTGGTGACCTTCTTCGTCGTCTTCACTTTCACGCAAAGTATCGGCGGCCTCATCGGCTCAGCCTTTTACGGCACGCTGATTACCATTCGCGAGAAATTCCATTCAGCCGTGCTGACCGAGCGCGTGCTCTTGACCGATCCGCATGTCGCTGAACGTGTCAGCCAGCTTTCGTCCTCTTATGGCAAGGTGATCGGGGACAGCGCGCTCCTGAAGGGAGAAGGACTGGCGCTGCTCGGCGCGCAGGTCAGCCGCGAGGCCAATATGCTCGCCTATGGAGACGCCTTTCTCGTGGCTGCCGTGATCGCCTTCCTTTCGCTTGCCGGCCTATCAATCCATGTCTTCTTCCGCTTCGTGAGGGCTCGCCTGGCTGACGATGGGGTAGAGGTCGCGACATCCAACCCATGAGGATATGAAATAGCTCCATGTCGAGGCTCGTTCGCTCCCCAATCGAAGTCATCGCGGTTCTCGCCGGCATCGGCGGCATCATGCTGGTGCTTTACGCCTGGCACCTGCCGCCGTTCAAAACCTCGGTCGAGACCACCGACGACGCTTACGTCAAAGGCTATGTCACGACAATCAGCCCACAGGTCAGCGGCTATATTACCGACGTGCCGATCAAGGACTACAAGCTCGTCAAGGAGGGTGACGTGCTCGCCCAGATCGACGACCGCATCTATAAGCAGAAGGTAGCACAGGCGCGGGCAACGCTTGCCGGGCAGAAGGCGGCGCTCGCCAATTCGCAGCAGCAGGAGCAGGCCGCCAAGGCGGGCATCGCCTCCAGCCAGGCGCAGATCGACAGTGCCAATGCCGCGCTCAAGCGCGCCCAGCTTGCCGCCGATCGTGTGACGACGCTGGTGTCGAGAGGCGTGTCGACGACAAGCGACGCCGAACAGGCCCAAGCGACGCTGCGGCAGGCTCAGGCTTCGGTCAACCAGGCGAAAGCTGCCCTCGACGTCTCCCAGCAGAACCTGACGACGATCATCGTCGACCGCGCCTCGCTCGAAGCCGGTGTCAGCGGGGCGGAGGCTGCCGTCCAGCTTGCCGATATCGATCTGGACAATACGACGATCAGAGCGCCGCGCGATGGGCGGGTCGGGGAAGTCGGCGTGCGCCTCGGCCAATATGTAACGTCCGGCACGCAGCTCATGGGTCTTGTGCCGAAAGACGTTTGGGTCATTGCCAATTTCAAGGAGACGCAGCTTGATGGCATGAAGCTCGACCAGCCCGTGACGATCTCCGTCGATGCACTTGGGCACCGCGAGATCAAGGGCCGCATCCAGCGCTTCTCGCCGGCCGCCGGTTCCGAATTCGCCGTCATAAAGCCCGACAACGCCACCGGCAATTTTACCAAGGTCGCACAGCGCCTTGGCGTCAGGATCAAGATCGAAGATGGACAGCCTTTGGCGGACGAACTGGCGCCCGGAATGTCCGTTATCGTTTCGATCGACAAGGATTCGGCCCTGCTGCCCGAGGATAAGGCGAGCGATTGAGCGAAGGCGTGTTTTATCCTTTGCGGACCAACAAAAAAGCCTGGGTCGCAAAACCCAGGCTTTCTCGTTCGCAATGCTGCGAAGACGCAAAGATCAAGCTTCGTCTTCGTTGTCGCGTTCGGCTTCCGGATCGAAGAAGTCTTCCGGACGAAGAGCGTCTTCGTCAACGCCGTAGATGGCGTCGGCGGAGGTGAGGGTTTCGCCCTTGGACTGACGTTCGGCTTCTTCAGCGGAGCGTGCAACGTTGAGCTCGATCGTGATTTCGACTTCGGCATGAAGGCCGATCGTGACATCGTGCAGGCCGATGGCCTTGATCGGCGTGTTCATATGAACCTGGCTGCGGCCGACGTTGAAACCTTCGGCTGCGAGGATTTCGACGACGTCACGCGCAGCGACCGAACCGTAGAGCTGGCCGGTTTCGCCAGCCGAGCGAACGACGATGAAGGACTTGCCGGCGAGAACGTCGGCAACCTTCTGGGCTTCGCTCTTGCGCTCGAGGTTGCGCGCTTCGAGCGTTGCGCGCTCGGCTTCGAAACGGGCCTTGTTGGCGGCGTTGGCGCGCAGCGCCTTGCCGAGCGGCAGCAGGTAGTTACGGGCAAAGCCGTCGCGAACCTTGACGGTTTCGCCCATCTGGCCGAGCTTGGAGATGCGTTCGAGGAGAATGACTTCCATTTTCTTGTTCCTTTCGTTGTCAGATTTTCGTGTCTTGTTTGGGTGTGTCGGCATTCTTGTGCGGGGTGAGCGATATAGCCTTGCGGGTATCGTAAAGACCGAGAACAAGAATGATGATGAGTGGCAGCGTCAGCATGAAGGACACCAGATAGCAGATGACCAGCACCGGCAGTCGCCAGTCCTTGCCGCGTGTCCAGTAATGCAGCGATGCAAAGCCGGAAACGATGAAGCCCGCGCCGAAGGCCCCGAGCACGGCGGCGGCGATGAGGGCCAGAACACCGCCAAAGAAAATGGCGACGATCGCCACGAGAAAGACGAAGATCGCATTGCGATTCATGCGCAGCGACGAAGGGATGTCCTCGCGCGGACGCAGATTGCGGCTCGAAGCAGCGACGACGCGGGTCGCCACATAATAGGCGGCCAGCAGCATCATGACCCAGATCATGCCCCATGCGACGGGGATCGCATAAAGCATCAGGGCCTTGGTCTTCTGAATCGCGATCGGATCGAGCGGCAGCGATGGCTGCTGCTCGTTCATAGCCTTGACGTAGAGGTCCACGACTTGGCTGACGAGGTCGGCACTGTAGCCCATGACCGCACCGGCGACGATGATGACTACCGCGGCAAGGCCGCATAGATGCAGCATGATGTCGGAGAGCGGATACCAGGCCATGAGGTTATCCGGCCCGCCGAGTTCAGAGGCGGGGCGTGCCAGATTGGCGAGATGGCTGAGCCATGCCGGGATCAGCGTTAGCAGAACGACGAACAGCCCGAAATAGGCCGATTGTGCGATCGTGCCGACGATGCCGGCAGCCAGGACCGCAACGATGACGGCCATATTGCCCCAGCCGAGGCCGACGATCAGGATCGGGAGAGCGGAAAGCGCGCCGAACAGGATGAAGAGCCACGGCTGTGCCGTCGCGCCATACACGAGTAGGGCGGCGGTCAGACCGGCGAGTGCGCCGATGCCAAGCTCTTTTGCGTTCAACTTCTTCACGTCGCTGTCCTGCTTCGTATCGAGCAGTTAGAGGATGCCTTCGCCGCGCGGGCTTGAAAGCCTATCCCCAACATGGGGTTTCAAGGTTCCGATCCGCGCCCACCGCGAAAGGGAGAAGGGAAGGCATCGCTGCCTTCCCCTTGTTCATTCTGCGTCAGGCGCTATTAGGCGACGACGTAGGGCAGCAGGCCGAGGAAACGGGCGCGCTTGATCGCCTGGGCGAGTTCGCGCTGCTTCTTCTGGGAAACGGCCGTGATGCGGGACGGAACGATCTTGCCGCGCTCGGAAATGTAGCGCTGCAGGAGGCGAACGTCCTTGTAGTCGATGCGCGGCGCATTGGCGCCCGAGAACGGGCAGGTCTTGCGGCGGCGATGGAACGGACGGCGGACCGGTGCGGAGGAAACTTCAGACATTCTCAAATCTCCTTATACGCGGTCTTCGCGCGGACGGCGCGGACGGTCTTCGCGGTCACCACGATCCGGGCGCGGACCACGATCGCCGAAGCTGCGCTCCGGACGGTCGCCATCACGGCGCGGACGGTCGTCACGGTCGCGCTTCTGCATCATGGCCGACGGGCCGTCTTCGTGCTTCTCGACAGCGATCGTCATGTAGCGCAGGACGTCTTCGCTGATGCGCATCTGGCGTTCCATTTCCTGGATCGCAGCGGCCGGAGCATCGATGTCCATCAGGGCGTAGTGAGCCTTGCGGTTCTTCTTGATGCGGTAGGTGAGGGACTTGA
>JBCNPI010000166.1:0-12922 GCA_039593415.1 Rhizobium sp. | reverse complement strand
CCGCCGCATGCTCATCTCTCTGCAACATTGTTCGGGGATTATCGCAATGCGTGTCGCCATCATCGAGAATATGAAGAACACTCCGCTCGGCGCTCTCGGCATCGCGCTCGAAGAGGCTGGCGCCGAGATCGAATGGTTCCGTCCCTGGGGCGGCGAAGCGCTGCCCAAGGACACGGTCTCTTACGATGCGCTTGTCGTGCTCGGCGGTGAGCAGAGCGCGCGTGACGATGACACGCATCCCTATCTGCCGGAGCTGGCGCGGTTGATGCGCCGTTTCGAGGGCGAAGACAAGGCCGTGCTCGGCATTTGCCTCGGCAGCCAGATCCTGGCGCGCGCCTACGAGGCGGAAAATCTTCTCGGCGTTGCGCACGAATTCGGCTGGAAAACGATCGGTCTCACCGATGCGGGGAGGCAGGACCCGCTGCTGGCCGATGTCGGCGACGAATTCACCATTTTCCAATGGCATGGCGACACCTTTACCTTGCCTGCTGGTGCCACGCGTCTCGCGGCCAACGGCGTGACGGCGAACCAGGCCTTCCGCATCGGTCGTGCCACCTATGGCACGCAGTTCCACTTCGAGGCCAATGCCGCCGTGGTCGAGCGCTGGCGCGGTGAGTTCCAGGAAACGATCGAGAGCAAGGAACCTGGCTGGCTGGAGAATTATCCGCAGCTTGTCACCAAGCATGCGCCTGCGGCGGAAACCGCCGGCCTCGCTATCGCACGAGCCTGGGTGCGGACGATCGAGGCGCATGTGGAACCTCCTCAGGCAGTAGAAGCCTGACGATTTCAGTGGCATACAATCACAACGGGCAATCCGCAAATCGAGTCGCGATATGCTGTGATTGGACAGATTTCGAAGTGGGAGAAGACGATATCATGAGCACGATGGAATTACCCTGCGAAGGCGGCTGCCGCTGCGGACAGGTGCGGATGAAGATCAGTGCCAAGCCCCTGCTCACCATGGCCTGCCACTGCACAGGCTGCCAGCGTATGACCGCCGGACCCTATTCGCTGAGCGCCGCCATTCCCTCGCAAGGCTTCGAAGTGACGAAAGGCGAGCCTGTCATCGGCGGCCTGCACGGGGAGACTATCCATCATTATTTCTGCCCGCATTGCATGAGCTGGCTGTTTACGAAGCTCGAGGGCGTCGATTGGTTCGTCAATGTCCGCGCCACCATGCTCGACGACACCAGCTGGTTCACACCCTTCATCGAGACCTGGGCGAGCGAAAAGCTGCCCTGGGCGACGACGCCTGCCAAGCACAGCTACGTGGCACTCCCGGCGATGGAGGAGTATGAGGGGCTGACGAAGGAATATATGGCGCAGGCCTGATGCTGAAGCGGCGAAGTTGCGCCGTTAGAACTGGCGATACTGCGCAAAAGGCAGACCAGGTTTTCCAACAGAGGCGTTCACCTTGGTAATCGCCTCTGCATGCTCAATTAACGAGAGACGCTCGCGCTCGATTTTACTGACGCGAGCGTTATTCTCGACGGGAGCTGAGACACCGCTTTTCGGGTCGCTCACTCGTCCCCCATCTTCAGCGCGGCAATGAACGCCTCCTGCGGGATTTCGACCTTGCCGAATTGCCGCATGCGCTTCTTGCCTTCTTTCTGCTTGTCGAGCAGCTTGCGCTTGCGGGTGGCGTCGCCGCCGTAGCACTTGGCGGTCACGTCCTTGCGCAGGGCCTTCACCGTCTCGCGGGCGATGATGCGCCCGCCGATGGCGGCCTGGATCGGGATCTGGAACATGTGCTGCGGGATCAGGTCCTTCAGCTTCTCGCACATGACGCGGCCGCGCTTTTCGGCAGCGGAGCGGTGCACGAGCATGGAGAGCGCATCCACCGGCTCGGCATTGACGAGGATCGACATCTTGACGAGATCGCTCTCGCGATAATCTGTCAGGCTGTAGTCGAAGGAGGCATAGCCCTTGGAGATCGACTTCAGGCGATCGTAGAAGTCGAAGACGACTTCGTTGAGCGGCAGATCGTAGGTGATCATGGCGCGGTTGCCGACATAGGTCAGCTCGGTCTGGATGCCGCGGCGGTCCTGGCAGAGCTTCAGGATCGAGCCGAGATAATCGTCCGGCGTCAGGATCGTCGCCTTGATCCAGGGCTCGCGGAATTCCGAAATCTTGACGACGTCGGGCATGTCGGCCGGGTTGTGCAGCTCGATCTCGGTGCCGTCCGTCATGGTGAGCTGATAGACGACGGAGGGCGCCGTCGCGATCAGGTCGAGATTGAATTCGCGCTCCAGGCGCTCCTGGATGATTTCGAGATGCAAGAGGCCTAGGAAGCCGCAGCGGAAACCGAAGCCGAGAGCGGCGGACGATTCCATTTCGAAGGAGAAGCTGGCGTCGTTGAGGCGCAGCTTGCCCATCGCGGAGCGCAGATCCTCGAAATCGGCGGCATCGACGGGGAAAAGGCCGCAGAACACCACAGGCTGTGCCGGCTTGAAGCCGGGGAGGGCCTCGGCAGTCGGGCGCTTGTCTTCGGTGATGGTGTCGCCGACGCGGGTATCGGCCACTTCCTTGATGGAGGCGGTGATGAAGCCGATCTCGCCGGGGCCGAGGCTGTCGACGGCGACCATCTTCGGTGTCAGAACGCCGACGCGCTCGATCTGATATTTCGCGTCCGTGCCCATCATGCGGATGGTCTGGCCCTTGGTCAGCGTGCCGTCGATGATGCGCACGAGAACCATGACGCCGAGATAGGTGTCGTACCAGCTGTCGACCAGCAGCGCCTTCAGCGGCGCTTTTTCGCCGCCCGCGCTCTTCGGTGCCGGCAGCTTGTGGACGATGGCCTCCAGCACGTCTGGAATGCCGAGGCCGGTCTTGGCCGAAATCAGCACGGCGTCGGAGGCATCGATGCCGATCACTTCCTCGATCTGTTCTTTGATGCGGTCGGGTTCGGCGGCCGGCAGATCGATCTTATTGAGGACGGTGACGAGCTCGTGATTATTGTCGATCGCCTGATAGACGTTGGCGAGCGTCTGCGCTTCGACCCCCTGAGAGGCGTCGACGACCAGCAGCGATCCCTCGCAGGCCGACAGCGAGCGCGAGACTTCATAGGCGAAGTCGACGTGTCCGGGCGTGTCGATCAGGTTGAGGATATAGGTCTCGCCATTCTTGGCCTTGTAGTGCAGGCGCACGGTCTGAGCCTTGATGGTGATGCCGCGCTCGCGCTCGATCTCCATATTATCAAGCACCTGCTCCGACATCTCGCGCTCGGCAAGCCCGCCCGTCGTCTGGATCAGGCGATCGGCCAGCGTCGATTTGCCGTGGTCGATATGGGCCACGATCGAGAAGTTGCGGATATGCGAAAGCGGAGTGGTGGAATTGGTGCTCATGCGCGCCATATAGCAGCGCCGCCCCGCGCCGCAAAGCGGAAAAGCAGGCTTTTGGCGGCTATCTTCACCTTACGTTAGCCTTTTCCGGCCCCGCCGCCAGGGAACGTTGAGGCATACTTGATTCCATCATGTGATCGTATATTTCTCATATAGTAGAATCACGAAGCGTGAGACATTAATAATGGCGGATGATGATCTGGAACTGGCGATCGGCGCGCGCATCAAGGAGCTGCGCATCGCCCGCTGCCTGACGCTGGATGAGCTCGCCAATGCCTCGGCCGTCAGCCGTGCCATGATCTCGCGCATCGAGCGGGCGGAGGCGAGCCCGACGGCCTCGCTGCTGTCGCGGCTCTGCGCAGCGCTTGGCCTTTCACTGTCGGCCTTCTTTGCCGAGGAGGACAAGGAGGTATCACCGCTTGCCCGCCGGGAGCAGCAGGCGATCTGGCGCGACCCCGGCACCGGCTATGTCAGGCGCGCCGTCTCGCCACCGGGAACCGAATCGAAGGTCGATGTCGTCGAAGTCATCTTCCCTGCCGGCGCGCGCGTCATCTTTCCGCCGAATACCGCAAGCCTTGCGATGACCCAGCATGTCTGGCTGTTCGAGGGCGAAATGGAGGTGACGCATCGCGACGTCGCCCATCGTCTCATGCCCGGCGATTGTCTCTTCATGGGCGTCGGCGATGGCCACGCCTTCCATAATCCCGGCGAGGTGCCGGCGCGCTACAGCGTCATCCTCGACCGCGGCCGTTCATAACATCCAAGGATCTTTTCATGCCTGATATTCGCCTTCTCTCCGCGGCCGACGCTCGCAGGATGCTCTCCGAGCTTTGCGGCGTGCTTGCCGATTGCGTTAATGGCGGCGCCTCTGTCGGCTTCATGCAGCCTTATGGGCCTGCCGATGCATCACCTTATTGGCAGGGTGTGGCCGACAGCGTCGAAAGCGGCGCGACACTGCTTTTCGTCGCCTTGCTCGAAGGCAGGGTGGTCGGAACGGTGCAGGTGGGCGCAGCACAGATGCCGAACCAGCCGCATCGCGGCGATCTGAAGAAGCTGCTGGTGCACCGCTCCGCGCGGGGCAAGGGACTTGCCCGCCTCTTGATGGAGGCGGCGGAACGCGAAGCCGCCCGCATCGGCAAGACCCTGCTCGTGCTCGATACGGCAACCGGCAGCGATGCGGAAGCGATCTATCCGCGCCTCGGCTGGCAACGCGTCGGCGTGGTGCCGGATTATGCCCTATGGCCTGAGGGCGGCCTTTGCGACACGACCATTTTCTATAAGCGTATCGCTGGCTGAGAGGGCAATTCAGGCAGAAAAGGCGGCAATGGCATCCTGCAACTTGGAGCCCGATGTCCATTGCATCGCCTTCCAGCCGAATTGCCGCGCCGCCTCAATATTGGCCTCCACGTCATCGATGAAGCCGATCTCGCTCGCGGGAAGCCCGACGCGCTCCGTCGCCAGCTGGAAGAACTCGGTTGCCGGCTTCTGATGGCCGAGGGCGGCCGAATAGAAAATGCCGTCGAAGCGGGAGGAGAGCCCGAGTTCGTTCATCAGGTAGGCGGCACGCATATGCTCCTGGTTGGTCGCAAGGAACATTCTCATTCCCCCAGCACGCAGCGCGGCAAGGTCTTCGAGCAGGCCGTGGTCGAGGCGGGAATCATTTTCGAACCAGTAGTCGATCACCGTTCGGGCGCTGAGATGGGGAGCGATCCTGCCGAGAACCTCTGCAAGTCTCGGCTCCAGCGCATCGCGGCCGGTGACGATGTCGACCCAGCAGGTTTTGAAGAACGCTTGCCGAAGCACATCCAGCCGCAAACCCAGATCGCGCTCCAGATAGGCGAATAGCGGCAATCCGTCGCTCGGTCGGCCGTGCACCAACACACCGTCGACATCGACCATCAGGAGTTTCATGCAGCCGTCCCCAGTTCCTCAAACACAGGCAGAAGGTGCAGTTGTTTGCAGCGGCATTCAAGATCGCGCCCCGCTCTTTTTTCCGAGGCGCGATGCATGTAAGCCTTTGTGTCATCAGCAGAACAAAGCCGGCGAGGAGGAAACGACGATGCGGGTCATCTATTCGGAGGATCACAAGCTCAGGGATGCCAAGACTGAGCTGCATGACGGCCAGCTCGTCACGCCCTTTGAAGCGCCCTTCCGCGCCGAATGGATTCTGGCCGCCGTCAAAGAAGCAGGCTTCATCGATGTCGTTGCGCCTGAAGCCCACGGGCTGGAGACGGCGCGCAAGGTCCACGATCCCGCCTATCTCGATTTTCTCGGCGTGGTCTGGGAGCGCTGGGTCGCAGCCGGCTACAAGGGCGAGGCGATCGCCAATTCCTTTCCCGTCAGGCGCACCAGCCAGCGAGTGCCGGACAATATTGTCGGCATGATCGGCCACTATGCCAACGCCGCCGATACCTCGATCACAAAAGGGTCCTATGAGGCAGCGCTCGCTTCGATGCGCTGTGCGCTGACCGGCGCGGATTGGCTGGACGCCGGCAATCGCTTTGCCTTCGCGCTCTGCCGCCCGCCCGGCCATCATGCCGGCACCGATCTCTTTGGTGGCTATTGCTTCATCAACAATGCCGCCGTTGCCGCGCAGCGCCTGCGTGATCATGGCGCAGCCAAGGTCGCCGTGCTCGATGTCGATTTCCATCACGGCAACGGCACGCAGGACATCTTCTACCGGCGGAGCGACGTCTTCACCGCCTCGCTGCATGGCGACCCCATCCATGCCTTTCCATATTTCCTTGGCCATGCCGACGAGAAGGGCGAGGGCAATGGGCTGGGCGCCAACCGCAATTACCCCATGCCGCGGGGTACACCGTGGGAAGTCTGGTCGGCGGCACTCGACGATGCGCTTGCTCGGATCAAGCTATTCGGCGCGGAAGCGATCGTGCTCTCGCTCGGCGTCGATACGTTTGAGCGCGATCCGATCTCTTTCTTCAAGCTGACATCGCAGGACTTTATCTGGATGGGTGAGCGCATCGCGGCCGCCAGATTGCCCGTCCTCGTCTGCATGGAGGGCGGTTATGGCGTGCCCGAAATCGGCCTCAACGTCGCCAATGTGCTGAAGGGCCTCGAAGCCTGAGCGGTTCTTGCATCAAAGCGCCTGATCGCAGGATGAAAAGTTTGAATTTGCCAGCGTAAGTCGGCACCTCTAGAAAACTTCGCCTGATGGGAGAGGTTATGGACCAGAAACTTGCCGAGAGCGGCACGGATGGCGGCGCGGCCTCGATGCCGCATTCGGATGTCGCGCCCTCGACTGGCGGCATTGCCGCCGGCGTGCTGATGTGCGTCATGTCTATGTCGTCAATCCAGTTCGGCTCGGCGCTTTCGTCCCCGATCATCAATGCCTATGGGCCGGCGGGCGCGACCTGGCTGCGGCTCGTCTTCGCCTCCATCGCGCTGGCAATCATCGTCCGGCCCAAGATTATGAGCTACAGCCGCTCCCAATGGCTTGGCGTGCTGGCGCTCGGCACCGTATCGGCGCTGATGACGACCTCCTTCTTTTCCGCGATTGCACGCATCCCCTTGGGTCTTGTCGTCGCCATCGAATTTCTCGGGCCTCTGCTCGTCGCGACCCTTGGATTTGGGCTCAGCCGTCAGCTGCTCTGGCCGATTTTCGCTGCGATTGGCGTTCTGCTGCTGGCCTATGACGGCGAGGCCTGGGTCGGCAATCTGCCGGGTATCCTTTTCGCCATCGGTGCCGGGGCAGGCTGGGCCTGCTACATTCTTTTGACGAAGAGAGTCGGCAATGCTTTTCAGGGTCTGGAAGGCCTTGCCATGTCGCTGCTGGTTGCTGCTGTCGTTTCGACCCCCTTCGGCTTTGCCTCCGCGGTTCCGCATATGACGGGCTTCGGCCTTCTTGAAATAGCCGGCCTTGCACTGCTCGTTCCGTTGCTTCCCTACGTGCTGGAAATGGTGGCACTCAGGCGCATGCCCACATCATCCTTCGGTATCCTGATGAGCCTCGAGCCCGCCATCGGCGCCCTTGCCGGCTTCATCATCCTGGCGCAGCCGATGACGCCGTCGCAGATGTTCGGCACGGCGCTTGTTGTTGCCGCCAGCATCGGCGCGACGATCTTCGCGGCGAAAGGCTAAGGCCAGACGCATGCCGTTTTGCCAGAGAGGATGTTTCCGTGTCAGACCGTGGACCGGATGACGATCACTACCGGAGCAACGTTGCGATCGCTGTCCTCATCAGGTTCCGCACTTGATGGCGATAAGGCTTAGATCGTCTTTCTCGCCGGATCATCCAGCGCCGGATTATAGAAGAGCGAGAGCGTCAGGCTCTTGGCGATGCGCTCGGCCGTCGCCATGAACCAGTCCTTCGCCTGCTCGGAGGGCGCGATATCGGCGAGTGTCTCAGAGAAAAGCGCCAGCCATTCCGGAAAGAGGTCGGCCGCCATGCCCTCGACGCCGAGATGCGCCTGCACCGGTTTGCCGCCATAGGCGCCGTTCTTGAAGGCGACCGACGACCAGAAGCGCTTCATCTTTTCCATATGCTCGGGCCAGCGTCCGGTAAGGCGTCCGTCGAAGACCGGTCCGAGCCGGGGATGCGCCTGCACGCGTCCATAAAATGTGTCGACCAGCCTGTCGATGAAGGCGGCGTCGATGCCCATATCAGCCATTTCCGCTTCGGCCTTTTCGCGAATGCCCGCAAGATGGGCCGCGCGAGCCTGTAGTTCGTTTTCCATAGTGTTCTCCGGGCGCTTCGACGAAATATCGTGGCTGCCGCTTTCGGTTCCGTTTATGTATGCAATTTGCCGGCTCAGCCAAGACGTCATTGAGATGTTGCGGCAATCTGTCAAAGTCGCCTCGCGTAATGCGGCCGTTTGTCCGTGGGGCGTAAAATTTTCCGGCACGATTTTTCGTTGCAATAGCATCACCGCGCTTGACCCAGATAAATGTCCACTTTAGAATTAGAATAATTCTAAAGTTATGAGGTTGCTCCAATGTTGTTAGGCTTATTTCGTCCGTCGAAGCGTTCCTTTACCTCGCTGTCCGAGCAAGAGATTCTGGCTGTTGCCATCGCCGCCGAGGAGGACGATTCGAGGATCTATCTCGCCTATGCCGATATTCTGCGCCCCAATTTTCCCGAGTCGGCAAAGGTCTTCGAAGACATGGCCGAGGTCGAGGATAGCCATCGCAAAACGCTGATCGACATGCATCGCCGCCGCTTCGGCGAGCGTATCCCGCTGATCCGGCGCGAGCATGTGCGTGGCTTCTACGAACGCAAGCCGGATTGGCTGCGCAAGAACCTCTCTCTCGATGCCATGCGCGACGAGGCCGAGGCGATGGAGCAGCAGGCCTATCATTTCTATGTGGAAGCGGCCAAGCAGGTGTCCGACGCCTCGACGCGTCAGCTCCTCGGCGATCTTGCACTTGCCGAGCAGGGCCATGAAGATGTCGCCCGCATGCTTGGCGAGAAGCATACGCCGGAAGAGGTCAAGCACGAGGAGGATGCACAGGCGCGCCGCCAGTTCGTGCTGACGTATGTGCAGCCTGGTCTTGCCGGCCTCATGGATGGTTCCGTCTCCACGCTCGCGCCGATCTTTGCCGCCGCCTTCGCCACGCAGCAGACATGGCAGACTTTCCTCGTCGGTCTTTCGGCTTCTGTCGGCGCCGGCATTTCGATGGGTTTTACAGAAGCGGCACATGACGACGGCAAGATCTCCGGTCGCGGTTCGCCGATCAAGCGCGGCCTCGCCTGCGGTATCATGACCGCGCTTGGCGGTCTCGGCCACGCCTTGCCCTACCTCATTCCGCATTTCTGGACTGCGACGATCACCGCGGCCGTCGTCGTCTTCTTCGAACTCTGGGCCATCGCCTTCATTCAGAACAAATATATGGAAACGCCGTTCCTGCGCGCTGCCTTCCAGGTCGTCCTTGGCGGCTCGCTGGTGCTGGGTGCCGGCATTCTGATCGGAAATGGGTGAGACGCATTCGGCGAAGTCGGCGAAACGATCCTGTGATCATTTCAAGCGTCAAACGCTCCTTCGGCAGGCTCAGGGTGCCCAAGCGAAGGGCCAGCGGTAATGGGCGATGTTTTGTCCTTCCCCAGCAGGGCACAGACACCGGCCGATCACGAAATGTTAAAAGTCGGAACGCCTTGCATTGCCATGGGTTAGCAATACGAGGCCGCGCTTGGCCTCATATCAACCAAAGGAGATGTCCAATGGCAAACCAAGGTGGAACCCACGAACAACATGTCAAGGCTGGCCAGCAGAGCCACAAGAACATGGAGAGCAACACCCGGAATGCCTCTTCTGGCTCCCGCGAGCAGCACTCTGGCGGCTCCCGAGGTGGTTCCCATGAACAACACGTCAAGGCAGGCCAGCAGAGCCATAAAAATAGCTGACGTTCGTGGTGATGACCAATTCGCCCTTATTGGAAAGTAAGGCGCGTTTTTATACATGAAAAAAACGAAAGGCCGGTCCGATGGGCCGGCCTATCCGCGTTTAACAGTTTGGCTTTCGCTTACTTGACAGCGCCGACCAGAACGTCGTTGCCATTGTCGATGGTGACCCAGCGGCCGGCATTGAAGCTCGCCTGACGCTTCAGAAAAGAATAGGGGGTCTTGGACCAGACCTTGATCTCGTCCTCGAGGTTATCGAGGATATAATCGCCCTGCTTGGTACGCAGGGTCAGCACCGCATGTCCCTCGCCATCCGGCTTGCGCACGACTGTCATCAGCAGGTTGGAAGCGGATATGCCGCTCTGCATCAGCAGCTTGCGCTTCAGCAGGGCAAAATCCTCGCAGTCTCCGGCGGTCTTCGGATATTCCCAATATTCTTCCTGGCCATAGACTTCCATGTCGGTCGCCGGGCGAATGGTTTTGTTGACGCGCAGGTTGACCTGGTTGACCAGCGCCCAGGAGGCGGCGTTCATGTCCACCGGGCCGATATTGCGGGTCGGGCCGCATTCGTCGGTATGCCTCTGGCAGAAATCATAATGCCCGATCGGCTGAGAAGTGACGTTGCCGACAGTCATCGAAACGTTCTGCTGAGGCGCCGGCACCGCCGCCGACGACATCGCAACCATAGCAGCGAAGGCTATCAACACGCCCCTAATACGCACGCCCACTATCCTTGTATCGTCCCTGCATTTGTTAACAAATTGTTAATGTAGGCGGGCGCGCGAAGTCAATCGTTACTTAAGTGTTAACGCGGGAACTGGGTCATATGGTTAATTTCGGCACAATCGACGAGGCAGATGCCATAATTCTTTGCTGCCTGTCATTACGCAGGCGCGTGCCTGCGGCGTTCCGCAAAGAGGCCGCTCAGATGATGATTTTGCAGATATCTATTTGTTTTTAGGGCGTATTGTGGAGTGCCAACGCCTCGGCCGCTGAGAGCATGCGCTCCAGATCCTGTGGCCGCGACAGGCGATGATCGCCATCGCGCACAAGCGTTAACACCACGTCGTCGGCCGGCAGATGCTCGACGAGCTTTAACGAATGCGAGAAAGGCACGTCGGCATCCTCCATGCCCTGCAATATATGCACGGGGCAGCCGGTCTCGATGATGCCGGTCAGCACGCGGTTGGCCCGACCATCCTCGATGAGGGAGCGGGTGAAGATGTTCGGCTCGGGGCTATATTCCGAAGGTTCTTCGAAATAGCCGCGCTCGGCCAGCGAGCGCCGCTCGACTTCGGAAAGATTGGGCTCGATGAGATCGACGGTGAAATCCGGTGCGGGCGCGATCAGCAAGAGGCCTGCAATGGCGGGCGCCTTCCTGCGCCTGCGCAGTTCCTGAATGACCCGAAGAGCGATCCAGCCGCCCATCGACGAGCCGACGAGAACGATCGTCTTCGGTTTGGTATGGTCGATGACGGCCAGTGCCTCTTCCAGCCAGCGTGAGATCGTGCCGTCGGTGAACTCGCCGCCGGACTGGCCGTGGCCGGAATAGTCGAAGCGGATGCAGCCGATACCGCGCCGCGCCGCCAGCGCATCCAGTTCCAGCGCCTTGGTGCCGCTCATATCGGATCGATAACCGGACAACCATACGAAGCTGATGTTCTTGGCACCCCTGCCGGCCGCGCGTTGGATGATGGCGATCTGGCGCTCCCTGTCGCCCGTGCCAACGAGAAGGAAGGTCGGTTGGATGGTTGCGGTCTCGGACATGAAAAGCTCCCGGATTTTCCGCCCTATAAAGCAGATTCGCGCTCGCGTGACCTGAAAAATCCTCGATCTTTTTGCCGGGGTCACTATATAACTGCCGAGGATACTGTGTCCTTCGCGCATCTCGCGCTTCCGCGACACTCTATTGACACGCGGGAGGTGCTTTTTTCCTGCTGTCATGCTATTGACTTCAACACAGCTTTTACGACATTTCCGTCAGTTGCGCCGACGGGGAGCGAGAGGCTGCAGCTATCCGAAACAATTCGTGGAGAATACGACCATTCGCAGACCCTTTAAAACCGATGCGCCCATAAAGGACGGGCCACGTTCCAACAGGGAAATTCGCATTCCCAAGGTTCAGCTCATCGCTGCCGACGGTGCGAATATGGGCATCGTCCCGACCGACCAGGCATTGAGAATGGCAGAGGAGGCCGGTCTCGATCTGGTAGAGATTTCCCCCAATGCCGAACCGCCTGTGTGCAAGATCCTCGATCTGGGCAAGCTGAAATATGCCAACCAGAAGAAGGCCGCCGAGGCGCGCAAGAAGCAGAAGATCGTCGAAGTCAAAGAAATCAAGATGCGTCCCAACATCGATACCCATGACTATGAGGTGAAGATGAAGGCGATCGGCCGTTTCTTCGAAGAAGGCGACAAGGTGAAGGTAACCTTGAAGTTCCGTGGCCGCGAGATGGCTCACCAGGAACTCGGTATGAAGCTTCTTCAGCAGGTCAAGGAAGATACGCTCGAGATTGCCAAGGTGGAAGCCGAGCCTAAGCTCGAAGGCCGCCAGATGATGATGGTGCTTGCGCCCAAGTGAGGCGCAAGTCCGGGTAAAGAGGCCGGAGCCGCCCCTGGGCGGCTTTTTCCTTTTCTGCTGCAAACCGTGACTGTCATCGATCTGCAAAGATTCCCGGGCGGCACCGTTGCACTTCAAGGCAAGTGCGGTTATAAGCGCGCGTCCGAACTGACCGGCAGGGCATGCCGTGGCAGTTCAGAATGCTGGCGGGACGGTTCGTCACCGGATTCGCCGTTCAACAACAAACGCTCCGGCACCTTGTTGCAGCCCGGCTAGTCCGGATCTGTGGGAAGGGCTTTTAAGCAAAGCGCGCCGGGAAGCATCGAAGGAGTAGCAAAATGCCCAAGATGAAGACGAAGTCCTCTGCCAAGAAGCGGTTCAAGATCACCGCGACCGGCAAGGTCAAGGCAGCCGCTGCTGGCAAGCGCCACGGCATGATCAAGCGTAGCAACAAGTTCATTCGCGACGCCCGCGGCACCATGGTTCTCGCAGAACCGGATGGCCGTAAGGTTATCAAGAACTACTTGCCGAACGGTCTCTGAGACTATTCGTAACGCTATAGACTAAGGAGATCATGAAATGGCACGCGTAAAAAGAGGCGTTACCGCCCACGCCAAGCACAAGAAGGTTCTGAAGGCAGCCAAGGGCTTCTACGGCCGCCGCAAG
>JBCNPI010000165.1:0-12939 GCA_039593415.1 Rhizobium sp. | reverse complement strand
GGCCGCGCGCGGCGACGTGCTGCTTGGCTCCTGTTTCGGCGGGATTGCCATCGACAATTGCGGCACGGCGATTGCGCACAATATCAGCCATGCGCTGGCGGGCCTTGGTCCCGTCCACCATGGGCTTGCAACCGCGCTCGGTTTCGAAGCGACGCTTCCATGGTTGGTTGAGGCGGATACGGCAGATCTCAATGCTGCCGCCAAGGCATGCGGTGTCGAGAGCGCCGCCGAGCTGCCCGCTTTCGTTTCCAATTGGATGGACCGCTGCGGCATCCTGCGTTCGCTGCCGGCTGCCTTCAAGCCGTTCGATGCTTCCGATCTTGCCCGCGAAATGGGGGCCGGCGAAAACCAGCCCATGCGGCGCTCGACGGTCCGCGACGTGACGGATGCCGATATCGATCGCTTTGCCGCCGCCGTCATGGCGCTGCCGAAAGGAATCTGAGATGACCAAGAACTATACGCGCGACTATTGGGAAAGCGTTCTCTCCGGCCTCAAGCCCGAAGGTCGTCACTTCATCGATGGCTCGCATCGCGCCGCCGCTTCGGGCGAGACCTTCATCCGTATCCGGCCGATGGACGGCAAGCCCGGTGCCGAGCTCGCGCGCGGCAATGCCGCCGATATCGACGCCGCCGTCGCCTCGGCCCGCGCTGCTTTCGAAAGCGGCGTCTGGCGCAAGAAGGAGCCGCTGGAAAAGAAGAAGATCATGCTGAAATGGGCCGATCTCATTCGCGCCCACGGTGATGAATTGGCCATGCTCGAGACGATCGATGTCGGCAAGCCGGTCATGGCGTCGCTTGGTGTCGATGTGCGTCTTTGCGCCGACGGCATCCAGTTCTACGGCGAGATGATCGACAAGATGTATGACGAGATCGCGCCTACCGGCCCGAATGCGCGGGCTTTGGTCCGTAAAGTGCCGCTCGGTGTCATCGGGGCGATCACGCCGTGGAACTATCCGATGATCATCGATGCCTGGAAGCTCGGTCCCGCGATCGCTGCCGGCAATTCCGTCGTGTTGAAGCCGGCCGAACAATCCTCGCTTTCGGCGATCCGCCTTGCCGAACTCGCCATCGAAGCCGGTCTGCCGGCTGGCGTCTTCAATGTGGTGACGGGTTACGGCGAGGAGACCGGCAAGCCGCTGGCGCTGCACATGGATGTCGACATGATCGCCTTTACCGGCTCCACCGAAGTCGGCAAACTGATCATGGGCTACGCGGCGCAATCGAACGTCAAGCGCGTGGCGCTGGAGCTCGGCGGCAAGTCGCCGCTGGTCGTGTTCGAAGATGCCGATCTCGATGCCGCCGCCGTCGCTGCTGCCTGGGGCTGCTTCTATAATTCCGGCGAAACCTGCCATGCCTCGACGCGCCTCATCGTACAGCGCTCGGTGCAGGACAAGCTCATCGAAAAGATCGAGGCTGTCACCCGCTCCGACATCGCGCTCAAGCATCCGCTCGACCCTTCGGCACAAATTGGTGCCCTCATCGAGGAAGAGCATATGAACAAGGTGCTGGCGATGATCGCTGCCGGCGAGAAGGAAGGCGCGCGCCGTGCCTTCGGTGCCGAGCGTGTCATGAGCGAGACAGGCGGCTACTATGTTTCGCCGGGCGTCTTCGTCGACATGACCAATGATATGAGTCTGGCGCGGCAGGAAATCTTCGGCCCGGTGCTGGCCGCCATTCCCTTCGATACCGAGGAGGAGGCGTTAGAGATCGCCAATGACACGATCTATGGGCTGGCTGGGGCCGTATTCACCAAGGACATGGATCGCGCTCATCGCTTTTCCGAGACGATCCATGCGGGTACGGTGTGGATCAACACCTATGACATGTCGAATTTCGCGACGCCGTTCGGCGGCTTCAAGCAGTCCGGTTTCGGCCGTGATCGCTCGGTGCATGCGATCGACAAATATTGTGATTACAAGACGATCTGGCAGCAGTTCGGTTGAGGTTTGCGGGGAGGCATGACCATGAGCAAGATCGTTTCCATCGAGATCACCCACCATCGACTGCCGCTCGATCCGGCGTTCAAGGCGAGCTGGGATGGCCGCCCGCGCAAGCATTTCGATGCGACGATCGTGCGCGTCAGGGACGACGAGGGCCGCGAAGGCATCGGCTCCGGCGATCTGATGAAGGGTTTCGAGGGGCATGAGGATCTGTTCATCGGGCAGGACCCCCGGCACGTCGAACGGCATTATGAAGTCCTCTCGCATATCAACTTCCACTATGGCCGCTGCTGGCCGATGGATCTGGCGCTGTGGGATCTTTCCGGCAAGATCACCGGCGAGCCGGTCTGGAGGATGCTCGGCGGCCGTGCCAGCCGGGTGCGGCTCTATGCCTCCTCCGGCGTACTGCGCGAGCCGTCTGCCATGGCCGACCAGGCCGAGCGCTATATCGACGAAGGCTTCCCGGCCATGAAGGTGCGCTTCTCCTCGTCTTCGGGCGGTCGCGGCGGCTGGCGCGAAGACGTCAAGGCGCTGGAAGCGATCCGGGCCCGCGTCGGGGACCGGCTGGAGCTGATGGTCGACTGCAATCAGGGTTGGCGCATGCCCTGGGATACGACCCTGCCATGGACCTTCAAGGATGCGCTTGCCGTCGCCAAGGAACTGGAGCGGCTTGGCGTCTACTGGATGGAAGAGCCGCTTCACCGCTCGGACCGCAAGGGCATGAAGGAATTGAAGCAGGCAACGTCGATCCGGATCGTCGGCGGCGAGATGACGCGCGAGCTCTACGAGTTCCGCGATATCATCGAAGAGCGTGCCTTCGATGTCATTCAGCCTGATGTCGCGCTCGTCGGCGGAATCACCGGCTGCCGTCGGCTGGCCTATCAGGCCCGCGAGGCGGGCGTGCAGTTCACGCCGCATTCCTGGACGAACGGCATCGGGGTGCTCGCCAATGCGCACCTGACCGCAGGCGTTGCCGACGCAGCCTGGCTCGAATACCCTTATGACAATCCGGAATGGAGCGAAGCTCGTCGCGATTATCCGATGGCGTCGCCGCTCAAGCACGAGGCCGGCTGGCTCGATCTGGGGGGCGCACCGGGGCTTGGCATCGTTCTCGATGAAGAGCGGCTGAAGGCGACGCGCATCTAGGAACTTTCAGCTTAAGCTGTTTTCCTTCGCGTCCATCATGCGGTGACGGGGCGTATCCCCATGTTCTCCCGTGCCCGAGCCCACTGAATGACGGGGCGCTCAAGCAGGATATAGCTCAGCGTGCCGATGGCAAAAATAATGGCCGTTGCGATCAAGCTTGAGACTATCCAGCCGCCGAGCACATCGTCCGAACGTGCCCCGAAAGACGAGGGGAAAAGCTGCGGCATCAAGGTCAATACGATATCCTGCCAGATGTAGACGCCGAAGGAGACAGTGGCGATATAACGGCTCACAGGATTGTCGAGCAGCCTTGCAAGCAGCAGCGATTGGGGAAGCGCGCAAAGCGCGATCGCGACCGCGAGGGGAAGCAGCGGGAATTGATAGGGAATGCCGAGCCAGGCATAGCCTTCCGCCGCGCCGCCGATCGACTGCGGCAGTTGCCACGCGCCCATGACGATCGCGAGCGCTCCGATGATGTCGTAGATTGCCGAGCGTCGAGGCGGGAGGAGTGTCTGGATGCTGGCGGCGAGCGCGCCGAGCGCGAATATCGCAAAGAAGCCGATGGGATTATAGCGCGGCATCCATTCCTTGGCGCCGCCCTGGAAGCCATATTGCCATCCCCGTCCGACATTGTCAGTCGGAAGATAGGTGACGACAAGCCAGTGACCGACAAGGGAAAGCGCGATGATACCGATCCAGAGCAGGCGGCTGACGAGCATTGAGCGCGATCTCAGTTTCGGATGAAACAACAGCAGGAAACCGACCGGCAGGAGAACATAGCAGGTCGTTTCAAAGGGGATCGACCATAAAGGCCCATCGCCCTGGACCGGGAAAAAGGTGCGCCAATGCCATTGGCTCATCAGGAAGAAGCCGGCGATGTAGCGGCCGATCAGTTCCACATCCAGCGGAAAGCCATAGATCGCGAAGCTGATCAGGAAGCCGACCGTCAGGGCAAACCAGAAGCCCGGCAGGATGCGTGCGGCGCGGCGCATGGCGTAGATCTTCGGCGAAGGTATGGGTTGCGCTCTATCCAGCGCCTGCCAGAAGGGGCGGGCCAGAAGAAAGCCGCTGAGGACGAAGAAGACCGAGACGCCGTGGTTGCCGAAACGGGCCAATATGAAGGTCATGTCCAGGGCCGGCGGGATCTTGGAGAAATTCATTCGGAGTACGAGATGATGAACAAGCACCATTAGACATGCGACCGCGCGCATGAAATCCGCTCCTCCCAGCCGCTTCGCGTTCTCCATTCCCGTATCCGCCCGAGATCTCCTTCCATTGCGTTAGGTCATTGCGGCGGTTTCGGCAAGCCTGATCCCTGGAGGCAGGACGCCCGGACCCCTTTGGTGCCGGGTCCGGGCGTCGAACCGATCTCCCGCACCTGCCAGAAACGAGGGATCGGATTGGTGTGCCGCGATGGGGATCAGGCGGCAACGGAGCGGTAGGGGCGTGTCGTGCGAGCCGGCTTCAAGGCATTGCTCCACCACGTCAGTCGCGCGATCATGAGAACAAGCGATTTTCTGGCATCGAGTGGGTTTTCCAGCGTGCCATCCTCGGCAAACCTGCCCCAGGGATTGGCGAAGCTCACCGTATCGCGCACGGTGACGGTATGCAGCTCGGCAAAGACGAGCCGCAATTGCTCGACAGCGCGCAGGCCGCCGGAGATGCCGCCATAGGAGACGAAGGCGACGGGTTTGCCATGCCAGGGCTCGTAGACGAGATCGAGCACGAATTTCAGCGATGCGGTGAAGCTATGATTGTATTCGGGCGTGACGATAATGAAAGCATCGGCATCCGAAAGCCGCTCGGACAGGGCGGCGATGCCAGGATGCTCGCGATTGTGCGCAAGAGGCAGATCGAATTCGAGGGGATCTATCAGGTCGATGTCTAAAAGCGGATAGTGTGCCAATTCACGGGCGACCCAGTTGACCACCCGGTCGCACAGCCGGCCCGGACGCGTGCTGCCGTAGATGATCGCCAGCCGGGTTCTCTCTGTCATGTCTTGCTCCTGCTTTACTCGGTTCGGAGCCAGGGTTATAAAACCTCAAGTAAAGTTGAGGTCAATAGGAGATCATGGGAAAAATCGATCCGGCTCAATTCCCGAAGCTGCTGACGGTCGGCGAAGTAGCGACACGCAGCGGCGTGGCTGTATCGGCGCTGCATTTCTATGAGGCGAAAGGCCTGATCGAGAGCCATCGCAGCCGCGGCAATCAGCGGCGCTACCCCCGTGAAGTGCTGCGGCGAGTCGCCATCATCAAGGTGGCTCAGCGCGTCGGCATTCCCCTTGCCGAGGTCCAGGCGGCTCTTCAATCTCTGCCGCAGGGGCGCACGCCGACGGCATCCGAGTGGAAGGCACTTTCGGAGCTATGGAAAGATGATCTGGACGCCCGCATCAGGCGCCTGCAGGGACTTCGCGATCAGCTGGACAGCTGCATCGGCTGCGGCTGCCTTTCGCTCGATAGCTGTCCTCTGCGCAATCCGTGGGACGCGCTTTCCGAAGAAGGCGCGGGGCCGCGGCTGCTCGACCCGGGAGAGTGAATTGGCCGCTCAGGCGTGGACGTGGCTCTCTGCCATGTAGCTGTCGAGAGCTGCGGCTTCTTCCTTCGAAAGATAAAGACCCTTCTTGGAGCGGCGCCAGAGGATGTCGGCGGCGCTATAGGCCCATTCCTGTTCAATCAGGTAGCGCACTTCCGCCTCATAGAGATCGCTTCCGAAACAACGGCCGAGATCGGCGATTGTCTTTGTCTCGCCAAGAATCATGGCGGCGCGCGTGCCGTAGCGGCGGATGAGGCGGCGGGCATGCGGATCGGCAAGGAAGGGATAGCGTGACTTGAGCTTGGTGACTTCGGCATCATAGCCGCGAACCGGAAAGTCACCGCCGGGCAGCGAACTCTTGGCGGTCCAAGGCGAGCCCTTGGGGCCGATGGCCTCGCCGATTTTCTCCAGCGCATGTTCGCCCAGACGGCGATAGGTGGTCAGCTTGCCGCCGAAGACGTTGAGCAGCGGTGCCTGCCCCTCTTCGCCTTCGACCTTCAGCACGTAATCGCGCGTGGCTTCCTGCGCCTTCGATGCGCCGTCGTCATAAAGCGGGCGGACGGCCGAATAGGTCCAGACGATATCCTCGGGCCGAACCGGCTCCCTGAAATATTCGCTGGCGGCATTGCAGAGATAGGTTGTCTCCTCCGCAGTGATCTTCACATCCTTCGGATCGTCCTTGTAGTCGCGATCCGTGGTGCCGATCAGGGTGAAATCCTGCTCGTAGGGAATGGCGAAGATGATGCGGTTGTCCGGGTTCTGGAAGAAATAGGCGCGGGGACCATCGAACTTCTTGCGCACGACGATATGGCTGCCCTGGACGAGGCGGACATTGTGTACCTGGTTCTTGCCGAATGCCTCGGAGAGAACATGATCGACCCAGGGGCCTGCGGCATTGACCAGCATGCGCGATCGGAATTGCCGCTTCTCGCCGCTCATCGCATTTTCCGTTTCGATCACCCAGACGGCACCTTCACGCCGGGCCGAGACCACTTTCGTTCGCGGCATGATCGTCGCGCCGCGATCGGCCGCATCGCGTGCGTTCAGCACCACCATGCGCGCGTCGTCCACCCAACCGTCGGAATATTCGAACGCCTTCGTGAAAAGTGCCTTGAGCGGTTTGCCAGCCGGGTCGGTTTTCATGTCCAGCGTTGCCGTTGGCGGCAAGAGCTTCCGTCCGCCGAGATGGTCGTAGAGGAAAAGGCCGAGGCGGATCAGCCAGGCCGGACGGATGCCGCCCTTGTGGTAAGGCAGGACGAAACGCATCGGCCAGATGATATGCGGCGCCATGGCCCAGAGCACCTCGCGCTCCATCAGCGATTCGCGCACGAGGCGAAACTCGTAGTGTTCGAGATAACGCAGGCCGCCATGGATGAGCTTGGTGGCGCCGGAGGAGGTGCCGGAGGCGAAATCGTTCATTTCGGCAAGCGCGACCTTGTAGCCGCGTCCCGTGGCATCACGGGCGATGCCGCAACCGTTGATGCCGCCACCGATAACGAAAATGTCGTAGACCTGTTCGCTCACACACCCCTCCGCAAGGGTCCGCCATGGAATGAAGATGAAGAAATCGAAACTATTTGATCTAGATCGAAATCCATACGAATGTCAAACGAACGTTTCTTGACGAAAACGCGTCGTCAGACCGGCCGGCGGGAGGTTTCGACGAGATGGACGTCGTGCTCCGCCGCAATGGTTCGGATGGATTCGATGGTGCATTCGTTCGTGACGAAGGTGTGAACCTGCGAGAGATGACCAATGCGAACCGGAGCGGTTCGTTCGAACTTCGTGTTGTCGGCAACGAGGATGACATGCCGGGCGTTGGCGATGATGGCCTGCGCCACCTTCACTTCGCGAAAATCGAAGTCCAGGATCGCGCCGTCGGAATCGATCGCCGAGGCACCGATGACGGCGTAGTCGACCTTGAACTGCTTGATGAAGTCGACTGCGGCTTCGCCGACAATGCCACCATCCGAGCCGCGGACGACGCCGCCGGCGATGACGACCTCGATGGATGGGAAGATGCGCAACTTATTGGCGACGTTGATGTTATTGGTGATGACCATCAGTTCGTGATGGCCGAGCAGGGCCTCGCCCACGGCTTCCGTCGTCGTGCCGATATTGATGAAAAGCGAGCTGTTGTTGGGGATCAGGCTGGCGGCGGCGCGGCCGATCGCCTGCTTTTCCGGGGCGGCGATCGACCGCCTCGCTTCGTATTTCACATTCTCGGTGCCGCCGGGAAAGATCGCGCCGCCGTGCACGCGCGACAGCACGCGGCCGTCGCAAAGATCGTTCAGATCCTTGCGGATGGTTTGCGGCGTGACCGAAAAGCGCAGCGCCAGATCTTCCACCAGTACGCGCCCCTCCGTCTTGGCGATGTCGAGAATTTCGGTCTGGCGCCCGGACAGGAACATGATCTTCGCTCCCTTTCTTTCGTTTTTTCGTCATCATATGATAAAGTGAAAATTCCGCAATTACCGGCGCGCGGATAGGGCATGGCGCGGAAAAGTGCGAGCGGTTTTAGGACCATGCCATGCTCGGCTTTCGATTCTGGAGCGGAACCAGATTTCAAGCCGATTCGACCTAAAACCATCCGGTTCCAGTGCTGTTAGGGGGGTCATGGATGTTTCATCCGAAGCTATTCGAAAATCGCAATGTCGTCGTCACCGGTGCCGGTCGGGGCATCGGGCTGGAGGTCGCGCGGCAGTTTCTCGATTGCGGAGCCCATGTCCTTGTCCATGTCGGTCGCGATGCCGGTCGCGAATTGCCCGATTTCCTTATGGAGGCGGAAGCGGACCGCCGCGCGTTTCTCATTGCCGGCGATTTCTCCGCCGGCAACGGCACGCGGGATTTCGTCAGCGCCGCGGGCGAGCGATTCGACCGCATCGACGTGCTGGTCAACAATGCCGGCACCATGATGGGGCGTTTTCCTGCCGGCGACCTGACGGATGAGCAATATGAAAGGATCGTTCATCTCAATCAGACTTCCGTCATGGAGGTGACGAGAGGGCTGCTGCCGCTGCTGCGGGCGGCCGGGCAGGCTGCGATCGTCAATACGGTTTCGATCTCCGCGCTGACCGGCGGCAGTCCCGGATCTGCGATCTATTCCGCTTCGAAGGCATTCGTCTCGACCTATTCGAAGGCGCTCGCGCGCGAGCTGGCGCCCGACGGCATTCGGGTGAACTGCGTCTCGCCCGGCACGATAGCAACCGACTTTCACGAACGCTATTCGTCCCGGGAAAAACTGGAGCAGACACGCAAATCCATCCCGCTGCAGCGGCTCGGCACACCGGAAGATTGCGCGCCCGCCTATCTCTTTCTCGCGGCGCCGACGCTTTCCGGCTACATCACCGGACAGGTGATCGAGATCAACGGTGGTCAGCTTATCTGCTGATAAAACGGACCTTTTTTGGTTTTTCATGTGTTTTTGAATAAGCGCCTGATTTGATAATATTATAAGTGCCTCTGGGGGATTTTATACTAGAGGCTGTGATGTCGTCGTCTCTACCGCAGGGTCGCGCCGCGAAACATGATGTCGAGGAAATGACCGACAGGGCGCGCAAGGCTAGTGCCCTGCTGAAGGCACTGTCGCACGAAACCCGCTTGGCGATCCTTTTCGTGCTTGCCAAGCATGACAAAACGGTGATGGAGCTCGAGGCTCTTCTCGATCTGCCGCAGGCTGTCGTCTCGCAGCATCTGGCACGCCTTCGCCTGGACAATCTGGTCGATACGCGCCGTGAGGGACGGCTCGTTCATTATGCCGTTTCGCGATCTGAAATCTGTGCTGTTCTCGATTCGCTGCAGGAAGCCTTCTTTCAGGCCGATCGTTGAGCTCCGGCGCGGTGTTGCGCTTGCCGGGCCAGCGGTCTAGAGCGTTTCTGCTTTTCTTTGAATCGCGAAAACGCTCCATCCTTTTGTTCTTGCGTAATTCCAGGAAAACCGCGTCGCACTTTTCCTGGAATTTCTCTAACTCTTTCGCGTTGGGAGAGTGGAATGATCGACAAGCTTGAATTCTTCATCGCGCTGGCGAATCAGAAGCATTTTGGCCGCGCCGCCGAGGAGTGCGGCGTGACCCAGCCGACATTGTCGGCGGCGATCAGGCAGCTCGAGGATCAGCTCGGCGTGATACTTGTCAGCCGCGGCTCGCGCTTTCAGGGGCTGACGCCCGAGGGGCAGCGCGTACTGGAATGGGCGCGCCGCATCGTCGGCGACAGCCGCACCATGCGAGAGGAAATGCGGGCGGCGCGCAAGGGGCTTGCCGGGCATATCCGGATCGCGGCCATCCCGACGGCGCTTGCCATGATCCCGAAGATCACCACGCCTTTCCAGGAAAGGCACCCCGACGTCACCTTCTCCATCATATCGCGCAATTCGCTGCAGGTTCTGAGCCTGCTCGAAAATCTCGAGATCGACGCCGGCATCACCTATCTGGAAAACGAGCCGCTCGGCCGCGTCACCAGCGTTCCGCTCTATGCCGAGCGTTATCACCTAATCACGGCCGCCGGCAGCCCGTTTTCCGAGCGGGAGAGCGTGACCTGGAAGGAAGTCGGCAATCTTCGGCTTTGTCTATTGACTGCCGACATGCAAAACCGCCGCATCATTAACCGGCATCTGGCTGAAGCGGGCGTCGCCGCCAATCCGACGCTGGAATCCAATTCGATGATCGTGCTGTTCTCGCATGTACAGACGGGGCGCTGGGCGAGCATCATGCCGAAGAATATCGCCGATTCCTTTGGTTTTCCGGCCGATATCCATAAAATTCCAATCACGGAACCGGAGGCGGAGCATCTCGTCGGGCTGGTCGCTACACATCGGGAGCCCTTCACGCCGCTCGTCTCTGCCTTATTGCATGAAGCAAGATTGCTCGCGGAAGGCCTCAAGAGTCGATAGAAATTTTCTATCGATTGACGGGACTGCCTTATTGATCCTTGGCCCTCTCCCTGCGACCTTTATCTGATAGAGGCGTGTCGATCGCGCGCCACGGAGGAAATGCCGCATAGGCCTTGTCTGAAGATGTGCCTTCGATTTTCAGAGCTATGCGCGGGAGGCTGCTAATGGGTTTGAATCAGGTCGCGGGCGATGTCGCAACCCGCGCCGGTGCCATCATCGATAATATGAAATCGATGGAGGGACCGCTTTTGCCGATCCTGCATGGGATTCAAGAGGAATTCGGCTATGTGCCGCCGGACGCGCTGCCGCTGATCGCCAAGGCACTCAACCTGTCTCGCGCCGAAGTGCATGGCGTCGTGACCTTCTACCATGACTATCGCGATCACCCCGCGGGCCGCCACGTCCTGAAGCTCTGTCGTGCCGAAGCCTGCCAGTCGATGGGCGGCGATGCGATTGCGGAGCGCGTCAAGCAGCTGCTGGGCATCGATTTTCACCAAACAACGCTCGATGGCAGCGTCACGCTGGAGCCCGTCTACTGTCTCGGTCTCTGTGCCTGCTCTCCGGCCGCGATGCTGGATGGAGAACTGCACGGCCGGCTCGACGCCGAGAGCGCCGATGAGCTGGTGAAGGAGGCGCGCCAATGACGCTCACCATCTATATTCCTCGCGATGCCGCCGCCCTTTCTCTCGGCGCAGAGAAGGTTGCGACATCGATCGCGCAGGAAATCGCCAAACGCGGCCTGGATGCGCGCATCGTGCGCAACGGCTCGCGCGGCATGTTCTGGCTTGAGCCCCTGGTCGAGGTCGAAATCGGCGGCAAGCGCATCGGCTATGGGCCGGTCAAAGCCAGGGATGTAACCGCATTGTTCGATGCCGGGCTCGCTGAAGGCGGCGAGCATCCGCTCTGTCTTGGGGAGGTCGAAAACCTCCCATTCCTCAAGGAACAGACGCGCCTGACTTTTGCCCGATGCGGCATCACCGACCCGCTTTCCCTGCAGGATTATGAGGCCCATGGCGGCCTAAAGGGGCTGCGCCGCGCTATCGGCATGGCGGCTGGTGATATCGTCAAGGAAGTCACCGATTCCGGCCTTCGCGGCCGCGGCGGTGCAGGCTTCCCGACCGGCATCAAATGGAAGACGGTGCTCGATGCTCCAGGCGACCGCAAATATATCGTTTGCAATGCGGATGAGGGCGACAGCGGCACCTTTGCCGACCGGATGATCATGGAAGGCGATCCCTTCGTCCTGATCGAAGGCATGGCGATAGCCGCCTTCGCGACGGGGGCGACGAAGGGTTTCGTCTATACGCGTTCGGAATATCCGCATGCGATCGCCACCATGACCGAAGCGGTCGAAATCGCGCGCAAGGCCGGCATTCTCGGAACTTCGGTGCTCGGCTCCGCCAGGGCATTCGATATGGAAATCCGTACCGGTGCCGGCGCCTATGTCTGCGGCGAGGAAACGGCGCTTCTGAACAGCCTCGAGGGCAAGCGCGGTGTCGTGCGCGCCAAGCCCCCGCTGCCGGCGCACAAGGGTCTGTTCGACCGTCCGACCGTCATCAACAACGTGATTTCGCTCGCCTCCGTTCCCGTCATCATGGACAAGGGCGCTGTCTTCTACCGTGATTTCGGCATGGGCCGTTCGCGCGGCACGATCCCTTTGCAGATCGCCGGCAACGTCAAGCATGGCGGCCTTTTTGAGACGGCATTCGGCCTTTCGCTCGGCGATATCGTCGACGGGATCGGGGGCGGCACCGCGACGGGCCGGCCGGTCAAGGCGGTGCAGGTGGGCGGTCCGCTCGGGGCCTATTTCCCGCGCGCGCTGTTCGACACGCCGTTCGACTATGAAGCCTTTGCGGCCAAGGACGGGTTGATCGGCCATGCCGGCCTCGTCGTCTTCGATGATACCGCCGACATGCTGAAGCAGGCCCGTTTCGCGATGGAGTTCTGTGCGGTCGAAAGCTGCGGTAAGTGTACACCCTGCCGTATCGGTTCGACGCGCGGCGTGGAGACGGCGGATAAAATCGCGCGCGGCATCGAACCGGAGAAGAACAAGGAGCTGCTCGCCGATCTCTGCAACACGATGAAGTTCGGCTCGCTTTGTGCACTCGGCGGCTTCACGCCCTATCCCGTCATGAGTGCGATGACCCATTTCCCGGAGGATTTTTCTCCGGCTCCCTTGATCGAAGCGGCGGAGTAAGAGCCATGTCCCTCGTTCCAGAAATCGATTATGGCACGCCCGCCTCCCAATCCGAAACCATGGTGACGCTGACCATCGACGGACAGCAGATTACGGTGCCTGAGGGCACGTCGATCATGCGCGCCTCGATGGAAGCCGGCATCGAGGTGCCGAAGCTCTGCGCCACCGACATGATCGATGCCTTCGGCTCCTGCCGGCTCTGCCTTGTCGAAATCGAAGGCCGCAACGGTACGCCGG
>JBCNPI010000164.1:0-13036 GCA_039593415.1 Rhizobium sp. | reverse complement strand
GGTCAGTGCCGTCTTGTCGGGGCTGCGGGCGACCGTTGCCTTGAATACGTCCACCAGGGTTTCATTGCGGATGAACTCAGGCCGCATGCCGCCTGAGAAAACCGAGAGGCTGGCATTTGGGGTAATCGACGAAATCTGGATAGTCATGGTAACTTCTGCGGAACGAAACTCGGCACAATCAGCGTGCCATCTGTCGAAAGCTTATACACCCTTCAATTTGCAGCTCTCTTACGGGCGTTGTCAGTGAATTGTAATGTTGAGGGGGCTATGCTTAAGACGGCGCGAGACACGGCCTGCGTGCAGTTTTTTTGAAGAAGGATGAACATCATTGCGCATATTCGGGCGAAGAGCCGGCTGGCCCCGCCGGCTGTCCGTTGTCTTGGTGGCGGCTTTGCTGAGCTCTGTAGGCATGGACGCATCTGCTCGTTTGCATAATAGCGTTCTGGACGAGGATGGCGGCGCCTTGCGGCCGCTGCGCGAGATCTATGCGGTCGTCGCACGCGAAATGCCGGGCAAGATTCTGCGAATCAAGCGGATTCGCCGCGCGGGGCGTCAGGCCTATGCTGTGCGTGTATTGAAGCCTGACGGCAAACGTGGTGACATAGTGCTCGATGGCGCGACGCTCGCCGTGATCGAGAGACGCTGATAATGCGCATTCTAATTGCTGAAGATGAGCCCAGTATCGTGGCGGACATGCGCCGCTGCCTGGAGGATCAGCATTATGTCGTCTCGACCGTGAGCAACGGCGAGGAGGCGTGGTATCGCGGCGATATAGAGCATTTCGATCTCGTCATCCTGGATCTCGGGCTTCCGAAGCTGGATGGCTTGACGGTATTGCGGCGCTGGCGTGCGGAGCGCCGCGGCATGCCGGTCATCATATTGACCGCCCGCGACGGCTGGCGCGACAAGGTCGACGGCATGGACGCCGGCGCTGATGACTATTTGACCAAGCCGTTCCGCATGGAAGAGCTTCTGGCGCGCGTGCGCGCGCTGATGCGCCGCGCGGCGGGGCAATCGTCTCCCATTCTTTCCAATGGCGTGCTGGAGATCGATACGCGCCAGCGTACCGTTTCGTTTCGCGGACAGCCGGTGCAGGTCACCGCCCTTGAATATCGGCTTCTTGCCTATCTGATGCACAATGTCGGCACCGTTCTTTCCCGATCGCAGATCGCCGACAGCATCTATGACGAGGAGACGGAGCTTCTGTCGAACGCACTTGAAGTCGTCGTCGCCCGCCTCAGACGCAAGTTCGATGGCACGGTCATAGAGACCCGCCGCGGACAGGGCTACATCATTCCGCGCGAGGCGCCGCCATCATGACCCCGTTTTCGCTGCGGGGACGGTTGCTGCTGGGTTCGGCAGTGGCGATCATCGTTGCAACATTTCTGGCAGGGGTCGGCATCAACGCCATTTCCGGGCTGGCGGTGAGGGCGCTCGCGCTGTCCGAGATCGATGAGGAATTGCGTGTCCTGCTGGCCGCGGTCGATATCAACTCGTCCAATCAGCTTTTTCTTGACGATACTCCGACGGATTCCCGCTTCGGCATCCCGAATGGCGGTTTCTACTGGCAGATCGGGCGCAACGGCACCGTCGAGCTACGCTCGCAATCGCTGTGGGAGCAGAATCTGCCCTGGTTTCGCTCCCGGCCCCGCGATGTCGGCCGGGCAACGGACATGAAGGGGCCGAATGGCGGCCACCTTCTCGCGGTCGAACGATCCATCTCGATTCCCTCCGCCAGCGGCGATCAGACCGTGGATATCCTGATGGCGCTCGACAATCGCGAACTCGCGCCGGCCCGCTGGCGCTTCTTCTATGCCATGGCGCCCTCGCTCGGCGTGCTTTCGGGCGCCCTGATCGTGGCGGTCGTGGCCTTTCTGCGATACGGGCTGCGGCCGCTGAACGATCTGCGCGCGGCCTTGATGGCGGTGCAAGAGCGATCCGCGCGCAAAATCACCGGTCAGTTTCCGCGGGAGGTCCAGCCTCTCGTCGACGATCTCAATGGCCTGCTGGCATCGCGTGAGACGCAGTTGACGCAGGCGCGCGCCCGCGCCGGCGATCTTGCCCATGGTCTCAAGACGCCGCTTGCAGCGCTCGAGGCGACTGCGCGCCTCCTCTCGGAAGACGGCATGTCAGAGAGGGCGGCGGCGATCCAGACGGAAGTCAGCCGGATGGAGGCACAGATCAAGCGAACGCTGGCGCAAACGCGCGCAAGTCTGGCTGCCGCCCACACCGTCGGCGTCATGAACGCCAGCGCGGACCTGCAGAAGATCATTTCGGTCATGCGGCGCCTGTCGAGCGAGCGGGAGATCGATTTCGAACTTACGGCTCCGCCCGAGATGTGGCTGGCAATCGACGAGGCGGATTTTGCCGATATTACCGGCAATCTGATCGACAATGCGCGGAAATGGACATCAGGCAAGGTCAGGGTCCGGCTGTCGCAGCTGCCCGAGCAGGGCGGGGTGGAGCTGCGCATCGAGGACGATGGTCCGGGTCTGCCCGAGGATGCGGAGATGGCCTTCATCCGCCGCGGCCGGCGACTGGATGAAAGCATCGCCGGGACCGGTTTCGGCTTGGCGATCGTGAAGGATCTGGTGGAGGCCTATGACGGCAAGCTGAAGCTCGCCCGCTCCGGTCTCGGCGGATTGTCGGTCACGGTCAACCTGCCGGCGCGGCTGGTCAAGGATAAGCACTCGGCACTGGAGGGCTGATCCGGCAGAGTTTTTCGCTGCCGCGCCCGGCCGGTCGGGGTCAAACGGCTGAATCAGGGTCCCAACCATATCCTTCAGGCGGCGCGGCGAGGGCGTGTCCCATGGACCGTCTGCTCGGCAATGCGGAATTGAGCCAGCAGCTCATTCAGCGTTGCGGCTTCCGATGCCAGACCATGGCTTGCGGCGGTCTGTTCCTCCACCATGGCCGCGTTCTGCTGCGTGCCCTGGTCCATGGTGTTGACGGCAGTATTGATCTCCTGCAGCCCGGTTGATTGTTCGTGCGAAGCTCGCACGATCGCCTCTATGTTGCGATTGATCTCCTGGACATCGCGGACAATCACCTCGAGCGCTTCGCCCGTCTGATTGACCAGGGTGACGCCGTTCTTGACCTGCTCGCCGGAGGCGGTGATCAGGGACTTGATTTCCTTGGCCGCCTGCGCGGAGCGCTGCGCGAGCTCACGGACTTCCTGGGCAACCACGGCAAAGCCCTTCCCGGCTTCGCCAGCACGCGCCGCTTCGACACCGGCATTGAGCGCAAGCAGGTTCGTCTGGAAGGCGATATCGTCAATGACACCGATGATGTTGGAAATCTCGCCCGAAGATTTTTCGATCATGTTCATCGCGCCGACGGCCTTTTCGACGATCTCGCCGGATTTTTCCGCACCGCCGCGAGCCCGGGTGACAAGCTGGCCGACTTCCTCCGCCCGGCGAGCGCTGTCCCTGACGGTGGTGGTGATTTCCTCAAGGGCTGCCGCGGTCTCCTCGACAGAGGCTGCCTGCTGCTCGGTACGTCGGGCGAGGTTATCGGCAGCGGCGCGGATTTCTCCGGCACCCGTGTCGATTGCCCGGGCATTGCGCCCGACGGTCGCCATGGCTTCATGCAGTCTTGCAACCGCGGTATTGAAGTCGTTGCGCAGGCGATCGAGATCGCCGGCAAAGGGAACCGTGATGCGATGGACGAGATCGCCATCCGCGAGACGGCCAAGCCCATCGGCAAGCGAATGCACGGCTGCAGCGATCTGCTCTGCTTCGCTCGCCTTGAGAGCTTCGCGCTCGCGCCGCTCCTGTTCGCTCGACATCCTCGTATCTTCGGCCTCCTTCGCAAGCCGCCCTCGCTGGATCATGTTGTCGCGGAAAACGGCGACGGCGGCCGCCATGCGGCCGAGTTCGTCTCTGCGATCAGTTCCCGGAATCTCGGCGGAAACATCGCCGCCCGCGAGCCTGCCCATGGCGCTCGTCATTTCAAGCACTGGGCGGACGACCAATCGCGACAGCAGGGCTGCCAATACGGCGATCAGCGCGACAACGCCGATGAGGGTCGCAGTCGCGGCCGCAATACGGAACTTGGCGACGCTGGCAAAGGCCTGATCACGATCAATCTGAACCCCGAGATACCAATCGGCGCGGGGCAGGCCCTGAATGGGCAGGAAGCTGACAAGAACCGACCTGCCGTTAAAGCTTGTCTCGAAAATGCCGGAGCCGACGATAGGCGTCGCTTGCGGGAAGGCATCGGCGAGTTTCTTGGTCACCAGCTGTTGATCCTGATGGACGAGAATGGTCCCGTCGCTCTTCACGAGGAACGCCGAACCCTTTCCGCCCATCGTCACCGACTTGATCATGGATACCAGCGAGCCGAGAGAAAAATCGCTTGCCGCGACGCCGAAGAGCTTGCCATCGCGTTTGACCGGCATGGCGGCGCTGATGATGAGATTGCCCGTCGAGGCATCATTGTAGGGATCCGTCAGCACCAGCTTGTCGGCCTGAACGGCATCCTTGTACCAGGGACGCTTGCGAGGATCGTAGCCCGCCGGAAGCGGCTGATTGGGAACGCTGGTAAAGACGCCCTGCTCGTCACCCACATAGGTCGACATGAATTCCCGCAACAGGACGGGATTGTCGAAAGCACTGGCGATCGCCGCCGGATTTCCGCCTTTGGCAGCGGCATTGGCTGCAAGCTCGGTCAGCATCACACGCGCGCCAAGCCAGTTGGAAATGCTTTGGGACGACTGAAGGCCGGAGGATTCGATCTCTCCTTTGACTGCGTCGCGAGTTGCAGTGCGCTGAAGGCTGTCGATATAAATTGAAAAGCCACAAAGGGCGACAATGACCACCAGCGATGCCACCACCAAGATCTTCGTCATCAAATTAAAGCGGGCCTGCACGGGATCGGTCCTTTGAAATGATCCGGCGTGTCACTGATTGAAAGGACCAGCGCGCGGAAATGAGCCAAATGACAGGGTCATTTCAAACAAATGCCGTCATGGCGCCGCGAATGTCTTGAAGAGACATGCATTCAGATATGACGCAGAAGCGTTAAGGCGTCTTTAATCATAATGGCCCTCGCCGCAGCGCGGAAATTGCGTCTGCCTGCCTGCGGGCTCAACTGGGGAACCCGCCGCCGGGAATGTCGTCCGTCACGCCCCGACGCCTTAACCTGCGATCGCCCTGGCGTATCTTTTCGCCGAGCGTTCGACCACGCCGTTGCCGTCGCACTCGATCGTTCGGCCGGGGAAGGCGCCATGGATCGTTTGGAACCGGTAGGGCCGAACCGCCTCTGATATCGTCTTCACGGCTCTGGCATTGAGAGGAATGAGGTTCGGGTAGCTGCGCATAAAACTGACGAACTTGCGGTCCATGGTCACTTGCATGGTGTCGCCGACGAGAAGGGCGCCGCGCCCGCCTTCTAGCCATGGACAATGAAGCACCGAACTGCCTTCGAAATGTCCGCCGCAACGGATCATGGTAGCCTGACCGATCCGCAGCGTCTCGCCTGTCCAGGGACGCAGGGCTGCAGCCATTCTCTGCACCCATTGATCATCATCGGCATGGACATGGATCGGTACGTCGCCGAAAGCCACGCTCCATTCGGCCATCGACGCGTAGAAATGCGGGTGGGAGATGGCAATCGCTCTTAAGCCGCCCATGACGGCGATCCGGGCTTTGCTGGCCTCGTCGACGAGGCTGAGGCAATCCCAGAGGATATTGCCATCCGGCCCTTCAATCAAAAAGGCGCGCTGGCCGATGCCGAAATTGGGTGAGATCTGCAGGCTGTGAATGCCTTCCGCTTCCTCATTCCAGACAACGGCATGCGTTTGGTCGAGGATCGCCATCTCGGTCCATTCCTGTCCCGATTGAGATACGAACTGACGGTCATCGTCGCAGATCGGGCAGGTTGGCGGCGGCCGATCGCTTTCGCGAAACTGCGTGCCACATGTGATGCAGATGAAGTGCGTCATCTCGAATTCCCCGCGGGCCTGTCTTCCCAGCCTGGGCGATAGGCTCGCTTTGACGGCAAATGGGGCTTTTGTGCTATATTGGCCTGGCGCGCATGAATCAAAGCGAAAAGGCGAGCAACGCCCCATCAGCATATCATTTCGGACAGAAAATCGTCGTTTTCAGACCTGCTTTTCCAGACGAAATGGGTATTCCTGGTAAATGGTGGCAAGAATCATTTTTTAGCATCTTTTTGATTTTAAATGGAAATATAGAATTGTAACAGTTTTGTGACAGCTCGGCCTTGCAAAAGGCAAGAAAAGGAAGAAGCATAGTCGGCTAATTACATTCCAGCTACTTGCGCGATGTCCCCCGGCATCCCGTTGAGCGGCGCAGGCATATGGAGAATCGCTATGGTGCTCATTTTTGGCCTTGTTGCGCTGGCCGGCCACATCGCTCTTCTGCTCTGGGGCACGCGCATGGTCCAGACCGGCATCCAGCGCGCCTTCGGTCCCGATCTGCGTTCCTTTCTCGGCCGGGCGCTCAGCAATCGCACGAAGGCGTTTTTTGCCGGCATTGGCGTCACCGCCATCCTGCAGAGCAGTACCGCAACCGGCCTGATGGCGTCCGGCTTTGCAGCCGGCGGCCTGGTTGACCTCGTCCCGGCGCTTGCGGTCATGCTAGGTGCCAATGTCGGCACGACGCTGATCGTCCAGGTGCTGTCCTTCGATGTCGCCGCCGCCTCGCCGGCGCTCATCCTGATCGGCGTACTGATGTTCCGGCGCACCGGGAATTCGCGCGTGCACGATCTCGGGCGCGTCATGATCGGGCTTGGCTTCATGCTTTTGGCGCTGCATCAGCTCCTCGGCCTGATGACGCAGTATGAAGGATCAAGGGCGCTTGCCTACGTGCTGGATGCGATCGCCTCAACGCCGGTGCTGAGCATTCTTCTGGCTGCAATCTTGACGTGGGCTGCCCATTCCAGCGTTGCCGTCGTGCTGCTCATCATATCGCTCGCGAGCAAGGGGCTTATCGATCTCGATCAGGCCTTTGCTCTGGTTCTCGGTGCCAATCTCGGAACCGCGATAAACCCATTGATCGAAGGGCAATCGGGCGCGGACCTGTCCGTCAAACGGCTGCCCATCGGCAACATGCTGACGCGCATTGCCGGTGTAATCGCGATGATCGGCCTTCTGGAGCCAGCCACGCGCCTGTCGGCGCTGGTCGACAGCGACAGCGCCCGCGCCGTCGCCAATTTCCATAGCGCCTTCAATGTCGTTCTCGCCGTGATATTCATGCCGCTGTTGCGGCCTTATGCCGATCTTTTGACCAGATTGCTGCCGCAGAAGGTCGACGAGGCCGATCCGACACGTCCAAGATATCTCGATCCCGCCGCCAAGGAGACGCCCGTGGTCGCGCTCGGTGCGGCGGCACGGGAAGCGCTAAGGCTGGTCGATGTTTTATCGGAAATGCTTGCCGGCGCGAAATTGGCGCTTTCCGACACGGATCGAAAGGCACTCACGCGGCTGCGGTCGCTGGACAATATCCTCGACAGCCTCAACACTGCGGTCAAGACCTATCTGACATCGATCGATCCGGACGAACTGGGCGAAGCCGACCGGCGGCGTCTGAACGAGATATTGCTGTTCTCGATGAACATGGAACATGCCGGCGACGTGCTCGATCAGAATCTGTTGCCGCATCTGGCAAAACGCTTGCGCCGGGGGCTTTCGTTCTCCAAGGAGGGGCAGCTCGAGCTGGCAACGCTGTTCGACCGATTGCAGTCGAACCTGCAGACGACGGCAGCCCTGTTCATGACGCAGAACGAGAGTGCCGCGCGCATGCTGGCGGAGGAAAAGGTCATCTTTCGCAAGGCCGAGCGGGAGGGAACGGAAGCCCATTTCCAGCGTTTACGACAGGGCGGGATCGAGACGGCCGAGACAAGCTCGCTCCACCTCGACCTGCTGCGCGATCTCAAGCAGATCAATTCCCATCTGGTCGCCGCTGCCGCCTATCCCGTTTTGGAAGAGCGCGGCGAACTCTTGCAAAGCCGGACGCCAAGTCCGTTCCCGCAGACAGCCGTGACAGCGCATGACTAAAAAGACCTATCTCCGCCGTCTGGCGGGTGAAGCGGAAAAACTCTTCAGCGGCCGGTCGATCGAGCAATATGGTGCGATCTGCTATAGGCGGCGGCCCGATCGGCAGAATGTCGAGATCCTGCTGATCACATCGCGCGAAAGCGGCCGTTGGGTCATTCCCAAGGGATGGCCGATTAATGGCAAGCTGCCGCATCAGGTTGCTGAACGTGAGGCCTGGGAAGAGGCTGGCGTCAAGGGAAAGGCCAGAAAGAAGAGCTTCGGCTATTATACCTATCTCAAGACACTCGATAGCGGTGAAATCGTTCCGTCGGTCGTTCAGGTCCACCTGCTCGAGGTCGCCAGATTGGATGAGCGTTTTCCCGAGCGTGGCCTGCGCCAGCTTCAATGGCTTTCGCCCGATGAAGCGGCTGTCCGCGTTCGGGAGCCGGAGCTGAAAAGCCTGCTGCGCATGGTCGGACCTGCCCTTGCAAAAAAGAAGCAAGGCGATCCTGGCTGAAGGCATTGGTCTGTGGAGAGCCACAGGACTGCCGTCCCGCTGCGGTGCGGCACCTGCACGCGGTCAGGGCATTGTCAGGCGCAAGTAAACGTTGCATATTCCCATTGTTGCCCACGCAGCCTGGAGATTGAGATGAAAACGATCATGTCCAAACTCGAAGCCATCCGTTTTAAACAGGACATGATCGCATATGGATTCCAATCCTCTCAATGGAGAGCGGCGCCCGTCAAAAAGCCGTAAACGCTTCTTCTCAAGCTTTTTTTCTTCTGCCGGCGCAGGCAGCGACGCGTCGGAACGCCTGAAGGCGCGCGCCCGTGCGAGGCGCTTCATCTCCTACTATCGGCCGCATCTGCCTCTGCTGATGGCGGACTTATTGTGCGCAGTGTTGGTCGCCGCCACGGCGGTAGCCATGCCCCTGATCGCCAACCATATCATCAACCGGCTGCCTGAACTGGCGAAGGCGCCGGACGCGCTTCAGCAGATTCTGTCCCTGGGCGTCATCATGCTCGGCGTCTTTCTCGTGCAGGCTCTGGCCACCTACTTCGTGGATTATCAGGGCCATGCCATGGGAGCGAGGATCGAAGCGCAGGTTCGCCGGGAGCTCTTCGAACATTGCCAGAAGCTGTCCTTCAGCTTTTACGACCGGCAACGTACCGGTCAGCTCATGAGCCGCATCAGCAACGACTCCCTCTGGCTGGGCGAGCTATTCCACCATGGCCCCGAAGACCTGGCCATCAGCATCCTAAAATTCGGAGGCGCGATGATGGTGCTTATCCTGATCGATCCGGTCATTGCCCTCTCGATAGCGCTTCTGATCCCCTTTGCAGTTGTCTATGCGATGCATTTCAACAGCCGGATGAATTCGGCGCTGCGTACCAGCAAGGAACGGATCGGTGGAATCAATGAACGGGTGGAAGACGCGTTGGGCGGCATCCGTGTCGTACAGTCCTTTGTCAACGAAAGGGATGAACTGCACCGCTTCGAGCGGGAAAACCAGCGCTTTCTCGACAGCAGGAAATCAGGCTATCGCAGCGAGGCATTGCTCTGGGTCGGCATGGACGGGTTCTCCCAACTGGTGACCATCATGGTCATCGTGCTTGGTGCGATCCGCATCATCACCGCCGATCTTTCGGCCGCCGGCATGCTGACCCTCCTGCTTTGCGTCGGAATACTCGTCGACCCGGTGCGGCGGCTCGATAATTTCATTCGCCTCTGGCAAGAGGGCTACACCGGCTTCGTCCGGGCGATGGAACTCCTCGAAGAGGAGCCCGACATCGTCGATCGTCCCGGCGCTTCGCCTCTTGGCCGGGTCGAAGGGGCTATAGGCTTTCACTCGGTCAGCTTCGGTTACGAGACGGGCGAGCAGCCGGTGCTTAGAAACGTGTCGTTTGCCCTCAGGCCGGGCGAGTTCGTCGCGCTGGTCGGCCCGTCGGGAGTCGGCAAGAGCACGCTGTGCAGCCTCATTCCGCGGTTCTATGATGTCGGGGCGGGGAGTGTGACCATCGACGGGCGGGATGTCCGCAATATCAGCCTGGCCTCGCTGCGCCGCAATATCGGCCTGGTGCAGCAGGATATCTATTTGTTCAGCGGCACCGTAATCGACAATCTGCGCTACGGCCGTCTCGAGGCGAAGGACGAGGATATTGTTGCGGCCGCAAAAGCGGCCAACGCACATGATTTCATCATGAGGCTGCCTCAAGCTTATCAGACCGACATCGGTCAGCGCGGGGTGAAGCTGTCGGGCGGGCAGAAGCAGAGACTGACGATTGCGCGTGCCTTTCTCAAGAATCCGCCGGTGCTGATCTTCGACGAAGCGACCAGCGCGCTCGACAACGAGAGCGAACGGGCCGTACAGCAGGCGTTGCTAGGCCTGGTAAAGGGCCGGACCACCGTCGTCATTGCCCATCGCCTTTCGACCGTCAGGCATGCCCACAGGATTCTCGTACTGACGCAGGATGGCATCGTCGAAGAAGGCAGGCACGATGAGCTGATGGCCGCAGGCGGCATCTACGCCGGACTGCATGGAGCGCAGGCAAGCATCTGAAATAGTGCGAATTGAAACCGTATCCCTCTCGCTGATCGAGAGGGATACGGTCTCTGTCGCAGACGTTGTAAGTCTCGGCAGGTCTACTGCTCGATTCCCGATAGTCGCGTCGCCACTGTTATGGAAGTGCTGATGCGGATATTCTGTGGCTGGGTTCCGGCATCTGGCGCGCAAACATATCCGTCCAGCCCACGCATTATGTCGGCAACCGGGGCTGCCGGACAGGCTCCGGTTCTTTTCGATGGATGAAGAGCAGGCGCTAGGGGTCTATCGGGCAGAGGTCCGATGCGTATTATTCACTTCATGATTGTCGGGAGTCAACGATGTCAAATCCTGTCGTAAGGTCGTTTTGGGACAAGCCAACGGGAAGCTGGCAATATGTCTTCCACGATCCGGAAACGATGAAGGGCGCAATCGTCGATCCGGTCCTGGGATATGATCCGCTGGCAGGCGCGATCGACACGGCGCGCGCCGACGAGATCGTCGCCTATGTCAAGCATGCCGGTATCGAGGTCGTCTGGATATTGGACACGCACCCCCATGCCGATCATTTTTCCGCCGCGCCTTACCTCAAGGAGCGGTTGGGTGCGCCGACGGCAATCGGCGAGCATGTGACGAAAGTTCAGCACCTTTGGAAGGGCATCTACAATCTGGGCGATGACTTCCGCACCGACGGGTCTCAATGGGATCGCCTGTTCAAGGACGGAGAGATTTTCCACCTCGGCAACCTTGCGGTCACCGTCTTCTTCTCGCCCGGCCACACCATGGCGTCGATCACTTATATCGCCGGAGACGCCGCCTTCGTCCACGACACGCTGATGATGCCCGACAGCGGTTCCAGTCGAGCCGATTTTCCGGGAGGAAGTTCGCGTGAGCTTTATCGAAGCATCCGCCGAATCCTGGAGCTTCCTTTCAACACCCGGCTCTTCGTCGGCCACGACTATGGGCCGAACGGACGGGCGCCATTATGCGAGGCGTCGGTCGAGACCCATATTGCTTCAAACAGGCATTTCGCCGGACTGCCGATGGAAGACGACTTTGTGAAGGTGCGGGACGAACGCGACGCCACGCTGCCGCTGCCGAAACTCATGCTGGCCGCCTTGCAGGTGAATATCCGCGGCGGCCACCTGCCTGAGCCGGAGAGCAACGGCCGTTCCTATCTGAAGATCCCGGTCGGCTATTTCGAATCTCGTTCCTGCGATGGCTGATACCGAAAGAAGGCCGAAACAGCTGCGCAGCGACCATGTCCGATCCTGTACGGCGGCTGATCGTCGCACGCGCCATGCCGTTCGCACCCGTCAGAGCATTTTTCGGGAAAAGCGCGTAGCGGTTTCCGTCCGGCCCATGCGGTAGACTGTCCTGGATCATGCCGTTACGTAAGTCGGCCCGCAATGGTTGCAGGGCCGATGGGTCGGCAAAGGCGTATCAGCGGGCAGCGCGGTCGGACCGTCTGCCAAGAAGGGAGGCTCGGATGAGTTCTGCTTTGCTCAATGCCGGCGGCGGAGGTGGCTCCTCCCGCTGAACCGTTGCCTGGGTCTGCGCCTGTCGCAGTGCGCTCAAGCGCTGCTGCGCCGCCTGCCTGTCCGCAGCGGAAAGCGGCTCTACCGGGTTGCCGGCAAGGTCGTGGCGCATCGAGTCGGGCTGGGCGCAGGCATAATAATAGCGTTTGGAATGGAGAAACGCGCTGGTGGCGCGGCGGAGCGACATGACAGGCATATCGGGTTTCAGGAGAGGGCGGATTTCATTCCAGAGACCCAGTGCAAAAGGACGGATCGGATCGCCGGCTTTGACGGGCAGGACTTCGATTGGGCGAAGCAGGAGCGTGTTGATCGCAGCCGCCTTCCTGACATCGAGCTCGGTTGCAACGATCGGCCCGCGATTGGTCGTCCAGGGTTCTTCCATGAAATCATTCCTCTGCGTGCAAATCCATTACGGATTGATTGTGAAGTGATTTTGACGGAATGGCAAAGAAATCCATTCTCTCCCGCTCACCCTCAAGCCGTGTTGTCGACCATATATGAGGTAGCTCTGCTCGCAGCAAGTTTTGGTAACGGGATTTTCATGATTGGGCGGATAGTTTGCGCCGAGCCGCGAAGGGTATTGGGTACGCGGCGCCTCATTCCCCAATTCGTGACCGTCAAGAATACGCTTCGAAAGCGCAGGCTGCTCGGCGACCGGTCCATCTCGGCCTTGGCAAGACGGGCACAGTTCGCAACGGGAAACGTATAAAAGCCGTGCATGCGACAGGATGCGATGCACGATAGGAAGCGCTATTCGGCAATGCTGCTCGACCTCGCTTTCCGCCACTTGTTTCGTGCTGCACCGGCAAATAATTTCTATTCTCCTTGTCGGCTTCACCTTCTCTTGGCCGTCCTTGAGGCACCAACAGCTTCAACCTGGAGGGAATATCGTGGAAATCGCTCAATCGCTGTGGCCGGCTGCCGCCATTCTCATCGCCCGCCTGATCTTCGCCGCC
>JBCNPI010000163.1:0-13114 GCA_039593415.1 Rhizobium sp. | reverse complement strand
CGATGCCGCGCATGGCGGCTTCCTCGCTCCATTTACCGATGGCATCGACGCTCTCGTCGAAAGCGGAGGCAACGCCGATCGCCGAACCGTTGCGGCGGGCAATGCGCTCCAGCTCATCAAGCTTTCTGAGGATCGCATCCTGCTGCAGCTCGCCGTCGAGCTGCACGTCAGCGAAGGCATGCGGCACTTCCAGCGTCTTGGCAAGCGTTCCGGACTTGGATTGCGCCGAAGAGCCATCGTCCAGGAACAGCAGGCCTCGCTTTCCGATATCGCGCAGTACGGGTTCCATGGCGCCGGGATTGGCGAGGAACCGACCGCCGAGATAGTTCATCACACCGGTATAATTGGTGATCTTGCCCATCGCCTTGTGCAGGTTCTCGATGTTCTTCGCCGATGACAGCGAGGTCAGCAGCGTATCCGGGCCTGGATTGTTGCTGGGATAGTCGAACGGTTCGAACGGCACCTGGATGAGGATTTCATGACCACCGCGCCTTGCCTCCTGCATCCAGCGTTGCAGGCTGTTGCCGCTGACGGCAAAGGCGAGCGTGATCTCTTCCGGCAGTTTCTCGATGGCGCGCTGTGTGCCGGTCTGGCTGAGGCCGAGGCCGCTGACGACGATGGCGACGCGTGTGCCGCGAGCGCCGGACCACGGTCTGGCATATTGATCCATCGGCCTCAGGCCGCTCGGCCCCGTAATCGGCAGTTTGCCAAAAGGGGAATCCTCCAGCAAGCTGTCGTTCGGTGTCGCAGCCATCCGCGGATCCTGCCCTATCTGGCTGGTATTGATCAATACGGGGCCGCTGCCGTCGCGGTTGCCGGGGCTGAACATGGTGACGACTGAACCATCGCCGGTGACGACGCGCGTGGTATTGGCGCCGGACTGCGGATCGACCTGTGTCAGGCTGGTCTGGCCGTTTGGTGCCGGCTTTGTATCGGCCGGAGGCGCAGGATCTTCTTTCTTTGCAGTCTCGATCGGCTGGGTCTTTTGCAGGTGATCGCGCAGAAGCGCCGAGTAGAGAGAAAAGCCCGCGATCGCGATCAGACAGAACCCGCCGAGGATGCGCCCAAAGGGGATAGCACGCCGCGGGCGGGCGGGGTCGCGCTTCTGTCCCAAGGGTGCATGTAAATCCGTTCCCAAAATTTCTGTCCACCCCAAGCGGAAAACTGTTTTGGCCGCGAACATGGCTCTCGCAGCGAAGCGGAAAAATGTCGGCGGTACCTAAACTGCCAAAGCATCAACAGAACTGTTTTTGAACAAGGCCGAATTCATTCGGCTGAGGCGAGCAGGATGATGCGCGCTATTCCGCTCCTTCTTATGAAGGCGCCGGGTCTGTTTCCAGCCCGGCGCCATCTCATTACTTGGAGGAAACTGCCTTTTCGGGGTTCGGCGGGAAAGACGGGTCCGTCTTTGCGCCACGCAGCAGGTCGAGTGCGTAGTTGAGCTGGATATCGTCCTTCGGATCCGGCGGCACGTAAGCCGAAGAGCCCGAGCCCTTGTCGGTTTCGCTCTGGCCTTTGATATGACCCGGCAGGCTCGATTCGCCCTCTGACGTCAGCTTGCCCTTCAGATCGTCGGGCAGCGGCTGGTCGACCTTGATGTCAGGCGTGATGCCGGTGCCCTGGATCGAGCGGCCCGAGGGCGTGTAGTAGAGTGCCGTCGTCAGGCGTAGCGCGCCATTGCCATCGCCCAGAGGGATGATCGTCTGGACAGACCCCTTGCCGAAGGACTGCGTGCCGAGAACGGTGGCGCGACGCAGATCCTGCAAGGCGCCGGCAACGATTTCCGAAGCAGAAGCCGAACCGCCGTTGGTGAGCACGATGATCGGCTTGCCGTCGGTCAGATCGCCTGGGGTGGCGTTGAAGCGGCGGGTTTCGTCCGGATTGCGGCCGCGCGTGGAAACGATCTCGCCGCGCTCGAGCACGTCGTCGGCGACATTGATCGCCTGGTCGAGCAGACCGCCCGGGTTGAGGCGCAGGTCGAGGACATAACCCTTCAGTTTGTCGGCAGGGATATCCTTCTTGATCTTGGCGATCGCGGCCTCGAGGTCCGGCGTCGTCTTTTCCGTGAAGGAGATGATGCGGATATAGCCGACATCGCCGCCTTCCTCGCGAGACTTGACGGCCGCAACGGCGATGACATCGCGGACGATGGTGAGTTCGATCGGCTTGTCGGCGCCCTTGCGCATCAAGGTGAGCTTGATCGGCGTCTTGACCGGGCCGCGCATCTTCTCGACGGCGTCTTCCAGCTTCAGGCCGCGAACGGACTGGCCGTCGATGGCGGTGATGTAGTCGCCTGCCAGCACGCCGGCCTTGGCGGCGGGCGTATCGTCGATCGGGGTGATGACCTTGACGAGGTCGTTGTCCATCGTCACTTCGATGCCGAGACCGCCGAATTCACCCTTTGTCTGGGTGCGCATGTCTTCCGCATCCTTGGCATTCATGTAGCTTGAATGCGGGTCCAGCGAGGAAAGCATGCCATTGATGGCGGCTTCGATGAGCTTGTCTTCCTGCGGCGGCGTCACATACTGCGCGCGAACGCGCTCAAAGACATCGCCGAAAATCGACAACTCCTTGTAGGTGGAAGTGCCAGCGGCTTCCGCCGGCGCTACCGCCGAGTAGATAACGCCCATCGCGGTCGCACCCATCAATGCGCCGACGAGAACAAGAGAAGCCCTACGTATCATTGCGTGCCTTTCCAGTGTCTTTGGAGGTCCACCAGGGCCGAGAATCGACTGGTTTTCCATCTTTTCGGAATTCAATGTAAAGCGTTGGCCGATCCGTTTCCAGCGCCAATGCGGTCGCGCTCGCGACTCTTTTTTGGCCCATGGTGGCAAGGGGCTCGCCAGCGAAGACGAATCTGCCCGGGCGCGTCTTGATCGCGTCCATTCCCGACAGCACCATGTGATAGCCGTCGCCCGTGTCCAGGATGATCATCTGTCCGTAGCTGCGAAACGCGCCGGCATAGACGACCGTGCCGTCGGCGGGAGCCGTGACGAGCGCATCCGCGCCTGTCGCGATGGTCAGTCCCATCGCCGTATGGCCGGTGCCGTCGTCGTCGCCGAACTGGCGGAGGATATCGCCCGCCACGGGCAGCTCCAACTTTTTCTTCAGGTCTGAGAACGGATATGCGGGCGTAATGCGGTTTTTATCGGGCACGCCACTCTCGGCAAGGGACTTGGCCTGTTCGCGCTGCTGTTCGGTCATTTGCGCCCGGCGCGCCTCTTCCGCGCGGGCTGCCGCCGCGGCGTCGCGCACCGAGCCAATTTGGCTTTCCAGCGAGGCGACCAGGCCTTCCAGGCTGGTCGCCTGACCTGCCAGTTCCTCGGCACGCTTGCGTTCCGCCTCGAGCTGGGCGGCATTCTCCTTGCTGTGCTTATCGTTCTCCGCAATCAGCAGATCCATGCGCCGCTCCTCCTCCAGACTGTTGGTCATGGTGGTGGTGAAGCTGGCCTTTTCGGCGGCTGTGTCAGCCTGCAACTTGCTGAGATCGGTCAGATCGGCAATGAGCTTGTCCGTCTCCTTGCGCATTCCGGGCACCACCGCGCCGAGGAGGATGGCACTGCGCACCGAGGCAAGCGCATCGTCCGGCGTTACCAGCAGCGCCGGCGGCGGATTGCGCCCCATGCGCTCCAGCGCGCCGAGAACCTCTGCGAGAAGGGCGCGGCGCTCATGCAGCGATGCGCGAATCTTGTCCTGCCTGACGGCGAGGTCGGTCAGCGTCTTCTCGCTCTGCTGAATCTTGCGATCCAAATCCTTGCGGCGGGCGGCGCTGTCGATCAGCGCCTGACGCAGGCCGGTCGTGCTCTTGTCGAGCGAGGCAATGCTGTCCTCCAGCTCCTTCGTCTTGTCGGAGGAGAGGCTGATCGTCTTCGACAGCGTCTCCAGCTGTGTCCGTGTTTCATCGCGCTTGCGGGCAAGGTCCGCCGCCGGATCGGGTGCCTGTTGCGCAGGCGGCGCTGCCGCCGTCGCAGGGCGATCGTCGGGCGCTTGTGGTGCAGTGATGCCAGTCTCCTGCGCGACGGCCACATCCTTCAGCGAGAACGGCCCCGCCATATAAACGCCCACGCCGAGAGATGCCGCCAAAGCGGGCAGCATGAGACGCGAGAGCATGGGCGGGGCTTTTCTCATCCAGTCGGTTCGGCCTGGTTCCTCAGATCGCGAAAATAAGCTGATTTGCCGCGATCAGCCAGGAATCATCGTCATTTTCAGGGCGGGAATCAAAACACGCCTGTGTGAGCGCTTCGTTAACGCAAAAGGACCGAAAGCCAAACTGTTTTTGAAGCGGATAGACAGTCACACCCGATGGTAGGGGTGGCCGGAGAGGATGGTCACGGCACGGTAGAGCTGTTCGGCGATCAAGATGCGTACAAGCTGGTGCGGCCAGGTCAATTTGCCGAGGCATATGGTCATGTCGGCCTTCTCGTAAAGAGAGGGGTCCAGGCCGTCGGCGCCGCCGATCGCGATCGTGAGGTCGCGCTTGCCCTGATCGCGGTATGTCCCGAGCATGGCGGCGAAGGCTTCGCTGTCGAGCGCCTTGCCACGCTCATCGAGAAGGATAAGCACACCGCCTTCCGGATGCGCCTTTTGCAAGAGGCCTGCTTCTTCGCGCTTGCGGGTCTCGCTATTGGAGGCGCGGCTTTCAGCAACCTCGGTCATGCGCGCCATTTCCAGGCCGATAGCCGGCCCGGCTTTGGCGAAACGGTCGAGATAGCGAGCCGCAAGATCCTTTTCCGGGCCGGCTTTCAGCCGTCCCACCGCAAAAAGACCTATCCGCATTCCCGCTCCCACGCATATCCGCCGTCATGGCGGCACAAAACGAAACTCTTTGCCGCAGGCTCATCTCCGGCGACCAAAAAAGCTGCGAACCGTGGCCGCGAAAGGGTTCCTGGCGAGGTTAGTGCAGCGTGCCTTCGTCGAGATCGGGTGCTGCCCACATCTTTTCGATGTTGTAGAACTCACGGATCTCGGGTCTGAAGACATGAACGATGATGTCGCCGGTGTCGATCAACACCCAGTCGCCGCCGTCGAGACCCTCGACGCGGGCATTGCCGAAGCCCTCGTCCTTGAGATCGGTCATGAGATGGTCGGCAATCGCCAGGACATGGCGGTTCGATCGGCCGGAGACGACGACCATGTAGTCTCCCAGCGCGGACTTGCCAGCAATGTCGATGGTGACGATATTTTCGGCCTTGGAGTCCTCGAGGCTTGCGAGGACGGCTTGCAGGGCGCGGGCAGCGGCATCGACGCCACGTTCCGGGCTCTTCGGGATAACGACAGGCGTTCTTCCCTTGGCGTGTACTGTTGTCAGTGCTCTTCCTTCCTTGAAAAACAGAACATGCACATCAATGATCTGAGTCGATCACATGACAAAGATAGGCATCAAAGCATTAAGGTTTCAAGACGCTGACGGCTATCTTCCGGCGTTGAAGACAAGGATTTGTGTCCGAATAGGGCGCTTTCGCACCAGATATGGGCGAATATTCGTGTCAGTGATCGAAGTCAGGCTTCTGCGCCTACTCCGTCGACCAGGATGAGATCGCGGCTGAGGGCCTGATCGCGGACTTCGAGAGCGTGTGCATATTCCGGTGAGCCATACCAGGCTCTCGCTCGTTCCAGGTCCGGAAACTCCACGATCACGATCGCTCGCGGCGACCAATCCCCCTCCAGCTTTTCTACCGGGCCGCCGCGGACAAGATAGTGCCCGCCATAGTGGGCGATGGAGGCGGCTGCGCGGGTTCGGTAGGTCTGGAAAGCTTGCGCATCCCTGACGGTGACATCGGAAATGATATAAGCCGGCATCGCGTCTCCAATCCTTAATATGTCCAATCTCTCGTGCGGTCCGTTCCCGGCACGAGAAAGCGTGCTAACTTGAAGATCAGATAGGCCAGCCGAGCCGCTTTTCCATTTTGCGTTGGCATGTACAGCTGGGCGGAGGCCGCGTATACATTGTGCAGATATCAAACGCACAGACGCCATGACAGATGCTCCCCAGCCACCGTTGAAGCCTATCCTCCGCATCAGCTTTTCGGGGCAGGACCGGCTCGGACGCGGCAAGATGGAGCTTCTGGAGCATATTCAGGCGACCGGCTCGATTTCGGCTGCGGGCCGCGCGATGGGCATGTCCTATCGTCGGGCCTGGCTGTTGATCAGCGAATTGAACCACATGTTCCGCGAACCCGTGGTGGAATCGCAGCGTGGCGGCCAGAAGGGCGGCGGAGCGGCGCTCACCGCTTTCGGTGAAGAGCTGCTGCGACGGTTCCGTGGCATGGAAGCGACCCTGCGCGTGGCGATCGCCGAGGATCTGAACTGGCTCGAAGCCAATCGCAGCTCAGCCGGTAAATCTTGATCGATCTTTAGTGTTCGAGGGCTACCGTCTTGATGACCGCATGGATCGGCAGGCCGATGCGCAAGCCCAGCCGTTCGGCCGAAAATTGCGTGATGCGGGCTGTCACGATATCGCCGCCGCAATCGACCTTGACCTCAGCCGTTCCGTCGGCGGCCGTGCCGATTTTGCGCACTTCGCCATCGAGGATATTCAAGGCGCTAAGGCCTTCCGGTCGCGTCGTCGCCAGCATGACGTCGCGGGCGGGAATATGGACGCGCACGGTCTTGCCGACAACGGCCGCCAGACCCGGCACGACGAGTTTTGCCGTTTTCAGGGCGACGACGGTCAGACGATGCCTGTCGTCCATCGATTCGACACGGCCTTCCAGTAGCACGCCGGCTTCGCGGCGGTCGGCTGCCAGCGGGCCGGAGAGCTGGCTGAAGATATCGACGGCGGCACCGATCGTCTCGACCTTGCCGTCGCGCATGACGACGACGCGATTGGCCAGCTGCGCCACTTCGGCGATCGAGTGGCTGACGTAGATGATCGGTATCTTCGTCTCGTCGCGCAGACGCTGGAGATAAGGAAGGATTTCCGCTTTGCGGGCTTCGTCGAGTGCAGCAAGCGGCTCATCCATCAGCAGCAGCCGCGGAGAGGAAAGCAATGCGCGACCGATCGCGACGCGCTGTTTTTCGCCGCCGGAAAGTTTTGCCGGCCGGCGATCGAGCAGTGCGGCAATGCCGAGAAGATCGACGACGCCGTCAAAGCTTTCGCTGCGCTCTTTTCTTGGGGCGAACCAGCGACCGTAATTTAGGTTCTGCCGCACGGAGAGGTGCGGGAACAGCCGCGCCTCCTGGAAGACGTAGCCGAAGCGGCGGCGATGGCGCGGCACGAAGATCTGCTTGGTCGTATCGGCAAGCACCGTGCCGTCGAGGCAGACGCGGCCGTGATCGGGCCGGATGAGGCCGGCAATGATGCGGATGATCGACGTCTTGCCGGAGCCGGAGCGGCCGAATAGGGCGGTTACGCCGCCGTCGGAGGTGAATGCGGCCTCCAGCGAAAAAGTGCCGAGGTGGTGGCGGACATCGACCGAAAGCGTCATTCGAAATCCACCCTGCGGCCGGCGAGATAGGCGAGGAATTCTGAGGCGAGCAGCGCCGCCATAGAAATGATGATGGCAAAGATGGTGAGCCGCATGGCGCCGGCATCGCCGCCCGGGACCTGGGTGAAGGTGTAGATCGCCGACGACAGGGTCTGGGTCTCACCGGGTATATTGGAGACAAAGGTGATGGTGGCACCGAATTCCCCCATCGCCTTGGCAAAGGAGAGGATCATGCCGGCGATGATGCCGGGCAGGATCAGCGGCAGGGTCACGGTCCCGAAGGTCCAGATGGGACTGGCGCCAAGTGTGCCGGCGGCTTCTTCAACCTTGCGGTCGACGGCTTCGACCGACAGGCGGATGCTTCTCACCATCAGCGGAAAGCCCATGACACCGCAGGCAAGTGCCGCCCCCGTCCAGCGGAAGGAGAGGACGAGACCGAGATATTGCTCGAGCAACGCGCCGATCGGCCCCTTGCGGCCGAAAAGAACGAGCAGGATGAAACCGGTGACGACAGGTGGCAGGATCAGCGGCAGGTGAATGAGGCCGTTGAGGATCGACTTTCCCCAGAACCGTCCGCGCGCAAGTAGAAGTGCCGCGAGGATGCCGAAGGGCAGGCTCACCAGCATGGCGACGATTGAAACGCGCAGGCTCAGCTCTATCGCTGTCCATTCGTCACTGCTCAAACCCAATATATCCAAATCCTGCCCCTCTGAACAATTCCGGGAAGCAATCCGGGTTCGCCATGAGCCGACGGGGGCCTTGTCTTCCGCCCTGTCTTCCCTATCCGGATGCCTTGCGATGATCGCTATCGCTTGAGGACGGTGAAGCCTTCATGCTCGAAGAAGGGGACAGCCTTAGCCGATTTCAGATAGTCGAAATAGGCTTGCACGTCCGGATTCTTGCTGCTGCTGGTGATGGCGAAGGGATAGACGATCGGCGGGTGGCTGTCTGCCGGGAAGGTGCCGACGACAGCAACGCCCAGATCGGCGGAGACGTCGGTCTGGTAGACGATGCCATACGGGGCCTCGCCGCGTGAAACGAGCGCAAGGGCGGCACGAACGCTTTCGGCGCCGGCGACCTTCTTTTCGACCGACGACCAGACGCCGAGTTTTTCCAACGCCGTCCTGCCGTATTTGCCCGCCGGCACCGATTCCGGCTGGCCGATCGCCAAACGGCCGTCACCCAGCAAGGTGGCGAGATCGAAGCCTTGCTTGATTTCGACGGGTTTTGCCTTGTCCTTGGCGGCCACCAGAACGAGCTTGTTGCCGAGAAGATTGACGCGGCTGTCGTCCTTGATCAGCTTTTTCTGGGCGACGTAATCCATCCAGTTGGTGTCGGCGGAGATGAAGACATCGGCCGGCGCGCCGTTCTCCAGCTGCTTGGCGAGCGGGCCGCTTGCCGCATAGGAAACGGTAACTTCCTTGCCGGTTTCCTTGGTAAAAGCGGCGTCGGCGTTGTCGAGCGCGTTCTTCATGCTGGCGGCGGCAAAGACGACGATCTTGTCGGCGGCAAGTACCGACGTCGGAATAACCGAAAGGCCGAGCCACGCGGCTGACACGGCGGCGGTTGCAAGCTTGATCCATTGGCGTCGGCTGGTGGCCATCCTATTTCTCCTGAAAGAAGTCGACATATTTCGACAGATATAACGATGGAAGAAGCTTGGCTAGGGATGTATTTGCAAAAACATATCGTGATATTGTCCTGTAAGCCTACGAATTTTATGGATTTTCCATCTCGCGCTGCAATGACGCTATCTAGGCATTGCAAAATTGCATGACTGGATTCGCTCAGCGAATTAGCGTTTGCTCACGAAACGAGACACAACGTTACGAACCGTGGGTTCTTGGACCATCTCGCCCATGCTAAGATCTCACCGGCCGGATTTATGCAGCGCTCAATTTTGAGAAAGAAGCGTTTTTTGGGCAGTCAATTTCCAAAGCTATGCGATCAATGCATTGCTGCATTGCGTAATCCGCCATTTATCAATCGGCAAAATCTGATAAAACATAATCATCGAAACGGCGATCTCCTCCTCCCAATGCCGTTCGATATGGATCAGCAACTCTCCTCCTCCCAGTTGCTGATCAGGTTTAAAAGCCCGACGCATCCTCCTCCCGCGTCGGGCTTTTTATTTTCCGGATTTCCCTAAAAATCGGCAGAATTATTGCGCGGCGCGCAAGGCGGTCGAGCTGAGTGCCGAGCGTGGTCCATGAATGAAGGTCCATGCCGGAGCGCGCTTCTTCCAGAGCACCCGGGCATCGTCTTCATCGACGCGCCCGTAGTGGAAGGTCTTTGCCATCTTGGCCGAGAGATAGGATAGCGTCGATCCCGGGCGATCTATGACCGCGATCGGGAAGGTGCGGGCAATCTCTTCCCATTTCTGCCAGCGATGGAACGTGTTCAGGCTGTCCGCGCCCATGATCCAGATGAAGTGGACCTGGCGGTTACGCGATTTCACATGCGCCAGCGTATTGGCGGTGTAGCTCATGCCCAGCGTCTGCTCAAATGCCGTCACTTTGATGCGCGGATCGTGGAGAAGCTGCTCGCTGAGCGCGATGCGTTCGGCAAGCGGCGCCAGATGATTGCGGCTCTTCAGCGGATTACCTGGTGTCACCATCCACCAGAGCTGGTCGAGGCCGAGGCGGCGAAGAGCGATCTCGGCGACCAGCGCATGGCCACGATGTGGCGGGTTGAAGGAGCCGCCGAAAAGACCAACCACCATGCCGCGCTCGGCATGGGGCATGCGCAGATAGCGTTGATCGACCTCTTCTTTCAGCACGTCAGGGCCGTATCTGTCCGGTGCCGCGAACGCGATATTTGAAGGAGGTGAGCTGCTCGACGCCGACAGGCCCGCGCGCATGCATCTTGCCGGTGGCGATGCCGATCTCCGCGCCCATGCCGAATTCGCCGCCATCGGCAAACTGCGTCGAGGCATTGTGCAGCAGGATCGCCGAATCGATCTCGGTGAAGAAGCGCTCAACGACTGCAGGATCTTCGGCAATGACGGCTTCGGTATGGTTCGACGAATATTTGCCGATATGGGCGATTGCGCCGGAAATGCCGTCGACCAGCGCGACCGAGATGATCGGCGCCAGATATTCCGTCGTCCAATCCTCTTCTGTTGCCGCTTTGAGGCCGGGAACGAGCTGTAGCACATCGGCCGAGCCACGGATTTCGCAGCCCGCCGCGGTAAGGTCGTCAAGCAGCGGCTTTAGATGGGTGGAGGAAACTTTCTTGTCCACCAGCAGCGTTTCGGCGGCGCCACAGATGCCGGTGCGGCGCATTTTGGCGTTGACGACGATGGATTTCGCCATCTCCAGATCGGCCGAGGCATCAATGTAGATGTGGCAAAGGCCCTCCAGATGGGCAAAGACCGGCACGCGTGCCTCGGTCTGGACGCGCCCGACCAGGCTCTTGCCGCCGCGCGGCACGATGACGTCGATATTGCCTTCGAGGCCGCGCAGCATGGCGCCGACGGCGGCGCGATCGCTGACGGGCACGAGCTGGATGGCATGTTCTGGCAGGCCGGCAGCCTTCAATCCTTCGACCAGGCACTCATGGATCGCCTGCGAGGAGCGGCGCGAATCACTGCCGCCGCGCAGGATCACGGCATTGCCGGCCTTCAGGCACAGTGCGCCGGCATCGGCCGTCACGTTCGGCCGGCTTTCGAAGATGACGCCGATGACGCCGAGCGGCGTGCGGACGCGCTCGATCTTCAGGCCGTTCGGACGATCCCAGGCGGCGATGACTTCGCCGACCGGATCATTGAGCGCGGCGATAGCGCGAATGCCGTCGGCCATCTCGGCAACACGCTTGTCGTTCAGCGTCAGGCGATCGACGAAGGAGGCGAGCATATCCGTACCTTCGACGTCTTTCAGGTCTTTGGCGTTTTCGGCCAGGATATGATCCTTGCGGGCCAGAATGGTATCCGCCATGGCATTCAAGGCCTTGTTCTTGCTCTCAGTCGAAACAAAGGCCAATGGTCGCGATGCAGCCCGGGCCTTGCGGCCGATTTCGTTCATCAACGCGTCGATGTCGGGGCTTTGTGCGACAGTATCAAGCATGAGCTTCATCCTTCTTCGATTTCTCGGCCTTCGCCTTGACCGAAGCGGTCATGACGAGGTCGTCGCGATGCACCATGGCGGCGCGGCCGGCATAGCCGAGGATCGCCGCGATCTCTGCCGATTTACGGCCGGTGATCTGGCGGGCTTCTTCGGCATCGTAGCCGGCAAGGCCGCGGGCGATTTCGCGGCCCGAGGGACCGATGACGGCAACGGTGTCACCGCGGCCGAAATGGCCGACGACGTTGCGCACACCGGCGGGCAGCAGGCTTTTGCCGGCCCCAAGCGCGGTCACCGCGCCCTCATCGACATGCAACTCGCCAGCCGGCTGCAGCTGTCCGGCAATCCAGGTCTTGCGAGCGGTGACGGGTGTGCCCGATGGCGCGAACCAGGAGGAACGGGCGCCGCTCTCGATTGATTTCAGCGGCCGGTCGGTCTTGCCGGACGCAATAATCATGGCGCAGCCGGCGCCGGTTGCGATCTTGCCGGCATCGATCTTGGTGCGCATACCGCCGCGCGAGAGCTCCGAGGCGGCGCCGCCGGCCATGGCTTCGATCTCGGGAGTAATTTCGACGATGGTATCCAGAAATTTCGCCTGCGGATCGAGATGCGGCGGGGCGGTATAGAGCCCGTCGATATCGGACAGCAGCACCAGCAGGTCGGCGCCGGTCATGGTTGCGACGCGGGCCGCGAGGCGGTCATTGTCGCCATAGCGGATTTCGCTGGTCGCGACCGTATCGTTCTCGTTGATGATCGGCACGGCGCCGATCTTCAGAAGCTGGTTAATGGTGGCGCGGGCGTTGAGGTAACGGCGGCGCTCTTCGGTATCGCCGAGCGTCAGCAGGATCTGGCCGGCGACGATAGCGTCATGCGAGAGGCTTTCCGACCAGGCGCGGGCCAGCGAAATCTGGCCCACAGCGGCCGCTGCCTGGCTTTCTTCCAGTTTCAGAGCGCCGGAAGGCAGATCGAGCACGGAGCGGCCGAGCGCGATCGCGCCCGAGGAGACGACCAGAACATCGATGCCCTTGGCCTTCAGCGCGGCGATATCGGCACACATGCCGTCGAGCCAGGATTTCTTCAAGCCGGTCTTGCGATCGACCAGGAGAGCGGAGCCGATCTTGATGACGATGCGGCGGTAGCGGTCGAGCGGCTTGCGGGCTGTCATCCCCGATCATCCCCGTCTTCACCAAGTCGCTCGTCAGTGCCTTCATCGTCGGAGGCCTGCGCGTCGCGATGCCGTACCTTGGGGGTCTTTGCCGGCTTGTCCGCCTCGCCGGCATTGGCCTCGACGATGACGTCGCGCAGTGCGCGCAGCACCTCGGTCATGCCGCGGCCGGTGACAGCGGAAATCTGGAACGGCGTCTTGCCGCAGGCCCGCGCCAGTTCGCGCGTCTTCTTCTTCAACGTTTCTTCGTCCACCACGTCGATTTGCGAGAGGGCGACGATTTCAGGCTTGTCGGGAATGCTGTTGCCGTAGGCCTCAAGCTCGTGCTTCACGGTCTTGTAGGCCTTGCCCACCTTTTCTTCCTGGGCGGAAACCAGATGCAGCAGCACGCGGGTGCGCTCGACATGGCCGAGGAAGCGGTCGCCGATGCCGACACCTTCATGGGCGCCTTCGATCAGGCC
>JBCNPI010000162.1:0-13122 GCA_039593415.1 Rhizobium sp. | reverse complement strand
GGTGGATACGCTCGAAGATCTCGGCATTGGCTCTATCGTCTTCTCGCCGTTGGCTCAGGGCATGCTCTCGACCAAATACCTTGGCGGCATTCCGGAAGACAGCCGCGCGGCGCAGAATCACTTCCTGAAGCGCGACTTCATCCGCCCGTCGATCATCGACAATATCAGAAAGCTCAACGAGATTGCCGAAAAGCGCGGCCAGACGCTGGCGCAGATGGCGATCGCGTGGGTGCTGCGCGGCGGCCGCATCACCTCGGCCCTGATCGGCGCCAGCCGTTCGTCGCAGATCGTCGATTGCGTCAAGGCGCTCGACAATCTCGAATTCACCGCCGAAGAGCTGAAGCAGATCGATGTCTATGCCAAGGAGGCCGACATCACTCTCTGGGCCAAGTCGGCCGAGCGGGACTGATCATCACAAAACGCCCGGGATCTGATTCCGGGCGTTTTGGCTTATGCTGGCGCTCATCGTCGCCTCTGGAGGAGGGAGTTTCATGATCCGCAATCCGATCCTGCCGGGATTCAATCCCGACCCGTCCATCTGCCGCGTCGGCGAGGACTACTATATCGCCACTTCGACCTTCGAATGGTATCCGGGCGTGCAGATCCATCATTCACGCGATCTGGTGAACTGGACGCTCGTCAGGCGGCCGCTGGAGCGCGCGTCCCAGCTCGATATGCGCGGCGAGCCCGATAGCTGCGGGATTTGGGCGCCTTGCCTCTCCTATGCGGACGGGCTGTTCTGGCTCGTCTATACCGACGTCAAGCGTTATGATGGCAACTTCAAGGACGCCCATAATTACATCGTGACCTCGCCGACCATCGAAGGCGAATGGTCCGACCCGGCTTATGTGAACTCCTCGGGCTTCGATCCCTCGCTGTTCCACGACGAGGACGGGCGCAAATGGTTCGTCAACATGCAATGGAACCACCGCACCGAGAGCTATGGCGGATCGCCAAAGACGCCGGCTTTCGACGGTATCCTGCTACAGGAATGGGATTCGGCGACGAAATCGTTGAAAGGACCCATCAGGAACATCTTTGCCGGCACGGAACTGGGGTTGGTCGAGGGGCCGCATCTCTTCAAGCGTAACGGCTGGTACTATCTGACCACCGCCGAGGGCGGCACTGGTTACGATCACGCCGTGACGATGGCGCGATCCCGCGACATCGCCGGGCCGTATGAACTGCATCCGAACAAGCACCTCATCACCTCCAAGGATCATCCGGAAGCGGCATTGCAACGTGCCGGTCACGGTCAATATGTCGAGACCCATGACGGCCAGTTTTACCATACGCACCTTTGCGGACGGCCTTTGCCGCCGCATCGTCGTTGCACCCTTGGCCGCGAGACCGGCCTGCAGAAATGCGTGTGGAAAGAGGATGGCTGGCTCTACCTCGAAAACGGCACCAGCGTTCCGGATGTCGAGGTGATGGGCCTGGATGGTGCCCAGCGCATCGAAAAGCCACGGCGCAGCGGCTATAATTTCGATGAGCACGAATTACCGATGGATTTCCAATGGCTGCGCACGCCGCAGCCGGAACGCATCTTCAGCATGACGGATCGCCCCGGCCATTTGCGACTTTTCGCCCGGGAGAGCATCGGTTCCTGGTTCGAGCAAGCGCTCGTCGCCCGCCGTCAGGAGCATCACAGTTTCCGCGCAGAAACGGTCGTCGATTTCCAGCCGGACACCTATCAGCAGGTTGCGGGCCTGACGCATTACTACAATCGCTTCAAGCTGCATGCCATTGCCGTGACCTTGCATGAGAAGCTCGGCCGCTGCGTCACCATCATGACGTGCCCGGGAGACTATCCGAACGGCCGTCTGAGCTTTCCGATCGAGGGCGGTGTCGCCGTGCCGGATGGGCGCATACAGCTTGCCATGGAAGTGCGGGACAACGACCTGCAGTTCTTCTGGCAGGCCGAAGGCATGGGCGCATGGCAGGCGATCGGGCCAGTACTCGATGCCGGCGTCATCTCGGATGAGGGCGGGCGCGGGGAGCATGGCTCGTTCACCGGTGCTTTCGTCGGCATGTTTGCCTTCGATATCTCAGGCCGGGCAAAGACAGCGGATTTCGATTGGTTCAACTACGATGAACTGTGAGATGTCGATGATCTGGAACAGTGCCCCGTAAAGCCTGCCCACCGTCCTCTCCATTACGGAATTGTAATTCGACTGTCAGATGCGTTTCATGTCTGTCACGATAAGTTCGCGTGCAGATTCTGAAATGAGGAAACAACCAATGAGAAAAATTTTCGCCGTCCTTCTGGCGGCGTCCGCCTTGGCGACGCCGCTGGCTGCGGCAGCGCAAGTCAAGCCAGTGCCCGCTGCCAAGCAAGTTGTCGTTCCGAAGGAAGCGGTGAAGAAGAGGGTGATCGTCCGCAAGGGCGGTTGGGTGAAGGGGCGCCGCTTGTCACCTTCCGATCGGCGACGGGCGGCTGAGATCGACTATCGCGCCTACCAGTTATCCACACCTCCGAGTGGCTACCACTGGGTTCGTATCAACAACAATTTTCTGCTTGTCGGCATTACGAGCGGCCTGATCTCGAAAGTGCGAGAAGCCCGATAGTTTGGATGCGATCATCGCCAAACGAGCCAGGGACGACATTCGGGACTGTTCATTTTCATGCTGTCTGATGCGCGGAACGCCAAAATGAAAAACCCGGCATTTGGCCGGGGTTTTCAGCATTTCGTCTTTTCTCAATTTCAGTTCAGTCGGCCCGCCGCATGTGCCAGCATGGTGTAGACCTTGCCGGTATCCGAGGTGAGATAGGATTGCGTGACGGTACGGTCGCGATCGGTGCGGGCAACGTCGGCGAGCAGCTTTTCGAAGTCGGCGATGTAGCGATCGACGGCGGTGCGGAATTCCGGCTCGCGGTCATACTTGCGCTTGATCTCGTCGAAAGTCTGCTGGCCCTTCAGCGTGTAGAGACGGCGGGTGAAGACATCCCGCTCGCCACGCTGATAGCGGCGCCACAGATCGACGGAGGCGTCGTGATCGATTGCGCGGGCGATATCGACTGACAGCGAATTCAGCGACTCCACGACATGGCGCGGGTTGCGGGCGACCGGCGCGGGCGCCTGTTCCGCCGGTGCTTTCGGCGCCGACTGGCGGGCTGGCTGCAGACCGGCATTTTCGTCACGCGAAGCGCCGCGCAGCAGGTCGCTGATCCAGCCGCCGCCTGCCGTTTCCTGACGGGCCGGAGCTGGCGTTTCTGCCGGACGCTGCGGCTGAGCTGCCGGGCGTTCTGCAGGGATAGAGCCGCGCAGACCCAGAGATTCGATCGAAGGCTGCTGGGGCTGCGGTGCCGGTGGCTGCACAGTCTGCCGAGGGGCAGGTTGCTGCGGGGCGGGTTGTTGTGGCCGGGGAGCGGCTGCAACGGGTGCCGGAGCCGGGTCGGGAGCGGTGGGCCGCGGGCGCTGGGTGGGCTGCGCATCCGCAAGGGCACGGGCTGCCGGTTCGGAAATTTCCAGCTGCTGCGTGGAGCGGCCGACGATCTGCGAGATATCCTGCAGGGCCTTGATCTGTTCGGCAACAGCTCGGCGCATGGCTGCGGCGCTTTCCTTTGCCTCTTCCGGAAGGTCGAAGGCACCGCGCTTCAACTCGCTGCGGGTAAGATCCAGCTCCCGGCGGATATCGCCGGCCGAGCGGCGGATCTCGTCCGTCGCACCGGCGAAGCGGCCGATCGCATCATCGACTGCAACGCGCAGGGTCTCCCGCAGCTGCTGGGCAGCCGTATCCGAAGTCTTGCCGGCGTCGGCGAGCATCTGCTCGACCTCGGACAGCGAGGCGGTGAGGCCACCGCGCAGGCGATTGGTGAGGTCACTGGAACGGCGCTCGGCATTGGCGAATGTGTTTTCGACAGCCTGGTTCGCTTCCTCGCCGGCCTTCTGCAATGCGATACGCATGTTTTCCGCCGCATCCTCGGCGCGCTTCTCGGCATCGGAGAGAACGCGACCGATATCGCCGAAGGAAGACTGGACGCTCTGGCGGAGATTGCCGGTCACCTGGTTCGACCGCTGTTCCGCCCTGTCGAAGGCCGTTTCCACCATCGAGCCGAGGGCGCGCATGGTGTTCTCGATTTCTTCCGAGCGCTGAACAAGGCCGACGGCCAGGTTCTGCAGCGCCGTTTCACGCTCCTCGAGCGTCGATACGAGGTTCGACTGGGCCGCGCCCAGAAGCTGCGAGGCCTGCGACAGAACCTTGGAGTGATCGTCGAAACGGCCGACGATGTTGCCGACCTGCGACAAGGTTTGGCCGGTGATTTCCGAGAGCTTGTCGACCTTGCCTTCGAGGAGGCGGCTAGACGCCGAAACCATCTCGCCGGCCTTCGTCGCGGATTCCGCGAAACGTGTCGAGGTCGCCGTCAGACGATCATCCACGCTTGCGAATTCAGATGCGGCATTGGTCAGCAGGCCGGCGATCGCGGAATTGTTCTCGGCGAGGCGGGCGATGATGCCGTTGACGCTTGCGAGCAGGTTGTTCTCGAGTGCGCTGACCGTATTGACCGCATGTTCGGTGCGCGACGTGATCGCATTGATCAGGGCGGCATTTTCGGCGCGCAGGCGCTCCGTGCTTTCCTGGGCCGCGGCAGAGATGAGGGCTGCCGCTTCCTGACCCGTTGCTGCATAGCGATCGACGATCGGCCGAGCCTTTTCGTCGATCAGGCGGGAGAGCTCGGTGGAGCGTCCGGCCAGCATGGAGTTCAGCTCGCGGGTACGCTCGTCGAGCGAGGTGCGGATGGACGAGCCGCGCGCTTCCAGCGCCTTGTCGACATCGGCAAGCGTGCTGTTGATCTCGCGGGTGCGCTCTTCCAGGGATGTGCGGATGGCTGCGCCACGCTCGTCAAGAGCGCGTTCGACCTGCGCCATGGTAGAGGCGATCTGCTCGCTGCCATCGGTCAGCGTGTTGCGGATGGCTGCGCCGCGGGCTTCCAGCGACTGCTCTGCAGAAGAAAGCGCCTGCGAGATCGTGTTGACCTGGTTGCTGACGAGGCCTTCGGCTTCGGCAACCTTGTTGACGATCGCATTGCCGGCTTCCGAGAAGGTCTGGGCGACGGCCGCGGCCTGGCTTGCCAACCGGTTCTGCGTTTCCGAGACACGGTTGACGAGGTCGTTGGAGCGTTCGGTCATGGCGCGTGCGAAGGCATCGCTATGGCTGCCGAGGTTTTCGGCGAACTGCTGTCCCGTGTTGGCAAGCAGCTCGGCGGTGCGTGTCGCTTCCGTGTCCATGCCTTGCGCGGCATCGGCAACGGCCGTGCGCAGCGTCGTTGCAAGATTGGCGGCCTTGCCTTCGATCGTGCGGTTGACGGCCTCGAGGCCGAGATTGAGGGCGCGATCCATGGTCGAGAGGCGCTCTTCGATGCGGGCCGAGGCATGGCTGCCGCTGTCGTCGATCTTTGCCGCGCCGCTTGCCAGCGTATCGGAGAGGCGGTTGCCGGCGGCATCGACCTGGGCGGCGACACCGGTAACGCCTTCATTGATGCGATTTTCAAGAGCCGACAGGCTGGCCTCGACACGAGAACCGGTCTCGGCGAAGCGGGTCGTCATGCCGTCGATCGACTGATTGAGATTGGACGAGAAGGTCTCGGCGGAGCGTTCGATGTCGCCGGCGGCCTGCTGGATACGGCCGGCAATATCGCCTGCGCCGCTGTTCAGGCGCTCTTCCAATGTCCTTGCGCTGGCGTCGATGGTCTGGCGCAGCGAGGCTTCACGGTCTTCGAGCGACATTTCCAGCATGCTGGCACTGGTGGCAATCGACGTGCCGATAGCCGTCGTCTGTTCCATCAAGGTCTCGTCGATCTGCGCATGGGCGTCGCGCAGGGCGAGGGTGATGGCATTGCTGCGGTCTTCCAGCGTGGAGCGCATGCGCTCGTAAGCCGAAGCCAGGTTCTGATCCATCTGCGACAGGCCGGCGCCGAGCGTATTTTCGAGATGACGGGTCGTGGAGCCGAGAATGGTTTCGACACGATCGCTGTTGCTGCCGAGCATTTCGGAAAGAGCATCCGCATGGGTGGTCAGAGAGCGGTCAAGGCGATCCTGGTTTTCGCTGTAGGCGGCGCGGATGGCATCCGCCTTGTCGCCGAAAGCACCCGCAACCCGGGCTTCAGCGCCGGAGACGCTGTCAAGCAGAGCGTTGGCACGTTCTTCCAGGGCGCTTTCGAAGCGATTCTGGTTTTCTGCGAGCGAGATTGCGAAAGCCATGCTCTTGTCGTCGAGCGTATTGGTCAGTGCCTCGTGGCCGCTGGTGACGGTATGAGCGATGGTCTTGGCGCTGCTTGCCAGGGTTTCTTCGAGCTTCGCATGGCCTTCCGAAAGGGCAGCCGCCAGCGACATCGTCCGGTCATCCAGGCTATTGACGATCCTGTCGTGAGTGCCGGCCACGGTCTCGGAGAGGGTATCCAATCGATGTGATACCGCGTCTTCGAGGCGGGATTGGGTGTCGGAAAGCGAAATGGCGAGCGCCATTGCCTTCTCGTCCAAAGCGTCCGAAAGCGTGGCATAGTTGCCGGTAAACGCGTTGGTGATCGCTTCCGCGCGATTGGCAAGCGTCGCTTCCAGGCGCGACTGGCCCGAGGTCAGCGCATCGGAGAGGGCTCTCGTCTTGCCTTCGAGCGTATCGGCAACGCGGTCGGCATGGCCGGACACTGTATCCTCGAGGCGAGCCTGGGCTTCCGACAGCGCAATGGCGAGCGCCATCGTCTTGTCGTCGAGGGTGCTCGAAACGCTTTCCGCATGTCCGGAGACTGCGTTCTCCAGACGGGCCTGACTTTCGGAGAGGGCGACGGCCAATGCCATCGTCTTGTCGTCCAAGGTGCTGGCGACGCTTTCCGTGTGCCCGGCAATCGTGCTTTCCAGGCGCGCCTGGCTTTCGGAGAGAGCGATGGCGAGTGCCATCGTTCTGTCGTCCAATGCGTCAGCCAAGGCATTATGGTTGCCTGCAAATGCCTTGACGATCGCCTCGGCGCGGTTGGCAAGGGTCTCTTCGAGGTGGGCTTGGCCGCTGGTCAAAGCCGATGCAAGAGCATTGGTCTTGCCTTCGAGCGTATCGGCGACACGTTCCGCATGACCGGAAACCGTTTCTTCCAGGCGCGCCTGGCTTTCGGAGAGGGCAATGGCGAGCGCCATGGTCCTGTCGTCGAGCGCATTGGTGACGCTTTCGGCGTGGCCTGAAACAGTGCTTTCGAGGCGGGCCTGGCCCTCGGCAAGCGCGCGGGCAAGTTCTCTCGTCTTGGCATCCAGCGTGCCGGCAACATATTCCGCGTGGCCGGAAACGGTGTCTTCCAGCCTGGACTGGCTCTCGGAAAGCGCGATGGCGAGCGCCATCGTCTTGTCGTCAAGCGTATCGGCGAGCTTGCCATGTGTGTCGGCAATCGTGCTGGCGATGGTATCGGTACGGCTGGCCAGGGTGTTTTCAAGGCGAAGCTGGCTTTCCGCAAGCGAGATTGCCAGCATCGAGGTGCGCTCGTCGAGGGCGGCGGTCAGATGTTCATGCGAGCCGGTGACCGCACTGGTAATCGCCTCGGAGCGTTCGGCAAGCGTTTGTTCGAAGCGGGACTGATTATCACTCAGTGCGCCGAACAGCGCGTTGCTGCGGGCGGCCATGACGGCGTCGATGCGCTCATGGGCGGAACCCAATGCCTGGGTAATCTCGCTCGTGTGGGCCGAAAGGGTGTTGTTGATGTCGTTGGCGCGCCCGGTGAAAGCAGAGGTGAGCTCCTCGGTGCCGCTTTGCAGAGCGGCCGAGACATCCCGCGTGACGCCCTGCACAGCCGATGTGAAGGCGCCGGCATGCGAGGCAAGCGTGTTATTGAGGTCGCTCGTGCCGGAGGTGAGGGCGGAGGAAATACCCGTCGTGGCGTTTTGAAGCGCGGCGGTGATCTCATTTGCCCTGGAGCCGATTGCGCTTTCCAGCACTTCCTGGCTTGTGGCAAGGGTGGTTGCCAGCGCGAAAGACTGGTCGGTGAGGTGCGAGCCCAAGCGCTCGATGCTGGAGGTCAGTATCCCTTCCAGCGCATCCGAATTGCTGCCGAGCGACTGATTGATGCGGGCAAGGCTTTCCGAAAGCTTGGTATCCAGCGTGCCGGCACGCTTGTCGAAGGCCGAGGTGAATTCCGACACGCGTTCATCGAAGGTCGTCGAAAGCTGCGCAATCGTCGACTGGAAGCGTTCCTCGAAAAAGCCTGAGCGCAGATCGATATCCATGATGGTATCATCGGCTGTCGATTGCAGGCTTTGACGGAAGCTCGCGCCTTTTTCGTCGAGTGCCGTGTTGAGGCGGGACAGCACATTGTCCAGCGTGCCGGTAATGGACCGTTCGCCGCCGCTGAGGCTTTCGCTGATCTCCCTCGTGCGAGCCACCAGCGTTTCGTTGAGCTGGCGTGCACGTTCATTGAGCGCCGAGTTCAGTTTTTCCGTGTTTGCATCGAGCGTCGAGGCACGCGTTTCGAACTGGCCGAGCAGCGCGTTGCCGCGTTCGGCAAGCGTCGATGACAGGGATTCCAGGCGGCTATCGAATTCATGGCTGAGAGCGAGGCCCGAAGCGTTCAGATTTTGCAGAAGGCTGTCGGTCTTGGCGGATAGCAGGGTGCCAAGGGCCTGGACGGCCGAATCCGACTTCTCCATCAAGGCGGCAGCGCGCGTATCGATCATCGATGCGAAGGCTTCGCCCGAAGTGGAGAGGCGCACGGCGATCTCCTCGGTCGCGAGCGACAGGTCTTCCTTGATCTGATCATGCACACCGGAGATCGACGAACGGATGCGTTCGGCGTGATTGACGATGGCATCGCGTTCGGCACCCAGTTCGTGGACCAGGCCGCGCACGCGCAATTCATTGTCGGCGTAGCTGCGCTCCAGAGCGTTGACTTCGGTGTGGACAAGGGTTTCGAGCTCGGTGGCGCGCGCAATGGTGCGCTCGATGCCTTCATTCATCGCGGAGACTTCGCGACGCACGGCCTGACCGACGGTCATAATGCGTTCGGACGCGACGGTTTCCGGCTCGACGAGGCGCAGAGCGACCTCCGCCATGGAGCGGGCGGCGTTGCGCATGTCATGCGCACGCGAGATCATCATGCCGAAGGCGTAGAAAAGGAGAACCGGGACGATAATGCCGACGATGCAGGCGATAACGCCGGGGAGGGCGGCCAGATCGGCAAGGGAACGGATGTTTCGGATCTGCTCGCCATAGAGAAGGAAGGCGAGGCCGACGCCGCCGATGATCCAGAAGAGCGAGAAGATCGTGGCATTGCGCACGGCATGGCTCTGGGACCCGGCGTCCAGCGCTTTAAGGATGCTGGCGGAGCTTGCCCGGCTGCCGTCATTGGCGGCCGCAAGGTTCGGGTTCCTCGGTGCCTCGGCAGGGCGTGGTGCCGCCGCGGGGGAGGCCGTGGGGCGCGGCGTGCCACCGGTATTGCGGGCTGCGTCATCTCTGCTCTGCTTGATCGGCTGTTTAGGCGGCTCAGACACTTTTCGCTCCGGGACATCGGGCGTAGGGGCGCTGCGAGACTCCAAGCTCTCGTCACTGAAATCGATCTGCAGAGCTTCGTCCAATGCCTGAAAGGCCTTGTCCTCGACCGATTCGATGTACTTTTTGTTCGCCATGCGGTTACGCCTCGTTACAACTCACTCGGGCCTGCCGTGTCTTTTCCGCTCATTCCGCCGCGTGCGTAAAAGACGAACCTTGCCTCCCGTGGGGTCCTCCGTCTCCGATCAAAATCGAGGATGGATTTCCCATTACATTTCAGAGTGGATATTGGTTTTTCAAACGGATGTTATGAAAACATTACCATCATCCACTTCCTGGGCAAAGGCATGTGCCATAAGCCGAATTTACCAGTATCGTAGTGACACATTCCCCTAGGCATGACAATTAATTCCACCTTAAAGGCAGTGGATCATTAAGGCGCCATTAACCCTGTTTGTTCGTTCAACGCCCTGAAAACCCAAGATTTTGAGCATGTTTAACGCACGTTAACCATGTCTGGAGTTTTGCGCCCTCAATGTGCCAAAATTTAACTGGATGGCCATGTTCAGACCGCAAGTATGCGGCACGTCCCTAAAACAGTCATAGATAAAAGACGGGAGCATTGGCAAATGGCAGCGTTGAATATTGCATTTGAATCTCCGGATAATTCGCGGGGCGCGGCTCCTTCCCGGGAGCGGGCGATCGACCTCGTTCACCTTGGAAAGCAGACCATGGGCGACAAGGCGCTGGAAGTCGAGGTGCTGCAGATGTTTGCAAGGCAGGCGCGTTCCTGCCTGCAGGAGATCGGCAGCGGCGATCCCAAGCGCATCGAGGCGGCATCGCATAAGCTGAAGGGCGCGGCCAGTGCCGTCGGCGCGTTCCGCGTCGCCGATGCGGCAGCCGCGCTCGAGGCCGAGGGCAAGGATGCCGCATGCATGGCGGCCGTCACTACATGCGTCATCGAGGCGGAGAACTTCATTTTGAAGCTGTCGCGCTGAAGCGTGCGCTTGAAGACGGATGGAATGCATTTCTTGCGCCGCCGGATGGTTCCAACCGTTTCGGCGGCGCAAATGTTGACTGCCCCGGCGATTTGTTGGAAGTAAAATTCCGATTGTCCTTCATTCACGAATATCGGAATTCACCCACATGACCAAATTGACCATCGTCGCCTTCGACGGCACGCGCTTTGACCTCAATGTCGACGAGGGCTCCACCGTGATGGAAAATGCCGTGCGCAATTCCGTTCCCGGCATCGAAGCCGAATGCGGCGGCGCATGCGCCTGTGCGACCTGTCATGTCTATGTCGACGAGGAATGGACCGAAAAGGTCGGCAGTCCCCAAGCCATGGAAGAAGACATGCTGGATTTTGCCTTCGACGTACGGCCGACCTCGCGGCTCTCCTGTCAGATCAAGATGACGAGTGCCCTCGACGGGCTCGTGGTGCATGTGCCGGAGCGCCAGGCCTGACGCCCGGCTTCCCCGCGCGACCGCTTCCCAATTCGTTGCCATGTGAGCGACTTCAGGATAACTGCGCGGCAGTTTTCCGTCCGGAACTGCGTGCGAGATAATGAAATGGAGCGGTTCAGCGATGCCGCGTAATCTGGACCTCTTTGGATTGGGAAGTCGCGCCGAGTGCCGGTTCCCAAAAAGATGCCCCGCTCAGCCGATTTAGCGAGCGAGGCTAGGCGGGCGCATCACCGACAGGCAAGGGAGGAAACACCTGCGGCTTGAGGACGCGCCAGGAGAACATTTAGCGCATGCTTTCAAAAACAAACCCCGACTGCGCCGAAGAGCGAACAAACCCACCAACGCAGGCATTCTCAATCGATCTTTTCGAGACCTCCGCCCGATATTTTTCGAATCAATCGGTGCGTTTATCTCTATAATTGATAGGAAAAACCTATTTCAGATTCTCGTAAAGTTCAAAGAGCGGCGCGGCTCGATAATTCACAGATATAGTGGCTGTTTTCCCACAGTTGGCGCCTCCGCGGCGCAATTTCCCCGAAATGATCGTGCGGATCGACCTATTGCCGGCTGTTTTTCCGGCTTCGGTAGTCAAGCAGCCTCTGCATCCTGCTCGGGAAATTGATTGCTTCGATGCGATCGAAGCGCGCCTGATCGGCATCGTGGCGCTCGGTTTCCCGCTCCGTGATCGCGTTGGCCTTTTCCTGAAGTGCGTCGCAATTGCTGGCAGACGGCAGAGACAGGATCTGCCGCTCCATTTGCCTGGCGTGCTGACGTGCGATCTCGACGTGACGGTTTTCGTGGCGGCGAATATCCGCTTCCAAGGTGTCCCAGATCAGGGAAAGCTGCTTGTTGGCATGTCGCCGGTCGCGCCAGCGCGGCAGCATGATTTCCGTATCGACCGTGACCTTGACACCCGAAATGTAGCAGCGCCCGTTCGCTTCGCTGTAGGTCGCATTGCCGCCGAAACGGATTTTCGTCGCGCCCGGGTGGTGGCTGCCCGATCCCATGGCAAGCGGCCCCCGTTCGTTCAATGCGGCGTCGAGCTCGTCGGCGGTGTCGCCCTTAATGTCGAAATAGGAAACGGATTTGCGGGCGATAACTTCGGCATCGGCCACACCTGGCATGCAGAACGCGAGCAGCAGAGCACACGAAAGACTGAACTTATGGGACTCAAGCGGCATTCGTGTCGCTACCATGTTGAACTTCCGTGAACCTTGCGGCATAGCCACTGTGAGCGCAATATCAAGCGCAAGGTTTTTTCATTTCAATGGGATGGGATGGTTCGTGACCGAGCTTCGCAGCCAAACCTGGCATGTCGCACATGGCCGCAGCATCGACATCGGCCGGCAGAGCGTCATCATGGCGATCGTCAACGTGACGCCGGATTCCTTTTCCGATGGCGGACATTATGAAGCCGTCGATGCGGCCGTTGCCCATGCGCTGGCTTGCGTCGAAGAGGGTGCTGCCATCATCGATATTGGTGGCGAATCCACCAAGCCGGGCGCTGCCGCCGTCAACGCCAGCGAGGAGCAGGGACGGGTGCTGCCGGTCATCGAATCCTTGCGCAGCAAGACGGACGCGTTGATCTCGGTCGATACCTACCGTGCCGATACGGCGCGGCTGGCGATCGGAGCCGGGGCTCATATCGTGAATGATGTCTTCGGCCTGCAGCGCGAGCCTGATATTGCTACTGTCGCCGCACAAACGGGCGCCGGTCTCTGCATCATGCATACGGGACGTGACCGGCAGAAGCTGCCCGATGTTATCGACGACCAGATTTTTTTTCTCAATCGCTCGCTGGAGATCGCCGCAGCAGCGGGCGTCGACAGGCAGACTATCGTGCTCGATCCGGGGTTCGGCTTTGCCAAGGAGAATGCCGAGGAAAATCTGGAGCTGATGACGCGTTTCAATGCGCTGCTGCGCTTTGAGCTGCCGCTGTTGGTCGGCACGTCGCGCAAGCGGTTCGTCGGCACTATAACGGGTCGCGAAGCGGCCGATCGCGATGTCGGCACCGCTGCAACCAGCGCAATCCTGCGACTGCAAGGGGCTGCCATATTCCGCGTACACAATGTCGCAATCAACAGGGACGCGCTGGCGGTTGCGGATGCTATTCTCAGGACGCGCGCGAGACTTAAAACATAATGTTCGAAGCAAGGGAGCGGTTTTCGGACCCGATCGCGCCTGTTCGAAACG
>JBCNPI010000161.1:0-13128 GCA_039593415.1 Rhizobium sp. | reverse complement strand
ATCGCCGGCTTCGAGCAGCCCACCGGCGGCCATATCGAGATCTTCGGCGAAACCGCCGAAGGCGTGCCACCCTACCGGCGCAACGTCAACACGGTCTTCCAGGATTATGCGCTGTTTCCGCATCTCAATATCCTCGATAACGTCGCCTATGGGCTGATGGTCAAGGGTGTCGGCAAGGCAGAACGGCTGAACGCCGCCGAGCAGGCGCTGGAGCTGGTGAAATTGCCGGGCTATGGCGCTCGGCGCCCCGGCCAGCTTTCCGGTGGTCAGCGGCAGCGCGTGGCGCTTGCACGCGCGCTCGTCAACAAGCCGAAGGTGCTACTGCTTGACGAACCGCTTGGCGCTCTCGACCTGAAGCTGCGCGAGCAGATGCAGGAGGAGCTGAAGAGCCTGCAGCGCGCGCTCGGCATTACCTTCGTCTTCGTCACCCACGATCAGGGCGAGGCCCTCTCCATGGCCGACCGCGTCGCCGTCTTCAATGATGGCGGCATCGTGCAGCAGGGAACGCCGCACGACATCTATCAGCGGCCGAGGACCCGCTTCGTCGCCGACTTCGTCGGCTCCTCCAACGTCATCGCTCCCGAAGTCATGTCGTCGCTCGGCGGTGAGCGTCGCTGGGCAAGCCTGCGTCCCGAGGCTATCCGGTTGACGGAGGACAGCGGCGTGCCGGCGACCGTGAAAGCGACGAGCTTTCTCGGTGCCGCTACCCGCCTCTCGGTAGAGACGAACGGCGCCCGTTTGCATGTGACGGTGCCCGCTGGCCAGTTGGCCCCGGATACCGGCGCTTCCGTGCGGCTTGCATGGCTGCCGGCGGATGTGCATTACATGGATGGCGCCGCATGAACGCCGCCGCCTTCCCCGCCTCGTCGAGCCAGGCGCCGGCCTCGATCCTGCCGCGCCGCAGCGGCATCTTCGGCCGCCTTTCCGATCTTTTCTGGCGGCGTCCGAAGCTGCTGCTGTTCCTGATGCTGACGCCGCCGCTGCTCTGGCTCGGCATCATCTATATCGGCTCGCTGATCGCACTTCTGCTGCAGAGCTTCTTCTCGATCGACGACTTCTCGGGAATGGTGAACTATGAATTCACCCTCTCGACCTATGCCCAGCTGCTGAACACAGCCAACTTCGACATCATCCTGCGCACGGTGGTCATGGCCGCGCTCGTTACGCTCGCCTCCGCCTTCGTCGCCTTTCCCATCGCCTATTATGCGGCCCGCTATGCACAGGGGAAATGGAAGGCGCTGTTTTATCTCGGCGTCATGCTGCCGCTCTGGTCGAGCTATCTGGTGAAGGTCTATGCCTGGAAACTGATCCTCGCCAAGGAAGGCATCCTCACCTGGATCTTCGACAAGCTGCATCTCGGCTGGCTGCTCGACGGCGTGCTCGCCTTGCCCATCATCGGCGGCAATTCACTGTCTGTCAGCTATATCGGCACCTTCCTCGTCTTCGTCTATATCTGGCTGCCCTATATGATCCTGCCGACGCAGGCCGCTCTCGAGCGCGTGCCGGCGAACCTGCTGGAAGCTTCCTCGGATCTCGGTGCAACACCCAACCAGACCTTCCGCACCGTGCTGCTGCCGCTGGCATTGCCGGGTGTCGTCGCCGGCTCGATCTTTACGTTTTCGCTGACCCTGGGCGATTACATCATTCCGCAGATCATCGGCTCGTCCCGCCTCTTCATCGGCCAGGCCGTCTATACGCAGCAGGGCACCGCCGGCAATGTGCCGCTTGCCGCCGCCTTTTCGGTGGTACCGATTGTCATCATGGCCATCTATCTCTGGATCGCCAAGAAACAGGGAGCTTTCGATGCGCTCTGATCGTGGCCAACGTGCCTCCTTGCCGCTGAAGATCGCAGCCGCCGGCGGCCTCCTCTTCCTGCATCTGCCGATCCTCTTGATCTTCGTCTATGCTTTCACGACGGAGGAAAAGAGCTATCAGTGGCCACCACCAGGCCTCACCCTGCAATGGTTCGGAATCGCCTGGAACAGGCCGGATGTCTGGTCGGCGCTGGCGCTGTCGGTGCAGGTTGCGACCATCGCCACCGCAATCGCATTGATCCTCGGCACGCTTTGCGCCGCCGCCGTCAGCCAGACGAAATTCTTCGGTCGCGAGGCGATCTCGCTGCTGGTCATCCTGCCGATCGCACTGCCTGGCATCATCACCGGCATCGCGCTGCGCTCCGCCTTCAGCCTGTTCGATATCCCCTTCTCGGTCTGGACGATCGTTCTCGGCCATGCCACCTTCTGCGTCGTCGTGGTCTATAACAATGCCGTAGCCCGTTTCCGTCGCACCTCCGGCTCGCTGATCGAGGCGTCGATGGATCTTGGCGCCGATGGCTTTCAGACCTTTCGCCATGTCGTCCTGCCGAATATCGGCACGGCGCTGCTCGCCGGCGGCATGCTCGCCTTTGCACTGTCCTTCGACGAAGTCATCGTCACCACCTTCACCGGCGGCCAGCAGATGACGCTGCCGATCTGGATGCTGGAGGAACTCATTCGCCCGCGCCAGCGGCCCGTCACCAACGTCGTCGCCATGGTCGTCGTGCTTGTCACCTTCCTGCCGATCCTGGCAGCCTACTATCTCACCCGCGACGGCGACCAGATCGCCGGCGGCGGCAAATGAAAGGGGAATAATCATGGATACCCAAATGCTGATCGGCTCCCGCTTCGAAGCCGGCACCGAAACGGAAGAGCGCGTCCTCAACCCGAAAACGGGCGAGACCGTGCTCAACTTGCCCGAGGCCTCGCTCGGCCAGATCGATGCCGCTGTCGACGCTGCCGAAAAAGCCTTCACGAGCTGGTCGCAAACGACGCCGAGCCAGCGCTCGGCCTATCTCCTCAAGATCGCCGATGCCATCGAGCGCGATGCCGAAGGCTTCGCGGCGCTGGAGGCGCTGAACTGCGGCAAGCCGATCAACGCCGTGCTCAACGATGAAATCCCGGCGATCGTCGATTGCTACCGTTTCTTTGCCGGCGCGGTGCGCAATCTGCACGGTCCGGTCGCCGGCGAATATCTGCCCGGCCATACCTCGATGATCCGCCGTGATCCCATCGGCATCGTCGGCTCGATCGCGCCCTGGAACTATCCCTTGATGATGATGGCCTGGAAGCTGGCGCCGGCCATTGCCGGCGGCAACACCGTCGTCTTCAAGCCCTCCGAGCAGACGCCGCTAACGGCGCTGAAGATGGCGAAACTGCTGGCGGATGTGCTGCCGGAAGGCGTCGTCAACGTCATCCTCGGCCGCGGCGAGAGCGTCGGCAACGCGCTGATCAACCACCCGAAGATCAGCATGGTCTCCATCACCGGCGATGTGGCAACCGGCAAGAAGGTCTTGCAGGCCGCGGCCAAGACGGTCAAGCGCACGCATCTCGAACTCGGCGGCAAGGCCCCTGTCATCGTCTTCGACGATGCCGATATCGACGCCGTGGTCGCCGGCATCCGCACTTTCGGTTACTACAATGCCGGCCAGGACTGCACCGCCGCCTGCCGCATCTATGCCGACGCCAAGGTCTACGACAATTTCGTCGCCGACCTCACCTCGGCCGTATCGAGCATCAAGTTCAACCTTGCCGACGACACCGAGAACGAAATCGGCCCGCTGATCTCCAAGCGCCAGCGCGACCGTGTCGAGAGCTTCGTCACACGCGCCGCCGAACACAAGCACATGGAAATCACCACCGGCGGCAAGATTTCCGGCGAACGCGGCTTCTTCTATGCGCCGACCATCGTTGCCGGCGCCACGCAGGATGACGAAATCGTCCGCCGCGAAGTCTTCGGCCCCGTCGTCTCGGTGACCCGCTTCACCAACGCCGATGATGCCGTGACCTGGGCCAATGACAGCGACTATGGCCTCGCCTCCTCGGTCTGGACCAAGGACATCAGCCGCGGCATGCAGACAGCCGCTCGGCTGCAATATGGCTGCACCTGGATCAACACCCATTTCATGCTGGTCAACGAAATGCCGCATGGCGGCCTGAAGCAATCCGGCTACGGCAAGGATATGTCAGTCTACGCTATCGAAGACTATACGGCAGTGCGGCATGTGATGATCAATCATGGGTGAAAGGCGGTCGGGGGGTAAATCAGCCTTATAGAGTTTGAGGCGCCGCTATACCCCCTCTGTCACCAAGTGACGGAGGGGTATCCGCACTCTCAGCAAACTTCGAAACCACCTATCAAAACCAAGGATACTTCCACAAACCAAACCGCCCGCGGAACAAATCACCCTCCTCCAGCGTCTTTAAGAAGTACAACGCAGAGGAGACAGCTAAATGCTGAAATGGGCTCTCATTTTCTTTGTGATTTCGCTGATTAGCGGCTTTTTCGGCTTTTCCGGCGTGTCAGCGGCAACCGCAACCATTGCGCGCGTTCTTTTCGCCATCTTCCTAATCATCTTCCTGGTGTTCCTGGTTCTCGCCGTCATGGCCGGCAATGCCGTCATGTGACGGTTCCAGCTAACATTGTCGAAGGGGCGGGCCTAGATCAGGCTCGCCCCGACATTTATGGCGAGCGCCAGGATCGTCGTATTGAACAGGAACGACAGGATGGCGTGCAGCAGCGCCAGCTTACGCATGGAAACGGTGGAAATACCGATATCGGCGGTCTGCGCGGCAACGCCGATGGTGAAGGAAAAATACAGAAAATCCCAATAGATCGGCTCCTCCACTGGTTCGGCGAATTTCAGCCCCTGCCCCTTGCCCGGAATACTGTAGAACCGGTGCGCGTAGTGGATGGTGAACAGCGTATGCAGGAACGTCCACGATATCAGGATCGTCACGATCGCCATCATCACGCGGTAGAAGGCGATTTCGGGTGAGGCGTCCTTGACCCCAAGCAAATCAAGCGCAATGCCGCCGATGCTGGCGAGCGCCGCGGCAATCGACAGGAACAGGAGAAACCCATCGGAGAAATCGAGATCGGCCGAGCGCTTGCGGATGCGCTGCGGGTCGGCCGTCAGCATCCGATAGAGGCTATAGACGATGAAGACGACGGCGGTGGCATCCCAGGCGATCAGCAGATTGCTGGCGTTGAAGTCCCTGGAGGTCAGAAGCAGGAAGACGGCGATGCCGGCAAGCACCGAGATCACGATCACATGGTGCTTACGCCACAGCACGAAACCTCTTGAACGATGCAAAAATCCGTTCGCATCCATGCCGCTCTCCCGATCGCAAATCGCCCATCGCAAGCCGATTCGCAAACGAGAGTGGCAAATAAAAGGAAGCTCTGCAACACGAAGCCTCCGATAGCAAAAAGCGGCTTCAGCCTGTCCAGCCGCCGTCGATGACGTGGATCTGGCCGGTGGTGAAGCCCGCTTCGTCCCCGGCAAGGTAAGTCACCAGCGCGGCGATCTCTTCGGCGGTCGCGATGCGGCCCATCGGCTGGCGGGCGATGAAATCCTTCATCGCCTTGTCGTAGTCGCCGGTTGCCCGCAGCCGCTCATGCAGCGAGGGACTGTCGACTGTGCCAGGGCAGATCGCATTGGCGCGGATACCCTTGGCAACGAAATCGGCGGCAATCGATTTGGTGAGCCCGATCACGGCAGCCTTGGAGGCGCAATAGGCGAAGCGGTTCGGCACGCCCTTCACGCTGGAAGCAACGGAGGACATGTTGACGATCGAGCCCTTGCCCTTCTCCAGCATGCCCGGCAGGAAGGCGCGGCAGGTCGTATACATCGCCTTGGCGTTGAGGTTGAAGGAGAAATCCCAATCCTTCTCTTCGCAGTCGAGGATCGTGCCGGCATGGACGAAGCCTGCGCAGTTGAAGAGCACGTCGATCGGGCCAAGCTCTTCCGCATAGGCCTTGACCGCGGCGCTATCGAGCACGTTCAGCACATGCTTGGTCGCGCCGTCCAGCGTCGAGAGCGTCTGCCCATTGATGTCGGTGGCGTAAACATGCGCGCCAAGCGAGATGAAGCGCTCCGCCGATGCCCGGCCGATGCCCTGCCCCGCCGCCGTGATGACGACCTTCTTGCCTTCCAACCCATGACCCATAATCCTGATCCTTTCCTCGGGAACTATGATCCAATCCATTGCCGCGGCTGCATAGCCCGCGTCTCGGATAAGATCATGCAATAACAATCAGTTGGCGCAGCCTCTCCTTAGGCCTCGAAAGACTGCGCGAAGCGGCGGTTCAGCTTTTCGATGAGGACTGTATGCCGCTCTCCGGTTCGCAGTCCATCGCTAATCGCCTCGGATGCATCGCTTTGAAATGCCATGTAGCCGTCATGCCGTGGCCGCACATAGGCGCCCTCCAGCGTCGCGCGCGTATTGCGGTAAAAATCGAGCGCTGGCGCATTGGCCGCATCGCTGACCCACGCATCGGCATGCCCCGGCTGACCATTTCCGCTTGCATAAATGCCCGCCTGCACCGGCCCTCCCGCGATCCAGCGAGCAAAGGCCTTTGCTTCCTCCGGCGCCTGTGTGCGTGCCGACACGGCAATGCCCGTACCGCCCAGCGCCGAACCATTCGGCGCACGGCCGCCGATGACGGGCATATCGGCAAAGGCGATCCGCGCCGGCCTGAAGCCGGCGAAGGAATAGTTCACGTAGCCATAGATGAACGGCGTCGCCACGTAAGGACTGTCGAGTTGCCCCATTAGATCGAACACGGCAATCGGATCCATCTCGTAGCAGCGGGCATCCATCCCGGCGACAAGCCGCGCCATCCAGTCGAGCACCGCCTCACCATCGGCTTTCGCGATGAAATCCGGTCCCTCGACGCTGCAGCGTATACCGAGGTGCGCCGCCAGCGAAATGAAGGTCATCAGCGAATGCGGCGGCCGCATCGGCAGGATTGCTTTGCCCTCATTGGCGAGCGTCACGAACTCTGTGAGATCCTTGACCGGCGCGCTGAGGCGATCCGGCCGGTAGGCCTGCACCTGCGTTGCCGCATCGAGCGGAAAGGCCCATTGGCGGCCCTGCCAATTGTAGCTCGGATAGGACCGACCGACGGTGCCCGCTGCGATCGCCGCGATTTCATCCGCATGATCAGCATCGTCGAGCGGCAGCAGGCAGTTCTCGCGCGTGATCTGCCCGACATGCGGGTGATCGATGACGATGAGATCGTATTGGGCGGCAAGTTCCTCAACGGGGAAGGTTTCGAAATCCTGCAGCGACCGTTTCTCCCAGCTGATCTCGACGCCGGTCTTTTCCCGCCACGCTTTCGAGCAAGCGATCATGGGATCATAGCCGCGCGGATGCGACCAGGTCATTCCCTTCAGCTTCACCATCATGCTTTCTCCGCGCCCGACTTGCGTTCGACGACGAGGATGTGATCGGCGGCGAGCACGACCTCGTCGCGCTGATTCAGCACCTCACAGCGCTCGACAACGCGGCCGGACGCCGGACGCTTCGAATCATCCTCTTTCGCCGAAATCGTGACGCGGGTGCGGATCGTGTCGCCGATATGCACCGGGCGAACGAAACGCAGCCGGTCGTAGCCATAGGAAAAGGCGACGGGATTGATGAGCGAGGCCGTGAGCCCGACGCCGATCGCAAAGATCATCGTGCCATGCGCGATACGCTGGCCGCCGGGCAGGGTCTTGGCGAATTCCGCATCCATATGATGCGGAAAGAAATCGCCAGTGTGGCCGGCATGGACAACGAAATCGGTCTCGGTAATCGTCCGCCCGGTCGTGATCCTGATGTGGCCGAGTTCGTAGTCTTCGAAATAGATGGTTTGCTCTGCCATTCCTCAAGCCTTTGGAAGTTCTGCAATCGGCGTCGCCGGCGCGGCGCTCGATTGATAGGCGGCCTCGACGAGGGCCATCGTCTGCCAGGCATCTTCGACGGAACCGATCAGCTCCTGATCCTCGCCGGATGCGAAGCGCTGAAGATTGGCCATGCGGTTGACGAAGGCATCCGGGAACCAGGCACCCTCAAGCTTCACCTCGACCCAATCGCTGGTACCCTCAGGGCGGACCCACAGCTCGTCCGGCTCGCCGCGCGGATAGTCGAGATTGACGCCCAATTTCACATAGGCAGCGCCCTTTGTGCCGGCGATGCGAAACTCGCAAGCCTGGAACTTGCGGCCGAAATCATGGTCGTGATTGACCGAGAGCACACAGCGAACCTTGCCGCCATAATCGAGGATCGCCGCCGTTCGGGTCTGTGCGACATCGTGATTGGGGTGGCCGATGGTCTTGGCGTGAACGCCCCGCGGATTGCCGAGCAGTCCTCGAATGAAATCGAGATAGTGGATCGAGTGCATGGCGATCTCGATCCGCGGTAGGCCTTTCAGGAAAGGCCAAAGCCCCCAGGGAGTGGCAAGCGCCAGCCATGCATCGAAATCGACGACATCGCCGAGATAGCCCTTCTCCACCGCATCATAGAGCGCCAGCATCATCGGCGCGAAGCGGAGCTGGAAATTGACAGCCGCCTTGATGTCACGCTCGCGGCAGACCCGCAGAATTTCGGAGGCGCCCGCAAGATCGCTTCCCATCGGCTTCTGTATCAGGGCAAATGAACCCTGCGGCAACTTCGAAAGGATCGTGGCATGTGCTGCCGGCGGTGTCGCCAGATCGAAGATCGCGCCTTCAACAGCAAGCGCTTCTGCCTCGGAGGCGAAGGCTCGAATGCCCCACTGAGCGGCGAGCGCCGCCGCTTTTTCGGCATTCGGATCGTAAAGACCCGCCACCGGAAACCCACCTTGCTGGTATGCCGGCAGATGCGCGTCACCGACAATGCTACCGGCGCCGAAGATCACGATCGGCCGAGGATTCGAAGGCTTCGGCCACCATTGGCGGAGGGATTTGGGGTCGAAGCTCATTGTACCCTCCCCCCGAGGGGGAGAGTCGGACAGAAGGTCCGAGGTGGGGTGATCCCTCCTCGTCCAAGGAAAGCAGCGTTATGCGCCCTGAGCATCACCCCCGCCCGCGCGTTCCGAGGTATGCCCCTCATCCGGCCTGCCGGCCACCTTCTCCCCGTTTTGACGGGGAGAAGGGGATGGGCGCGCCCTCCGTCTACTCTCACATTCGTAGGGATCGAAAGGCTGCTCCGAAAGAGATCGTCCCCTCTGCCCGCAAGCGGGGAGAGGGCTAGGGTGAGGGGCTTATCTCGCAGGTCAATCATGATGAAACACTTCCTCCATCATGGCCCACCACTCGCCCTCTTTGCGAGTCTCGAACGGCTTCTGACAGGGAATGCAGAAGGACCACCATTCCTGGTTCTTCGGGCTCGCGGCCATCTTGGCCATATCGGCCTCGAAATCCGCGCCAATATATTCCCAATAGCCGAATAGAAGGTTTTCCGGCTCCTTCAGGAAGATCGAATAGTTGGTGATATTGCACTCGGAAATCAGCGCCAGAATCTCGGGCCAGACGGCCGCGTGGAGCGCCTTGTATTCCGCGATCTTGGCCGGCTCCAGGCCGATCACCATTCCCATCCGCTGCATGGCCAATTCCTCCTCAACCATGGATTTCCCGCGTGAATTCGCCGATCGAGCGCGCCTTCACCGCCTCCCAGTCCCAGGCTATGCCGATGCCAGGTTCCGAGGGAGCCAGCGCCTTGCCGTCGACGATTTGCATGCCCTTCGTCGTGAGATCGTCGAGCTGCGGGATATATTCGACATACTTGCCGTTCGGCACGGCGCAGGTGAGGCTGACATGCAGCTCCATCAGGAAGTGCGGGCAGACCGGAATATCGAAGGCCTCGGCCGCATGCGCTACCTTCAGCCAGGGCGAGATTCCGCCGATGCGGGCGACATCGACCTGCACGATCGAGCAGGCGCCCTTCTGCATATACTCACGAAAATGCCGGATCGAATACATGGATTCGCCAACCGCGATCGGCGTCGGCGTCGATCGGGTCAGCCGGATATGGCCGTCAAGATCGTCAGCCGGCAGCGGCTCCTCTATCCAGGCGAGATCCAGCTCTTTCAGCCGGGCCGCCCGACGGATCGCCTCGTCAACGGTAAAGCCTTGATTGCAGTCGGTCATGATCTCGAAACCGGAGCCGAGCGCCAGACGCATCGCCGCCAATCGATCATAATCTTCCGAGCCATGCGGCTTGCCGATCTTCACCTTCGAGCCTGAAAAACCCTTGGCCTTCGCCCGCAGGGCGTCCTCAACCAAGGCTTCCTTTTCGATATGCAGCCAGCCGCCTTCGGTCGTGTAGAGCGGGCAACGATCCCTAGCGCCGCCGGCAAGCTTCCAAAGCGGCAGGTTCTGTTTCTTGGCTCGCAGATCCCAAAGCGCGGTATCGATGGCCGCAAGCGCCAGCGCCGTGATGGCGCCGATCGTCGTCGCATGGGTGGCGAACTCCATCTTGTGCCAGATCGCCTCGATGCAATCGGCATCCTCGCCGATCAGCAACGGCACCAGATGATCGGACAGCAGCCGCATGACGGAGGAGCCGCCGGTACCGATCGTGTAGCTGTAGCCCGTGCCGACGGCACCGTCGCTGTCGGTGATGGTGACGATCGGTGTCTCCTGGCTGACGAAGCTCTGGATCGCATCCGTCCGCTTCACCTTCGGCGGCAGGTCGACCATGCGCAGTTCAATTTTCTCGATGCGTGCCATGGGTCGGCTCCTCAGATCGCCAGGCTCTTGCCGGTGTCGGCGGAGAAGAGGTGAGCCTGGCTGAGATCGAAGCTCATCTTCAGTTGTTCGCCGCTCTTCAGAGAGCGTGGATTGAGCATGCGCGACACCCATTCGCGCCCTGCGAATTCGACGAAGACGAGCGTTTCGTTGCCGAGCGGTTCGGTGATAGCAACAGGCAATGTCAGCTCACAGACGGCAGATTCCGCGCCGGAATGCAGGCCGTGGCCGGTCGGGAAGATATCGTCAGGCCTGAGACCGAAGGCGACCTTCTCGCCTTCCCTGACCTTGCCGGCAAACTGGCTCGGCAGCGGCAGACGATCACCATTCTTGAAGATGAGTTCTCCACCCTTCAGCATTACCTCTTCGATATTCATCGGCGGCGAGCCGATGAAGCCGGCGACAAAGCGCGTGGCCGGCCGCTTGAACACCTCGTCCGGCGTGCCGACCTGCTCAATATGGCCGTCACGCATAATGACGATGCGGTCCGCTAGCGTCATGGCTTCGACCTGATCGTGCGTAACGTAGACCACCGTCGACTGCACTTTGGCATGCAGCTTCTTGATCTCGGTGCGCATCTGCGTGCGCAGCTTGGCGTCGAGGTTCGAAAGCGGTTCATCGAAGAGGAAGACCTCCGGCTGGCGCACGATCGCGCGGCCCATGGCAACGCGCTGGCGCTGACCGCCGGAAAGCTGCGCCGGGCGGCGATCCATCAGGGCTTCGAGGCTCAAGATTGCCGCTGCTTCGTTGACCCGCTTGTCGATTTCGGCCTGCGGCTGCTTTGCGATCTTCAGTGAGAAGCCCATGTTCTCACGCACGGTCATATGCGGATAGAGCGCATAGGACTGAAACACCATGGAGATATTGCGATCGCGCGGCGGCAGGTCGTTGACGACGGTGTTGCCGATCTCGATCGTGCCGCCGGAAACCTCTTCCAGGCCGGCAATCATGCGCAGCGTCGTCGACTTGCCGCAGCCGGATGGCCCAACGAGCGCGATGAACTCCTTGTCCGCGATGTCAAGATCGATCCCGTGGACGATTTCCAGCGCGCCATAGCGCTTCACGAGCTTTTTAAGGGAAACCTGAGCCATAGAGATCAACCTTTGACCGCACCGAATGTCAGACCCGACACCAGATGCTTCTGAATGATGAAAGTGAGAGCGAGCGCCGGGATGATCATCACGACCGCGAGCGCGCACATGCCGCGCCAGTCGATGGTGAACTCGGCCGTGTAATCGAGCAAGCCGACGGGCAGCGTCTTGGAATCGACGGAGCGCGTCAGCTGCGAGGCGAGAGCATATTCATTCCAGCAGGTGAGGAAGGCGAAGATGCCGGCGGATGCGATGCCGGGGCCGGCGAGCGGGAACTCCACCTGCCAGAAAGCCTGCCAGCGCGTGCAGCCGTCGATCTGCGCGGCTTCGGCGAGATCCTTCGGCACCTGCCGAAAGAAGCCGTCGATCAGCCAGATGGTAAAGGGCACGTTCAGCGCGACATATGTAAGGATCAGGCCGAAATGCGTGTCGATGATCCCGAGCCGCGCATAGACCATGAAGAGGGGCAGCGACAGCGCTACACCGGGCACGGAGCGCGTCAGCATCAGCCCGAGGAACACGGCCGATTTGCCTGTGAAGCGAAAGCGGGCAAAGGCATAGCCGCCGGACATGCCGATGACGAGCGCAATCGCCGTCGAGGTGATGGAGATTATGAGCGAATTGCGGAAATAGTCCCAGACCGGAATGCCCCCTTGCCCCACGCCGCTGAACATGGCGCGATAGGCTTCCAGCGACAGCGACTGCGGAATCCAGACTGGGGGCTTCGCCATGATTTCCACGGTCGGCCGGAGCGAACTGATGATGATCCAGAAGCCGGGCAGGCAGATGACGAGCATCGCGAGGAAGAGGCCGATGAGATAGGCGACCTTCCAGAGGCGGCGCTGCAGGCGTTGTTGAGCGTTGCGATCCATGATTACCACTCCGCTCCGATCTGGGTGCGGGCAAGCGCCAGCTTGCGGAAGAAATAGACTGTGAAGGCGATGGACAGGAAGATCGAGACATAGGCCATGGCGTTGGCCAGTCCCATCTGCGCATCGGCATAGGCCGTGCGCCCCACCAGCGTCCAGATGAGCTCCGTGCGCCGTGCCGGCCCGCCATCCGTCATGATCTTGACGATGTCGTAGGCGCGGGCGACATCGAGCGAACGGATCGTCATGGCGATGAAGGCAAAGGGCATCAGGAACGGCCAGGTGACGTAGCGGAAAGTCTGCCAGCTCGTGCAGCCATCGACCTTCGCGGCCTCGACCGGCTCCTGCGGCATGGCGAGCAGCCCGGCGAGGATGAGGATCGCGAAGACTGATGTCGACGACCAGACTTCGGCGATGACGATGGAAAACAGCGCCAGATTGCCGTCGATCAGCCAGGGAATGGCCGTTTCCGTAATGCCCAGCGACTGCAGCGCATTATTGATGATGCCGACATTGTCGTTGAACATGAACTTGAACTGGAAGCCGACGAGAACAGGCGAAAACATCATCGGGAACATCATCAGCGTGCGCAGCACGCGCTTGCCGTGGGTCGCCTTGTTGACCAGGATAGCCAATC
>JBCNPI010000160.1:0-13275 GCA_039593415.1 Rhizobium sp. | reverse complement strand
ACATCCCCGCCGACGAGGTCGTCAAGACCGAGAACGAGCGTACGAAGCAGCTCGCAGGACAGGTGTAAGACTTATGACCACCCAAACCGCACACGCTCCCAAGGATGGCGAAACGCCCGCCTTCTATCTGACGGAAGAGCATCATCCGGAAGGCAGCACCATGCTGGGCTTCTGGATCTACATCATGAGCGACTGCCTGATCTTCGCAGTCCTCTTCGCCACCTTCGCCGTACTCGGCCACAGCTATGCGGCCGGTCCGTCTCCGGCCGACCTGTTCGAGCTGCCGCTCGTCGCCCTCAACACGGCGATGCTGCTCTTCTCATCCATCACCTACGGCTTCGCCATGCTGGCGATGGAGAAGGACAACAAGTCCGGCACGCTGATATGGCTGACGATCACGGGCATTTTCGGCGCCCTCTTCATCTTCTTCGAACTCTATGAGTTCTATCACCTGATCCTCGACGGCGCCGGCCCGCAGCGCAGCGCCTTCCTGTCGGCCTTCTTCACGCTGGTCGGCACGCACGGTCTGCACGTCACCACCGGTATCGTCTGGCTGATCACGCTGATGGTGCAGGTTGGCCGCTATGGCCTGATCGTGGAAAACAAGCGCCGCCTGATGTGCCTTTCGATGTTCTGGCACTTCCTCGACGTTGTCTGGATCGGCGTGTTTTCCCTCGTCTACCTCATGGGAGTTCTCGGATGAGCTCGAACGCAAATCATTCGCATCACGCCGGCGACGCTCACGGCCACGACCACCATGGCGGTCACGGGGCATCCCACGGCACTTTCAAGAGCTACATGACGGGGTTCATCCTCTCCGTCATCCTGACCGCCATTCCCTTCTGGCTGGTCATGGGCAAGGTCTTCTCCGACCCGGCTCTCACCGGTGCGATCGTCATGATCCTCGGCGCGATCCAGATCGTCGTGCACATGATCTACTTCCTGCACATGAACACCCGCTCTGAAGGCGGCTGGAACATGATGGCGCTGATCTTCACCATCGTGATCGTCATCATCGCGTTGTCCGGCTCGCTGTGGGTCATGCATCACCTCAATGCGAACATGATGCCCATGTCGCCCGAGATGATGCGCAACATGCCATGAGATCGAGCGGCGGGCCTTCAGCCGTTGGCCCGCCCTCTTCCCGGCACGAAATGTCAGCCGGATGCCGCGCGGCACATACTTGGAAACGCTCGAAGTCGCAGGCGAATTTTTAGGACCACGCGTGATCTTCAGCGAAGAGAGCCAAAGACCTCACGAAATCATGCGGCAGCGCGTCCCCGGAGACCAGCGCCATGACCGATATTTTCCCAAATACATCCCAAGGCAAGCCGCGTTCGACACTTGCTCTTGCCATCTGGGTATTCTTGCTTCTGCTGCTTACCGCTCTGCTTATCGGCCTCGGTACCTGGCAGGTGCAACGGCTGCATTGGAAGCTCGATCTCATCGCCCGGGTCGATGCGCGCGTGCATGCACCCGCGGTTGCCGCACCCGGCCCGTCGCAATGGGCCGATGTCAACGCCGCAAACTCCGAATACAAGCATGTGCAGGTGAGCGGGACCTTCCTTAACGACAAGGAAACGCAGATCTATGCCTCGACCGCACTCGGCGCGGGCTATTGGGTGCTGACACCGCTGAAGCTAGCAGACGGCATGATCGTCATCATCAACCGCGGCTTTGTGCCCACCGAAAAGCGCAATCCGGCGACGCGGCCCGAGGGCCTCATCGGCACCGATACGACCGTCACCGGCCTGTTGCGCATTAGCGAGCCCAAGGGCACGCTGCTGCGTTCCAATGTACCGGCGGAGGAACGCTGGTACTCGCGCGACGTAGCGGCTATCGCTACGGCTCGCGGTTTGCAGAATGTCGCTCCCTATTTCATCGATGCCGACGACACGAAGAAACCCGGCGGCCTGCCTGTGGGCGGGCTGACGCAGATTACCTTCCACAACAGCCATCTCGTCTACGCCATCACCTGGTATGGATTGGCTGCGATGACGCTTGGCCTGGCCGTCTACCTCATCTATTTCGAACGACAACGGGCGAAGGCGACCCCCTGATCACCAGAGCATTTCCGCTTCGGACAGAGTTGCGGAAATGCTCTGTCTCTTTGTTTTCCCGCCACTCCGGACGCGGAACCGCTTCCCGTCTATCGCTGGACCGACCCTATGCCGGCTTTGCTGGGAAGCGAAGCTGCCACCGGCGGCCGTCGCTGGTCATCTCGACAATCCCAAGCGGCTCGACGTCGATCGACCAGAATGCTGCAGGCGGCGCATGCAGGGCCTGCACAACGGCGGCGCGAATGACGCTCGCATGCGTGATGACGGCGATATTCCCGGCATGCCCGACATGGTTTTCCATCCATTCGCCGACGCGCTTCATGACCGCCGTCAGGGCTTCGCCGCCATGCGGCGCGACCGACGTATCCGTCATCCAAAGCGCCAGAGAATCCGCATCGCGCTCATGCAATCCGGCAAGCGATTGCCCCCGCCAGTTGCCATAGTCGCATTCGCGCAGGGCAATGTCCGGAATAGCATCGAGGCCGAGGGCAGCGGCTGTCTGGCGCGCGCGCAGGGCCGGACTGCTCCAGACATGATCGATTGATCCGGACTCGAACGACAACGTCCGAGCTTGCTGCTCCGCCTTCGCCTCCAGAGGCTCGTCGTCCGGAAAGCAGCCTTTTCGATTGGCCTGTGTCGCGCCATGGCAAATCCAGCTCAAACGCGTTTTCATGAAGCTCCTCTATTTCCATCCCCTGCTGCGCTCTTGTCGTGATTTCACATTGCTATGGCGCTTGATTGACAATTATATTTGCAAATAGCTATAAACTTGCTCCTGCGGGTGTGGAAGCCGGTGGAACCCCGGCGCGGTCGCGCCACTGTAATCGAGGACAGAAGCTTCGCCCTCGAGAGCCAGACCCTTCCCGCAAGAACCCTTCCGCAAATGGAACGCGCTTTTCTTCAAGAGAGGGAAATACAATGTCCGACACCACTTTCGCTCCATCCGCAATTCCGCAGCCGATTCCGCTCGGCCAAATCCTGCCCTGGACCATTTTCGCCGGCCTGCTGATGCTGCTCGCGATCTATTTCATCGGCGCAGAAGAAGGCGCAACCTCGCTCATCTCCGGCAGGTATGTGCACGAATTCGTGCATGATGCCCGTCACCTTCTCGGCTTCCCCTGCCACTAGGGGGTCAAGCACATGGTTGGACGTCTTCTGCTCCGCGGCATGATTGTCGGGGCTCTTGCGGGTATTCTCGTTTTTGCTTTCGCCCATATCTTCGGCGAACCAATGGTCGACTGGGCCATCGGCTTTGAAGAAAAGGCCGCGCAGGCGGCCGGCGAAGCGCCGGAGCCGGAAATCGTCAGCCGCGCCACGCAGGCGGGCATCGGCCTCTTCACCGGCAGCGTAATCTTTTCGACCGCAATAGGCGGATTGTTCGCCCTGGTCTTTTCCTTCGTCTACGGCCGCATCAGTCCTTTCGGTGCGCGCAGCACGGCTGCTCTGATTGCCATCGCTGCCTTCGTAGCGATTTCGCTCCTTCCCGACATCAAGTATCCGGCCAATCCGCCGGCCGTCGGCAATCCCGAGACGATCGGCGCGAGAACCGAGCTGTTCTTCATCATGATCGTCGCTTCCACCGTCGGCATGATCGTTGCCGTCGGCTTCGGCCGCCGGCTGGCGGCACGATATGGCTCCTGGAACGGCGCTACTATTGCCGGCATCGGCTACGTAGCCTTCATCGCACTGATCCAATATCTGCTTCCGCCGATCAACGAAGTGCCGGAACAGTTCTCGGCCGTCGTACTCTGGCGCTTCCGCATTGCCTCGCTCGGTATGCATGCCATTCTGTGGGCTACCTTGGGGTTGGCTTTTGGCGCTTGGGCCGAACGGCGGTTGACGCAGGTGCGCTATGGCAACGTGGCCCCGCGGCGGGCCTGATATGAACCGCCGCTCGCATCCCGCGCGTGACGACCCGCGCGGGAAAGGCCGATGTGCAAGCGCCATGCGGATTCTGGTCCTCGACCTTTTTCTGTCCGGTTGGCCGATGGTTGCAGCCGCACATGGAGGCGGCTCTCCCGGAAGCCGGGCCGGCATCCCGATACCATCGCTTAGCCATGGCGAAATGGCTGTCATTGCGCCCTATTACGGGCGAATCATCGCGCTTGCCGAAAATATCTCCGATACCAACGAGCCCTTCCGCCGCCTGTTGAATTTTGCTCAGATCCAGCGCGCCTATTGTCTCTGGGGGTTAATGCCGGGCAGCGTCGGCGACGAGGAAAGCGCGTTCAACGAATGCTCGCATGCATATCTTGCGGCAGCCAAGGCCATATTGCTTCAGATGCGAGCGCTGAAAGGCGAAAAAGCTGAAATCGACGATCTCGTCTCCGATATCGACGCGATGCTCATACGCAATAATCTTTCGCTGATCTTGTGCAAATTCAGCGGCGAAAGCTTCAATACGGCTGATCTGATCCGGCCCGAGCTTGCCGATATCGTCCTGCATGCCAAGAGCCTTGCCGCAATTTTATCGGCGGCGCTTGTCATCCTCGCAGGACTATGGCTTGCGGCACGCTCATCGCGCCCAGCAAGCCAATCACTTGAGCGGTTCAGCTATTCACGGAATCTCTGAGCCGCTCTATCTCTTTGCTTTTACGCAATTCCGGACGGAAAACCGCCGCGCATTTTTCCTGGAATTGCTCTAAACAAACACCGCCGCACGCGCGACGGTGTCTCCGATTTCACCAATAGCGCGGGCGATCGCGCCAGCGGTCATCACCCCAGCCATCACGGTGATGGCGATGGCCATGCCAGCCCCATGGAGGCGGCGGTGGCGGCCTATAATAACCCCAACGCCGCGGCGGCGGACCCCAGCGATTCGGACGGCATTCGCCCCAGCGCGTCAGGTGCCAGCCGCGACCACAGGCATAATCAATTTTCACGATCGGCACTGCGGCCGTTGTCCCAACGGCGGGGACAGGCATTGCCTCTGCCGAAGATACAACCAGGCTGCCGAACAAGGCAGCGATAGCAATCACGGACGATCTCATTTTGATGCCTCTATCCAAGTTCCTTACATGCGGGATTTAATCCCTGAGTCGATGAACGCCGGCTGAACCGAAAAAGGCCTTTTGGCGGCAAAATTGCGATGGGCTCAAGCTCATGGCAAAGGAAAAAAACTAACTATCGCCAACGTTTGCGGGCATTCGCAACTTACTCGCGCGTCACGAGAGTTTCATGAAGGAGGCTTACACCAGCAATATCATTTGCCATAAAGGAGTTTGGGATGGTCGACCTCGCTTCAAATACTTCGGAGGGTGGCAATGCCAGCCATCCAATCCATGGCGCAAGCAGCTCGGCAAAATGGTTTCTGCCGATCTTCGGCGTCGTCGTCCTCGCTGGTCTCGGCTATGTCGCCTATGCGCTCGGCAGCGATCTTGCCGAGGCTGCCGCTGTTCCGTGGATACTGCTCGGCCTTGCGCTGCTGATCGCGCTCGGCTTCGAATTCGTCAATGGCTTCCATGACACGGCCAATGCCGTGGCCACCGTCATCTACACTCGCTCGCTGCCTGCTGAATTCGCCGTCATCTGGTCGGGTTTCTTCAACTTCCTCGGCGTCCTGACCTCGTCTGGTGCCGTCGCCTTCGGCATCCTGGCGCTCCTGCCGGTGGAACTGATCCTGCAGGTCGGCTCCGGCTCCGGTCTCGCCATGGTTTTCGCCCTATTGACCGCCGCCATCATCTGGAACCTCGGCACATGGTATCTCGGCCTGCCGGCCTCGAGTTCGCATACGCTCGTCGGCTCCATCATCGGCGTCGGTCTCGCCAATCAGTTCCTGGCACCTACCGGCTCCGCCACCAGCGGCGTCGACTGGTCGCAGGCAAGCAGCGTCGGCATGTCGCTGCTCTTGTCGCCGATCATCGGTTTTGCCATGGCCGCTGTCCTGCTGCTGGTCGCCAAAGTACTGATCCGCAACAAGGAGCTCTATGAAGCGCCGAAGGGCAATGCGCCGCCGCCGGCCTGGATCCGTGGCCTGCTGATCTTCACCTGCACCGGTGTCAGCTTCGCCCACGGTTCGAATGACGGCCAAAAGGGCATGGGCCTGATCATGCTCATCCTCATCGGTCTCGTGCCGACCGCCTTCGCGCTGAATAAGACGCCCGACGTCAACTATCTCGAAGCCTACAAGGCTGCCTCTACGCAAGTCGAGACTGTGCTCGGCAAATATGTGAAGCCGGGTGTTGCCGCATCAGCCGATCCGAAGGCCGCTGTCAGCATTGCCGTAAAGACCAAGACCTGGACGGACGCGACGACACCGGCTCTCCAAGCCTATATCCACGCCACAAGCGCCGAGATCGCCGCCTATCCAAGTGTGGAGAAGCTGCCGAACGAGCTCGTCGGCAACGTTCGTAACGATATCTACCTGATCGGTGAATCGCTGAAGCTGATCGACAAGCAGAAGCTGCTGCCGATGAGCCCGGACGATCTGAAGGCCGTCACCAACTATCACGCCGCCGTCGACCACGCGACCAAGTTCATCCCGCTCTGGGTGAAGGTCGCCGTCGCACTGGCACTTGGCCTCGGCACCATGGTCGGCTGGAAGCGCATCGTCGTGACCGTCGGCGAAAAGATCGGCAAGACGCATCTGACCTATGGCCAGGGCGCCGCCGCCGAAGTGGTCGCGATGCTGACGATCGGTGCTGCGGACCATCTCGGCCTGCCGGTCTCGACCACGCACGTTCTATCCTCCGGCGTCGCCGGTACCATGGCGGCGAACGGTTCCGGCCTGCAGTGGTCGACCGTGCGCAACATGCTGATGGCCTGGATACTGACGCTGCCGGCCTCGATCGCGCTTGCCTTCGTGTTGTTTATCGTTCTGCGCCAGGTGTTCTGACGGAAGCGTCATCCGACGCCCGATATCGGCTTCAGAAGAAGCAAAAAATAACGGCGCCCTGTAACGGGTGCCGTTTTTTGATGTTTACGCAATTCCGGACGGAAAACCGCTTCGCACTTTTCCTGGAATTGCTTTTGTTTTTGCGCAATTCCGGACGGAAAACCGCTTCGCACTTTTCCTGGAATTGCTTCAGCGGACGCTTTCCTTCTTGTTGCCATTGGCACCCAGGCCGGAAATCTTGGCCAGTTGAGACCGACGATTGGCATAATTCTGCGCAACCATCGGATAATTGGAAGCCAGCCCCCATTTCTGACGGTACTCCTCAGGCGTCATGCCGTAATGCACGCGCAAATGACGCTTCAACGTCTTGAAGCGTTTACCGTCTTCGAGACAGACGATGTAGTCGTTCGTCACCGATTTCTTCAAATCGACCGCCGGCACCAGATTGCTGCGATTGACGGTAGGAGCGGACGCATCCAAGGCCTGCAAAGCCTCGTAGACATCCTTTATCAGTCGCGGGAGGCTGTGTTGCGGGATCGCATTGTGGCTGACATAGGCCGAAACGATCTTCACGCAACCGTCGAACAAGAAATGCATCTTCGACAGGGTTGGGTCTTTTCTCTCGCTGAAAGAATCCATGATCTTTTTCCCGGATGTCATTTGGTTCCCCATACGCCGCCCCGCCCGAATTGCGTCATGTAGAACATCCACAAGCGAATGTTTCACCGTTTCAAGTCGCGCCGTATTCCCGACGCTCAATCCCCGGTTTGCACACCGGGGCAGATAGCGTTCACGCAAAGCGCGCCCGCAGTCACGATCGGCGCCAACCGTTTCCTGCCCTGTCTCCAGCACAGCCTGCGACGGATCGCGGGCTGGGAGCCCCGCCGGCAAATATGAAGGACAGTGTTCCAGGGCCGCCGGAGCAGGCCGTGCGAAGCCGGCTCATCAACGCACGCAGCAGGGTTTTCGTCCTGAGCGCTCTCGCGGCGGCGATCTGATGGGATGATGTGAAACCCGGCTGTTCCATCACGGCTGCAGGACCGAGGGTCCAAACCGTGTTCGCCATAGGGATCGAGGCCGCGATCGTGTCCGTCACGACAAAGGCAGGAGCATTCATCCCACACCCCGCAGAATGGCCTTACCCTTGCGACGCCGAAGTTGCGCCAACGAAACCGGCTTCGACAGCAGAAAGCCCTGCGCATGCGTTGCGCCGGCTTCTCTTGCAGCCTCGAGCTGGGAGTTCGTTTCAACGCCTTCGAGAATCCGGCTCTTCCATCGTCCAGACATCCTAAAACCCCATGTCACCGAGGTTCCCCTTCATCAAACTGGAAATATTGTACCGAAAACCTTAGTCAACCCGGCGCCTTTATGCCGGCAAGCCTATTGTTTAATAGTTGCTAATACACTAACTAACGAAGCGCCGCAAAAGTCAATCGTCGTCCTATTCTATTAGGTATAATTAAACCTGTATATTAATGAACTTCGATGATTATCCACAGCGCGATGTTCAGGGCCACCATTCGTTGCGACGCGCGGCCTCGAGCGCCATATCCAATGGTGGCAATTCGGTATGCCACAACCGCTCCCATTCCAGGCTCATGATGCCGGCATAGCCATCTGCGGCAAGCACCGAGTGCAGCGCGGCCACGGGAAACTCCCCCTCGCCCGGCGGCACATAGGTGTAAGGCAGCCTCGGCCCAGGTTCGGAAATGCTGTCCTTCACATGAATATGTCGCGTATTGTTGCGAACCTGCTTCCAGGTTTGGACCGGGTCCTGCCCCCCCTTTCGCCAAGTATGATGCGTGTCCCATAGAAGCGCGCAATCAGGTGCCATTTCGAGAAAGCCGGCAATGGCATCGGGCAGTGCAAGAAAATCATGGGTCTCGATGACCATCTCGGCCCGGAAACCCTCGCGTCTGGCGGTCTCGCTCCACCATTGCAATGTCGATACCGCTTCGGCCATTTCTCCGGTGTCGCCGCTCGTGCCGCCGTCGAAAGCCCGCAGCGATCTGACGCCCGCGGCCTCGGCCCAAGGAAGGTAACGCAGGAATTGTTCTTTTGCTTCCGATGTCGCACCGACAAGACGCAACGAAGTATCAAAGGCGCAGACGCGCACAGGGAAGGCCTTCAGCATCGTGGCAAGACGATCCGGAGAGCCAAACCTTTCGCCGAAATAGGCGGCTAGATCGATGGTGCCGCCAAGAGCGCGAATTTCGATGGCGTCGATGCCATATCGAGCTGCCAGTTCGAGGGCTTCGTCCAATTCGAGGTCGGCACAGCCCAATGTGGAAAATGCCGACGTTATCCGCTGCCTATTGTTATCAGCTGAAATCACCACGGCCTCCTCCGCCCGGTTGCCAGATGCCGGCCGCCCCACCCTTCCGCACGGTCGCGGCGAGCACAAGTAACCAAATAGATAATTAAAGAGCTGGCTTCAGCCGTCAAGCTCCGTTCCCGCCTCCAACCCATAAGCTCGCTTCACCGGTTTTCGGCGGCTGGAGATGCGGATATTCAAAATAAGAAAGATGGATATCCCTACCAGACGACGGGATGCGTTTCACCCGTCGCAACATTGACGAAGCCCTCCGGCGCCCTATCCGAGGGGGCCACCAGAACCCAGCGCCAGGGCGCGCAGGTAAGCGTCGCAAAAGAGAGACGCTCGGGAAAACCCGGCCACCAGCGCGGCGAGAAGGTCGGCTCGTACATCCAGTCAATCTCGGCTCCGGCCTTATACAGCGCCTGCATCTCCGTATCGAGCTCTTCCGCCGAGCGCGCCGTCATGAGGCCGCCGACTTCATAATGGACGCGAGCAACGACCTGGCCGCGCGAGACCAGCACCCAGCCGCCCTGCTGCTCCTTCAGCGCATTTGCGACCATGGCCATCGCTTCGTCGGAGGAGCCGACTATCCAGATATTGTGCTTGTCATGGCCGAGCGTGGCGCCAAGCGCGGTATCCGGCGTGCGTGGCCCCGTTCCCAGCCAGAACATGCGCGCGACCTTGGCTTCGCCGGAAAAGCGATCGACGATCGCAAATTTGGTGACATTGCGATCCTGGTCGCGCTGGACTGCACCGTCCCTGATGGGCAGATCCATGGTGATGAAATCATCGGCCCAGTGGAATGGCCGCAGCAGCGCTGCCTTTGCCGTAGCCGCATCCGCAGGAGCGGCAATGCGAAAATCTTCCGCCGCGACGCTCCGATCGATGCGGACAGTCTGCGTGGCCCATTCCGGCCAGTCGATCTCGGGCAGAACGCCAACGAAAGCCTTGCCTTCGGATGCCGGCTTGCCATCGGCCCAAACCTTGGCGATCGACAGCGTTTTCACCTCGTCCAGCAACACGATATCAGCGAAGCGGCCGGGCGCAATCGAGCCGACCCAAGGGGTCAGCCGCATGTGCCGGGCCGGATTGATCGTCACGCACTGAATAGCAATTTCGGGCGCCAGCCCATTCTCGATCGCAAGGCGGACATTATAGTCCGTCGCGCCGATTTTCAGCGTATCGGTAGCGCTGCGATCGTCGGTGACGAAGGCGATCTGCGACCAATCGGACAAGCCCTTGTCGATCAACCCCTTGATGACCTCGGGAAGAGAATGCGGCCGAAGCTCGATGAAGATGCCATGCGTCAGCTTTTCCCAGATCTCGTCGAGGAACCAGCCCTCGTGATCGGAGGCAAGGCCGGCGCCGCCAAAAGCATTGATCGACGCCAGATCGCGCAGGCCAGCCCCATGCCCCTCGACGACACCGCGCTGCTCGAACGTCGCGCGGATCATGCCCCAAAGACGATCATAAGCCGGATTCTCTGGATTGCTGACGGACGGCCAGTCCATGACCTCGTCGAGGCCGGCGACCATCAGGCTTTCGCCGAGAAAGGTCTTCTGCTCGTCATAGCCGAAATGACCGCCACCCCATTCATAAGCGGTCGGCGGAACGGCCGATCCCGGCAAAGGGAATATCTTCATTGGCGAGCCGCGGCGGCGCGCTTCCAGCCAGAATTCCAGATTGCGCGCACCGTTCACATTGGAAAATTCGTGGCTTGCCTCGCAGGTCCAGGTCACGCCATGCGGCATGACCAGCGCCGCCTCCCATTCCGGGGTCAGATGCGAACTTTCAATATGCTTGTGCGCCTCGCCGAAACCGGGAACGGCTGCGAGATGCGGCTCGTGCACGCGCTCGTTCACCTCGCCCTGATAACTGCCGGCCGGGCCGACATAGGCGATCCGCCGGCGCTTGATGACGATTTCCTGATCCTCCAGCCAAGTGCGGCTATGCACATCCAGCAGCCGGCCGACACGCAGCAGGCGATCCGCCGGACGGCGTCCGAGCGCGGTCAGCGTTAGATCCTGACGGATCAGCACTTCGTCTGCCGCATTGACGAGCAGATCGTCGGGAAGATTTATTTTCGGGGATGTCATGAGACGCATGCCTGCCAAGAAATTCGATCAATCGAGGGTAGAGATGACGGGCCAGCATGTAAAGCCGACTGTGCGCTCCTGGAAGACAAGCGATCTCAGGCATTTGCAATGTCCGAGTGCTGCAGGTGATGACGCGGGGTATTTCATCCCATCAAAGGCAAAAACCGCCACCCTGCCCATTTGTTGGGCTTGTAAAGCCGGTGCTCGAAAAATAGTATCCCGCAAGCTTGAAACATATGCCCGATTTCACCAAAAGGATTTCGAGAATGAAAGGCCCCACCATCGCCCGCGTTGCGGGATTTGCTCTGCTTGCTATGGCAACCACCCTGCCGGCCTTCGCCCAGGCAAAGACGCTGACCGTTTCCTGGTGGGGCTATAATGGCGAGAAGATGCAGGCTAACATCATCGAGCCCTTCAAGAAGATCTGCGGCTGCGATGTCGTCTTCGAAACCGGCAACAATGCCGACCGCCTCAACAAGCTGAAGCTGCGAGGCGGCAAGGGTGTCGACGTCATCTATCTCACCGACAGCTATTCGCAGCTTGGCATCCAGCAGGGTCTCTTCCAGGAAGTTGACCGCAGCAAGATCCCGAACCTTGCCGATCTCTACGATATCGCCAAGGCGCCGCAGGGCAATTACGGCCCTGCCTACACGATCGGTCGCATTGGAATCGTCTATGATACGGCGAAGGTGAACCCGCCGATCACCTCCTGGAATGACCTCTGGCGCGACGACCTGAAGGGTGCGATTTCGCTGCCGGGCATCACCACGACGGGTGGGCCGCTGACGGTGCTTCAAGCCGGCAAGCATGCCGGCGTCGATCCCTATGCCGATGCCGACAAGGCATTTGGAGCCATCGAGGCGCTGAAGCCGAATGTGGTCAAGAACTACAATACCGGCTCCGAACTGGTGAACCTGATCTCGACGGGTGAGGCCAAGGTGGCGATGACGCAGGATTTTGTCCTGTCATCGCTGCGCGCTGCCGTTCCGACCATGGCCTGGGCCGATCTCAAGGACGGCGATATTGCCGTCCTCAATACTGTCAATATTCCCAAGGGCTCGGAAAACGTCGAGCTTGCACACCAGTTTATCAACTTTATCCTGTCAAAGGATGTGCAGCAGGCGGAAGCCGAGCAAGGGGTCGATGCGCCGGTTTCGGCCAAGGTGGTGCTGCCGCCGGAGAAGGCCAAGCTCTGGACCTACGGCGCCGACATGATCGCCAAGCTCAGCCGCATCGATTATCAGAAGCTGATCGAAGCGCAGCCGGACTGGGTCGACCGCTGGAACGAAATCTTCGGCATGTAACGGGGCATGCCGCACATTCCTGCGGCGTTCTCACGGAATTCGGTTGATGAAGCATTTGATGAAATGGGGTTTGGCGACGCCGGCGATCCTGGCCGTAACGCTCTTCCTGCTCATTCCCGTAATTATTACGATCGCGGCGACTTTTGGCGAACCCAAGGGGATGTTTTCCCCCTATGTCGCCTTCTTTTCCAGCGGCTTTCGCCGCACCGTGCTTTTGAGGACGATCGAAGTGGCGCTGATCACGACGGCGATCTCGCTGTTTATCGGCTTCATCGCCGCCTATGTCATCGCGCAGATGCCAGGCCGTGCCAAAAGCGTAATGATCATTGCCGCCGTCTTCCCGCTATTGACCGGCGTCGTCGTGCGCTCCTTCGCCTGGCTGATCATTCTCGGCAAGAACGGCATTCTCAACACCATCCTCATGTCGATCGGTATCATCAGCGAGCCGCTTTCCATGCTCTATACCGAGGGCTCCGTGATCGTCGCGATGGTCTATCTTTTCGTGCCGCTGATGATCCTGACGCTCGTCGGCGTGCTTGAGGGCATACCGCAGGATCTCATCCAGGCGGCGACCTCGCTGGGGGCCACGCCGGCCGCGACCTTCCGCCAGGTTATCCTGCCGCTCGCCACACCCGGCCTTATCGTCGGCGCCGTGCTTGTTTTC
>JBCNPI010000016.1:0-43782 GCA_039593415.1 Rhizobium sp. | reverse complement strand
GTCTGACCTATAGCGACGCAGGCGTCGATATCGATGCCGGCAACCTGCTCGTCGAAAAGATCAAGCCCGCCGTCCGTTCGACGCGCCGGCCGGGTGCGGATGGCGAGATCGGCGGCTTCGGCGGCCTGTTCGACCTCAAGGCCGCGGGCTTTACCGATCCGGTGCTGGTCGCCGCCAATGACGGCGTCGGCACCAAGCTCAAGATTGCGATCGACGCCAACTATCATGACACCGTCGGCATCGACCTCGTGGCCATGTGCGTCAACGATCTGGTCGTCCAGGGCGCAGAGCCGCTCTTCTTCCTCGATTATTTCGCCACCGGCAGGCTCGATCCCGATCAGGGTGCGGCTATCGTCGGCGGCATTGCTGCCGGCTGCCGCGAGGCGGGCTGTGCGCTGATCGGTGGCGAAACGGCGGAAATGCCGGGCATGTATTCCCATGGCGATTACGATCTGGCGGGCTTTGCCGTCGGCGCGGCCGAGCGCGGCCAGCTGCTGCCGTCTGGCGATATTGCCGAAGGCGACATCATTCTCGGTTTGGCATCGTCGGGCGTTCACTCCAACGGCTTCTCGCTGGTGCGCAAAATCGTCGAGCTTTCCGGCCTCGGCTGGGATGCTCCGGCTCCGTTTGCCGAAGGCAAGGCGCTTGGCGAAGCTCTGCTAACGCCGACGCGTATCTATGTGAAGCCGCTGCTCAAGGCCATCCGCGAAACTCATGCGCTGAAGGCCCTCGCCCACATCACCGGTGGCGGTTTCCCGGAGAATATTCCGCGTGTGCTGCCGAAGCATCTAGCCGCCGAAATCGATCTGGCCGCGGTCAACGCGCCGCCGGTCTTCTCATGGCTTGCCAAGACTGGCGGCGTCGAGGCCAAGGAAATGCTGCGCACCTTCAACTGCGGCATCGGCATGATCGTCGTCGTCGCTGCCGAGAACGTCGAAGCCGTCAAGGCCGCGCTTGAGGCCGAGGGCGAAGCAGTCGTTACGCTCGGCCGTATGATCGCTCGCGCAGAAGGCGCGCCGGGAACCGTCTATAAGGGCACGCTCGCTCTATGACCACGCCGCGCAAACGCGTCGTCGTCTTCATCTCGGGCGGCGGTTCCAACATGCTGGCTCTTTTGAAAGCCACGAAAGCGGCCGACTACCCAGCCGATATCGTCGGCGTCATCTCCGACAAGGCGGATGCGGGTGGCCTCGCGAAGGCTGCCGCCGAAGGCATCGCGACCTTCGCTTTCGTGCGCAAGGAGTTTGCCAGCAAGGAAGCCCATGAAGAGGCGATCCTTTCGCAGCTGGAAGCCCTCTCCCCCGACATCATCTGCCTTGCCGGCTATATGCGCCTGCTCTCCGGTCGCTTCATCCAGGCCTATGAGGGCCGGATTATCAACATCCATCCTTCGCTGCTGCCGTTTTTCCCCGGCCTGCACACGCATCAGCGCGCCATCGAGGCCGGCATGCGCATTGCCGGCTGCACCGTGCATTTCGTCACCGAAGGCATGGATGAAGGCCCCATCGTCGGCCAGGCTGCCGTGCCCGTCTTGACCGACGATACCGCCGACAGCCTTGCCGCCCGCGTGCTTACGGTAGAACATCAGCTTTATCCGCAATCGCTGCGGCTGGTGGCGGAAGGCAGTGTCAGGATGGAAGGCGGCAAGACGGTGAGCCTCGGCAAAACACCTGTTGTCGATGGGCGGCAGATTTTATCACTGCTCGGCGACGCAGGTTAAACAGGGAATTCCGGCGCAAAACGCTTCAATTCGGCCTTCAATCGTCTCTCCTCAGGCAGCCATTGCCATCAGCGGATGCAGCGTGCCGTCGCTATAGACGATGCGGCCACCACGGAAGGTTGCGCGGATGCGGTGAACCGAGCCGGGTTCGACGGCGACCAGATCGGCAAGCTGGCCGACAGCGATCTCACCGCGATCCGTCAACCCCGCTGAACGGGCAGCGTTGGAGGTTGCCGTCGCAACGGCCGCCGGCAGAGCGCCGGTAACAACATCGGCAATCCTAAAGATCGCCGGCACGAAGGCAGCCGGGTGATAATCGGCGGCGATGATGCCGAGCAGACCGGCGCGGGCAGCATCCAGAGCGCTGAGATTGCCAGACATCGACTGACCGCGAAGCGCATTCGGCGCACCCATCAAGGTCCAAAGACGACGGCGGCGGGCTTCTTCAGCAGCCGGTCCGGTCACCGGAAACTCGCTGATCGTCACGCCGAGATCGTGCATTGCCGCCACCTTCTCGGCACTATCGTCGTCATGCGATGCCAGCGACAGCTTGTGCTTCAGCGCAAGTTCGACCACGTCATGCAGCTTGCGTTCGATCTCCGGGTCCTGTCGCTGCGCGATGCGCTTTGCCACGACCTCTTCGGCTGCCTCGCGTGACATGGAGCGGCGCTCGGACATGCTACGGATATAGCTTTCGATGTCATTATACTGACCCTGCCCCGGCGTGTGGTCGGTGAGCGAGACCATATCGACGGCGCCTTCTGCCAACAGCCGCTCCAGGGTCGGCGCCGCGCCGAGATTGGTGATCTCGTAGCGTGCATGGACGCGGTGGTCGATCAAGAGCTCGTCGCGGAGGCTGCCGATGCCGCGGATAACCGCCGAGGTGGTTTCGAGGGAGCGGACGTGGCCATAGACGCTTTCGGTCGCAAAAGAGAGCGCCGCAAAGGCCGTGGTGACGCCGGCGGCCGCCAGCTTCTTATCCAGCTCATGAATGCCGAAATCGATCGGCATCATCGCATTCGGCCGCGGCGCGATCTCGCGCTCCACCATGTCACAATGCAGATCGACGAACCCAGGCATCAGCAAACGGCCGCCGCCGTCGAAGGTCGGCTGCTCGACCGGCTCCGAGCGGATTTCGGCAATCATTCCGCCTTCGATGCGCACCGAACCCTTTTCAACGACTTCAACGGGAAGAACGAGCGTGAAATTGCTGAGCCACATCGGCTTTCTCCTGAAACAGCGTCTATGATCGAAGGAGGCTCAAAATATTCGAATGTTTCCAGCCAGCACGCCCCGGTAAGCTCGATTCGTGACACTGTGATGACGCGGAGCGCGGAGTTCCGCAACGCCGCGCCCGATCGCCGGCTTACTTCAAGCTGGCAACGTTCAAGACAGCCCATTGCAGCAGCATGATCGTCTTGGCGTCGCAGACATCGCCGCTCTCGATCATCGCCATTGCCTGGGACAGCCGAACTTCCATGACTTCGATATCTTCATGCTCTTCGGCAAGTCCGCCGCCATCGGCAATACGATCGGAGGTGTCTATCAACGCGGCGAAGAAATGAATGATCTCCGTCGAGGAGCCGGGCGAAGTCATTGCCTTGAACAGAAAGCGGACATCGCGCACGCGAAAGCCGGTCTCCTCCATGGCCTCGCGGCGGATCGCGGCTTCCGGATGGTCGCCGTCGAGCAATCCAGCGGGCACTTCGATCATCCAGACCGGCTCGCCGACCAGATGCGCCGGCAGACGGTATTGCCGAACGAGCACCACGGTTTCGCGTTTGGGATCATAGAGGAGGATGCAGGCTGCCGGGGTGCGATGATAGATCTCGCGCTTCAGCCGATGCTTTTCGCCGCGCGAATCCGTGTAGTCGACCTCGAATGTGCTCAGCCGAGTCCACTGGTCCGCCAGCGTCTCTTCGCCGACGATTTCGGCTTTCGCCTTTTCGAATTTATTCATGCCACAACCTTGATGAGCCATACCTTGTTGTCGTGGACGGCCGCGCCGCCATAGGGCGCGACGGGATCGGCGCCGGTCAGCACATTGATGCCCTCGCCGTCGACATGGGCCTTGTTCGGCCAAAGCCCTTCGGCAATCAGCACGCCCGGCTTCACTTCCGTCGTCACGCGGGCGTGGAGGCGAATATCGCCGCGTGTATTGCCGATGCGGATCAGCTCGCCATTGACGATGCCGAGCCGCTCGGCATCGGCCGGATTGATCATCACCTCAGGACGACCTTCCTTCTGCCGCGATGTCTTCGTTTCCGAGAAGCTCGAATTCAGGAAGTTGCGCGATGGCGAGGTCGCAAGCCGGAATGGATGTTCTGGATCTGCCACCTCGATGACATCGACCTGATCCGGAAACTCCGGCAACTCGGCATAGGGGCCGAGCAGACCGACGGACGCGGGCGGGCGGTTCGGCGCCGGCTGGTTGGCCCAATCCGGACGGAAGTGGAACTTGCCGTCGGGATGGGCAAAGCCCTTGATGAAATGTGCATCCTCGAAGTCAGGCTGGCGGTCGAACCATTTGTGCTCAAGGAAATAATCGTGATCCGGCAGGCCGCTTCTCGACAGAACCCTGTCGATCATCTCGCGGGCGGAGAAGCCAAAACCGGGGCGATCCGCGACACCGAGGCGCTTGGCTAATTCCTCGATCACGAAAAGGTTGCTGCGCACGGTAGGTGGCGGCTCGACGAGCTTCGGACCGAGAAGAATGTGGTTCTGCCCGCCGGCGCGGTAGATGTCGTCATGTTCGACGAACATGGTGGCGGGTATGACGATATCGGCCATTTCGGCCGTATCGGTCATGAACTGCTCGTGCACGGCGACGAAGAGATCGGAGCGGGCAAAGCCGCGCTTCACCAGCCGCTGTTCAGGCGCGATGTTCACCGGGTTGGTATTCTGGATCAGCATGGCCGTGATCGGACCGCGATGACGCAGCGCCACGGCATCACCGGTCAAGGCGCGGCCGATCTGCGACTGATCGATCATGCGGATATCCATATCCTTCATGGCGCGGCCGGTCAGTTCGCTCGCGTCCATGCGAAAGATATCGCTGTTCGAATGAAAGGCGCCGCCGCCCTCATATTGCCAGGAGCCGAGAACGGTCGCGATCGACGCAGCGGCATGCATGGCGATCGCACCGTTGCGCTGGCGGGTAAAGCCGTAACCCAGACGGAAGTAGGTCTTCTTCGTCGTCCCCACGAGCCTAGCGAAGGCTTCGATCTCGTCGACCGAAAGGCCGGTGATGCTGGCTGCCCATGCCGGGGTTTTCGACTTCAGATGCGCTTCCAGGCCGGCGGCATCATCGGCATATCTGGCCATGTAGGCGCGGTCGGCATAGCCATCGCGGAAGGCGATGTGCATGACGGCGCAAGCAAGGGCGGCATCTGTGCCCGGCTTGACGATCAGCGCCATATCGGCCTGCTTCATCGTCGGGTTATCGTAGATATCGACGACGACGATCTTGGCGCCGCGCTCCTTGCGGGATTTCACCGCATGGGTCATGACGTTGACCTGGGTCGCTACCGCATTGGTGCCCCATATGACGACGCAGTCCGTGCGGCCCATCTCGCGCGGATCGGGACCCCGCAGGACGCCGGTCGCCATGGTGAAGCCTGTCCAGGCCGGATTGGTGCAGATCGACGAGAAGAAGCCGGAATAGCGTTTGGCATGGCGCAACCGCTCGATGGAATCGCGCTGCACCCAGCCCATCGTGCCGGCATAGAAATAGGGCCAGATCGCCTCGCTGCCATCCTTGGCTTCGGCATTGACGAAGGCTTCGGCGATCTCGTCCAGCGCCTGGTCCCACGAGATTTCCTGCCAACGTCCCTCGCCCTTGGCACCGGCGCGGCGCAGCGGCTTCATCAGGCGATCGGGATGATAGAGGCGTTCGGCATAGCGGGCGACCTTGGCGCAGATGACACCCGACGTATAGGAATGGTCGTTGGCACCGCGAACCCGGCCGATCCTGCCGTCTTCGGTCAGATCGACCTCCAGCGCGCAGGTGGAGGGACAATCATGCGGACAGGCCGTGTAGCCGATGCGCGATTTGGCTTGGATGGGGGTCGCAATGTTCATGATGTTTGTATATTTCAAGCGATGTCCGGCCACTAGAGACAATCCGGCCCATCTCAACAATTCATGCGGACTTCACCGACGATGAACTATCGGCACATCTACCACGCGGGCAATTTTGCCGATGTCTTGAAACATGCTGTTCTGGCGCGCCTCGTCCGCTACATGCAGAACAAGGACAAGGCCTTTCGCGTTCTCGACACGCATGCCGGCATCGGGCTCTATGATCTGTCCTCCGAGGAAGCGCAGAAGACGGGTGAGTGGCGCGACGGCATCGGCAGGGTGCTGGAGGCGGAACTCGTGCCGCCGGTGGCCGAGCTGCTGCAGCCCTATCTTGCCGCCATCCGCGAGCTGAATCCCGAAGGCGGCCTCAGGCTTTACCCGGGTTCGCCGAAGCTCGCCCGCATGCTGTTCCGCCCGCAGGACCGGCTTTCGGCCATGGAACTGCATCCGGACGATTTTCAGCGGCTTCACCGGCTGTTCGAAGGCGATCACCACGCGCGCATTACCGAATTGGACGGCTGGCTGGCGCTCGGCGCGCATCTTCCGCCGAAGGAAAAGCGCGGCATCGTTCTCGTCGATCCGCCCTTCGAAGAGGAAGGCGAGTACGAGCGCCTGATCGACGGTCTGGCCAAGGCCTGGCGGCGGTTCCCCGGCGGCACCTATTGCCTATGGTATCCGATCAAAAAGGACGCGCCGATCAAGCAATTTCATGAAGCTCTGCAGGCACTGGAAATTCCGAAGATGCTCTGCGCCGAGCTGATCGTCAAAAGCGATCGCGGTTTCACCGGGCTTACCGGCTCCGGCCTCATCATCGTCAATCCGCCTTTCACACTGAAGGACGAGTTGCATGCGCTGCTACCGGCATTGAAGGATATTCTGGCTCAGGACCGGTTCGCTTCGCAGCGCGCCTTCTGGCTGCGTGGCGAACATTGAGACTTTTCATATAAATATCCCACAGGTGATTTCATGAGACTTCTTTGCTCGTCCACCTCCCCCTTCTCCAGCAAGGTGCGCATGGCCGCTCGCTATCTCGGCATCAAGCTGGAGGAAATCCATGTCGACACGAATGCCGGCCCGACACTGCTGATCGACAACAATCCGCTCGGCAAAATCCCGACATTGCTGACCGGCGATGGTGAAGCCATTTTCGACAGCCGCTCCATCATGCATTATTTCGACCGGCGCGAGGGCGGGCTCTATCCATCGAAGAAGGGCAAGCGCACCGAAATCGAAGTTTTGGAAGCTCTCTGCGACGGCACCAACGAGTGCCTTCTGTCAATCGTCTACGAGCGCCGCTTTCGCGAAATGGAAAAGCAGCACCAGCCCTGGATCGACCGCCAGTGGACAAAGGTGAGCCGCGCCCTCACCCATCTCGATGCCGAGCCGCCGAAGATCGGCAAGAAACTGCATGCCGGCCATTTTGCGCTTGCCGCCCTCATCGGCTACCTTCAGCTTCGTTTCGAAGGCCAATGGGAAGCCGGCCATGCGGGGCTGATCGATTGGGCACGCAAGTTCGAGAAGCATTTCCCCGAATATCCAGCCATGAAGCCGCGGGGCTGATTTCGCCGTCCCGGCAGCGGCTGGCGGCATATTTCATGCCGCGCGACTTTGACGACGCAGACAAAAAAGCCGGGGCGCAAACCCCGGCTTTTTCATCAGACTATGCTATCAAATTATCAGAACTTGACGCCGATACCGACCTTGACGCTCTGCTCGTCGAAGCCACGCGAGAAGCTGCCGGAGTCGAGGTTGAAGGTCTTCTTGCCGTAGTCGGTGTAACGGTACTCAAGGCGAGCCGTGATGTTGTTGGTGATGAAGGTCTCAGCACCTGCACCGACCGTGTAGCCGACAGCCGTCTTGCTCTCAGACGAGGTGGAGTCCGACAGCTTGTTCTGGCCGAGAGCCAGACCGGCCGTGCCGTACAGCATGAACGGATTGAAGTCGTAGCCGAGACGGCCGCGAACCGAGCCGTTGACACCGTTCTTGGCAGTCAGGCCGTTGCGGCTGGTTTCGGAGTCGGCATAACCCAGGTCACCTTCGATACCGTATACGATCTGGCCCTGCTGCCAGTTGTAACCGGTGAAGGCACCGCCGCCGAAGGCGTAGGTGTTGCCGGTGCGGTTGAAGTGACCAGCGTTCCAGTCGCCTTCGCCACCGATATAGAAGCCGGACCAGTTGTTGACGGCCGGAGGTGCTTCCTGGGCGACGGGCGGCTGCGGAACCTGCTCAACAGCGTCAGCGGCGTGGGCTGCGGTAAAGCCGCCGAGAGCGAAAGCGGAAACCATGAGGGTGGTGACAAGAGTACGCATACTTTTCTCCTTTCAGGCCCGTGTGCCTCGCTTACTGTCCTTGACTTCGAAGCGCCACGAGCAATTAAAACATATCCCTCCCGGATCGATGTTGAAATTGGATGGCAAATGAGGAATTGGAAGAGCCAAAATATGATATCATTGTGGCACAGACATGGCTGAATTTCGATGTTGCTTCATCGCAACAGATGAATTATTAACCATAATCGTTGGTTAAACCGTGTATACTTATTTTTATCTAAATATATTTCAAGTTCTACATAAGACACCTCAAGAGCGCCATTCGCTCGCGCATCTTTTCATATGGTGTATCGACGCCCTATATGATCGTCGACCGGGTAACCACGAGAAAAAGGCGAGATCTTGAGCCAGGAAAAACTACGCACCGCCTTGATAACAGGCGCTTCCAAAAGAATAGGCCGGGCAATAGCCGAGGATTTGTCTGCCCATGGGTTCGCGGTTGCGTTGCACGCCAACCAATCCCTCGCCGAAGCCTCGGAAATCGTGGCGGAATTGCGGCAAAAGGGCCGGAAGGCAATTGCCATCAGGGCCGATCTGAAGGATTTGGATGAGACGTCAACCCTTGTCGAAAGGGCCGCTGCAGAGCTCGGGCCACTTGATCTGCTGGTCAATAACGCATCGGCTTTTCTCGACGATTCCGCCGACCGTTTCGATGCCGAGGCATTTGAAGCGCATTTCGCCCTGCATGTGCGTGCGCCTTCGATCCTCGCCGCCGATCTCGTCCGGCTGCTTCCGGAGCCCTATCCGGGCTTGATCGTCAACATGGTCGACCAGAGGGTCTGGGCGCTGAACCCACGCTTCTATTCCTATACGCTGTCGAAAGCGGCCCTCTGGACGGCGACGCAAACGATGGCGCAGAGCTTTGCGCCGCGCATTCGGGTCAATGCGATTGGCCCCGGCCCAACGGTCCGCAGCGTGCGACAGACCGAAGAGGACTTTCAAGCACAGATCAACGGCCTCATATTAAAGGCTGCACCAGGCCTCGAAGAATTCGGCCGGACCATCCGCTTTCTTTTTGACACGCCCTCGATCACGGGCCAAATGATAGCGCTCGATGGCGGCCAGCATCTTGCCTGGGAAACGCCAGACGTGTCGGAGAGTGCGGAATGAACGGAAGAAAGCTGCCTGACGGCGGCGTTCTCTACGACGAATCAGAAGATACCGACGACGACATCGAGGTGGAAGGCGATGCCGCCGCCAGCCCGGTCACGTCCATCGACTGGAATGAAGGCATCAAGAACGAGACGAAGCTTCGCGGCGCGGAGCTGATTGCGGAATTCGTCAAGCGGCTGCCGAACAATCCCGGCGTCTACCGCATGTTCAACGAAAGCGGCGATGTGCTCTATGTCGGCAAGGCGCGGAACCTGAAGAAGCGCGTCTCCAACTATGCATTGGGTAAGGTCCATTCCAACCGCATTGCCCGCATGGTGCGTGAAACCGCAAATATGGAGTTCGTCACCACGCGCACGGAGACGGAAGCGCTCCTGCTGGAAGCGAATCTCATCAAACGCTTGCGGCCGCGCTTTAATGTCCTGCTGCGCGACGACAAATCCTTTCCTTACATACTGATCACCGGCGATCATCGCGCGCCGGCCATCTTCAAGCATCGCGGCGCCCGGGCCCGCAAAGGCGACTATTTCGGGCCTTTCGCCTCCGCCGGCGCCGTCGGCCGCACCATCAATTCATTGCAGCGCGCCTTTCTTATCCGCACCTGCACTGACAGCGTTTTCGAAACGCGCACGCGTCCCTGCCTGCTCTACCAGATCAAGCGCTGTTCCGGCCCCTGCACGCACGAGATCAGCGACGCAGCTTACGGCGAACTGGTGCAAGAGGCGAAAGACTTCCTCTCGGGCAAGAGCCAGAACGTCAAGGCGCATATGGCCGAGGCGATGAACGCCGCTGCCGAGGATCTGGATTTCGAGCGCGCCGCGATCTTTCGCGACCGGCTTGCCGCGCTATCACATGTGCAGAGCCACCAGGGCATCAATCCAGCCGGCGTGGAAGAGGCCGATGTTTTTGCGATCCACCACGAGGGCGGCATTTCCTGTATCCAGGTCTTCTTCTTCCGCACCGGTCAGAACTGGGGCAACCGCGCCTATTTCCCGAAAGCCGATCCGTCGCTCTCCGGCGCCGAAGTGCTGAACGCCTTCCTGGCGCAATTCTATGACGACAAGCCCGTGCCTCGGCAAATCCTGCTGTCGGAGACGGTCGAGGAAATCGAACTGCTGGCTGCGGCCCTCAGCGAGAAGGCCGGCCACAAGGTCTCGATCCTCGTGCCGCAGCGCGGCGAGAAGCGCGATCTGGTCGAGCACGTCATTGCCAATGCCCGCGAGGCGCATGGCCGCAAGCTGGCGGAAACAGCCTCGCAATCGCGGCTGCTCGAAGGCTTCAAGGAAACGTTCCGGCTTCCCTATGTGCCGCAGCGCATCGAGATCTATGACAACTCCCATATCATGGGCACGAATGCGGTCGGCGGCATGGTCGTAGCCGGGCCGGAAGGCTTCGTCAAAGGCCAGTACCGCAAGTTCAACATCAAATCGACCGACATCACCCCGGGCGACGACTTCGGCATGATGCGCGAGGTCATGACCCGCCGCTTTTCCCGACTGCTGAAGGAGGAAGGAAAGCCTGATCGGACAGCTGCCGCAGAAGCATCCGGCACCGATGCAGCCGACCAGCCCTTCCCGGCCTGGCCCGATGTCATCCTCATTGATGGTGGCCAGGGGCAGATGACGGCCGTACGCGCCATTCTCGAGGAGCTCGGGATCACCGACAGCGTCATCGCCATCGGCGTCGCCAAGGGCGTCGACCGCGAGGCCGGGCGCGAGCGCTTCTTCGCCCCAGCACGCGAAAGCTTCTCGCTGCCGCCGCGCGATCCCGTCCTTTACTTCATCCAGCGCATGCGCGACGAGGCGCACCGCTTCGCGATCGGCTCGCATCGTGCCCGGCGCAAGAAGGAGATGGTTAAGAATCCACTCGATGAGATCGGCGGCATCGGTCCTTCGCGCAAGCGCGCACTGCTGCAGCATTTTGGCACCGCCAAGGCGGTATCCCGCGCCGCCCTCTCCGATCTGAGGGCTGTCGAAGGCATATCGGAAGCCGTAGCGCGGCAGGTCTATAATCATTTCCACGAGGACGCCGCGAAATAAGAAATGCTGGTCGCAAATTCCACGCAATGGCGATGAAAAAACAGAAAGAATATTGACGATAAGGTAGCCAAACCATCATCTAGGATTTGATCCCAAAAAGTGCGAAGCGGTTTTTGGAGAGGATCAAGATAATCAAATGCACGGAGAACGTTGAGACCCGAAATCGAGGCTCATTGCGATCCGCCGAAACAACCGAAACGAAACGATTTCCATGGCTTCGCGCGCTTACAGTATCCCCAATCTGCTCACCTACGGCCGCATTCTCTGCGTACCCCTGATCGTTCTCTGCTTCTTCGTCGAAGGCAAGCTGGAAGGCTCCGATTTTGCGCGCTGGGTGGCACTCTGGATCTTCGTCATCGCCTCGGTCACCGACTTCCTCGACGGCTATCTTGCGCGCATCTGGAACCAGACCTCGAATATCGGCCGCATGCTCGATCCGATCGCCGACAAGCTGCTGGTCTCCGCGATTCTGCTTTTGGTCGCGGCCGACGGCACCATTGCCGGCTGGTCGCTCTGGGCGGCCATCATCATCCTCTGCCGTGAAATCCTCGTATCCGGCCTGCGCGAATATCTGGCCGCTCTGAAGGTCAGCGTTCCCGTGACGCGCATCGCGAAATGGAAGACGACTGCGCAGCTCGTCGCCATCGCCTTCCTGCTGGCTGGGCCGGCGGGCGACAAGGTGTTACCTTATACGACGGAGATGGGCATCTGCCTGCTCTGGATCGCGGCGCTTTTGACCATCTACACCGGCTACGATTATTTCCGCGCCGGGCTGAAGCATGTCGTGGATGAGGAATAATGACCAAGCTTGTCTATTTCGCCTGGGTGCGCGAACGGATCGGCAAAGCGGAAGAGGAGATTTCCCTTCCGGCTGATGTCGTGACCGTCGGCGATCTCCTGAGTCATTTGAAGGGCCTGGGCGAGGAATACGAGGCGGCACTTCAATTCCCCCAGGCGATCCGCGTTGCGATCAATATGGAACATGCGGAGCACGACGAGCCGATCGCCGGAGCACAGGAGATCGGCCTCTTCCCGCCCATGACGGGAGGGTGAGGAGCGATCGGGCGAAGCTCGAGCAATCGATCCCGTGAATCGATTGCAGCGACGAACGCCCTGAGCAAGAGCGAAGGGCGAGCGACTTCGTGAGGCTGTTTGAAAGGTCAATCAAGGAAATTGCGATGATTTCACCATTCGTCAAAGTCCAACGCGAAGATTTCGATCTCCAGACGGAGATCGACCGGCTGACGAATGAGCGCCACGATATCGGTGCAGTCGTCACCTTCTGCGGGCTTTGCCGCGATGAGGGTGGAACACTTGGCGCACTCGAACTCGAACATTATCCCGGCATGGCGGAGGCGGAGATCAGCCGCATCGCCAATCTCGCCATCAAGCGCTTCGAACTTCTTGGCCTGACCGCCATCCATCGCTACGGCAAGATCGCACCCGGCGAGAATATCGTGCTCGTCATTGCCGCGGCGCCGCATCGGCAGGCGGCCTTCGACGGCGCCAATTTTGTCATGGATTTCCTGAAGACTTCCGCTCCCTTCTGGAAGAAGGAGCATGGCAAGGATGGCGTGGAAGGCGGCTGGGTTTCCGCCAAGGATGCCGACGATGCCGCCCGCGGCAAATGGGCCGGCGATAAATAGGCCTCAAGGCACGATCCGCTCCCGCCGGCTCAGCACCAGCAAGAGCACCAGAAGCGAGAACATGACGAAGTCGCGCCACAGGAACGGGCCGTAGGCGCCCCACATGGTCTCGGACAGGCCAAGGAGGGCTGCCCCGCCTGCCGACTTCACTGGATCGGAATAGCCACCGACGGCAGCGATCATCAGCACCTTGAGCCCGAACATCAGCCCTGCCCCGAAATCCATCGTTCCGTAGTAGGATGTGGCCAGCAGGCCGCAGATGGTTGCGACCAGCGCGGAAGCGACATAGGCCAGAAGAAAGACACGGTTGGCGCTGGCGCCGCAGAGTTCGGCCGCCAGGGCATCGTCGGTCACCGCCCGCCAGATGCGCCCCCATCCCGTGCATTTCAGGACATAGGCGCCCGCAAGGATGACAAGGATCATCAGCGCTGTGTTGAGGAGCTGGATCTGGGTAAGCGTCACGCGGAAATCACCGCTATCCCAGAAGACGACTGTGCCGTTCAGAATGGGAGGCAGCCAGATGCCGCGCGTATTGGAGGCCAAACGTGCGGTTTCCATCAGGATGATCATCATGCCGAGCGCTGCGACTATGATGGTATTCGGCGATTTTAGCGACAGCGGCAGCATGATCGCGCGGCCGACGAGGACGCTAGTACCGAGCGTATAGCTGACGGCGGCAATAGCACCGAAGGTGAAGGCGGCCGGCAGGATCAGATACATTCTCGTGTAGCCAACATCGGTGAAGAGCACGAGCATTTGGCCGGCAAAGGCGAAAAGCGCGCCGTAGGTGATATCAGCCCGCTTCATGACCCCGAAGGCAATGGAATAGCCGAAGGCCAATGCCGCATAGAGTGCGGCGAGCGGAACGGCATTCGCCAATTGCTGCAGAAGATAGGCCATCCACCCCTCCGAAAAACAAGCAAATAGTAACTGGCAAAATGAATTTTACCAGTTATAATTTTCGCATGAGCTTTTCCTGGACCCCACATCGCTTCTCCGGAGGCGCGCTTGCGCTCGATGTCGCCAACAGCGTAATCCTGCGCCATGACGACGAACGGCGGATCGACCGCTTCGAGGCGGCCGGACAAATGGACAGTTTTCCGAAAGCAGCCGTCAATTTCTGCGCTGAACGGGCGCTCTTCGGCGATATCCTGCCGGTGCGGCGGGAAAACAGGGCCGACTTCATCTCATTGCGGGAGATGATCGATCGATACTTCCGGGCACGCGTCCTCGGCGAGGCCGCAGAACTGCTGCTTGCAGATTTGCTTGCCGCTTTGGCGAAAGTCCTGAAGCGCGCGGCAACCGATGGGCTCGATGCTGCGACGGCGCATTCGACGCTGCGGCTCATCGCCATGCCCGATCCGGAGCGGATGAAAATCTGCCGCAACTGCGGCTGGCTCTTCATCGACCGCAGCAAGAACAAGAGCCGAGCCTGGTGCGATATGGCAGTCTGCGGCAACCGAGCCAAGGCCAGCCGGCACTACCGGCGCAAGAAGGAGGAGACTGCGTCATGAGAAAACGAAGAATCATGCTGACGGCGGCCGGCGCTGGGATAATCGCCAGCCTTGCGCTAGCCGGCTGCCAGAGGAAGGACGATCAAGGGCCGACGGAGCTCACCGGCCGCCTTTTCGTGTTCAACTACCGGGTGGCAAGCGCGACCTACATGATCACGCTCAAGAAGATCGCCCCCATCCCCGACGGCACGACGGCGGTTGCGGAGTTTGAAAACCCTGCGGGCGGCGATCCGCTTGTCGTCCACGAAAAGCTCTATTCCTTCTGGGATAGAATCACCCTGGAGAGCCCGGACCTGCGTTGCGTGCGCAAGGACCGCCCTTATTCCGTTTCGATCAAGCTGGTAGATGCTACCGACAAGACGATCCAGACCATCAAGACGCTGGTCAAATCCGATCTCGATCAGACTGTGCTGCCGACGAAGCCGCTCATCGTCGGCCCGGCCTACACTGCCAATCCCGATGTTTTCAAAGCGGACGGCAGTATCGATTATGGGCACGATGCCGCTTGTCCGGCATGAGAGGCAGCTGTAGGGTGGTGCCTATCCCCGCCTGCAAGGAGGGGAAGCCTAGCGGCATGAAAAAAGCCGAGATGTGATCCCGGCTTTTCAGAGTCATTTCAAATCGTTCAGCGCCTTCGCTGAAAGGCCAATTCAGCCGACGATCTCGGTTTCCGAGAACCAGTAGGCGATTTCGACGGCGGCCGTTTCCGGAGCGTCCGAACCGTGAACGGAGTTTTCGCCGATCGACAGAGCGAAGGTCTTGCGGATCGTGCCTTCGGCAGCGTTGGCCGGGTTGGTGGCGCCCATGATTTCGCGGTTCTTCAGGATAGCGTTTTCGCCTTCCAGAACCTGAACGACGGTCGGACCAGACGTCATGCCTTCAACAAGCTCGCCGAAGAAGGGGCGCTCCTTGTGAACGGCGTAGAAGCCTTCAGCTTCGCGCTTGCTCATCCAGACCCGCTTGGAGGCGATGACGCGCAGGCCGTTGTCTTCAAAAACCTTGGTGATGGCGCCGGTCAGGTTGCGCTTCGTCGCATCCGGCTTGATCATCGAGAAAGTACGTTCAATCGCCATGGGTCCGTTCCTTGTAATCAGAGAAAAGTGGGCGGTGTTTACCTGCCTCAAGGCCCGAAAACAAGGGGGATCGCCCAATTTCACGCTGCTGTCACAGTCCTCGCGCTCGATTCGCAATCCGCGGGACGATGAAGCAGCTGCCCATCGCCGAGATCCGCAATACCATCATCACCGCCATGGAGGAAAAGTCATATGCTCAAACATTTCAGGATGCTGGCCGACTATAATCGCTGGGCCAATATTCAAGTCTACAATGCCGCGGCAGACCTCAGCGATGCCGAATTTCACGAAGATCGCGGCGCCTTCTTCGGTTCGCTCCACGGAACGCTCAACCACCTGCTTGTGGCCGATCGGCTATGGATGCATCGCTTCAGCGGCACGGGCGAAGTGCCGAATGCCTTGGGCGTCGGTCTGCACGACGAACTAGCCGGACTTCGGACCATGCGAGAGGCGGAGGATCGGCGCATTATGGACTGGATCGAAACGCTCGATGCCGATGCCCTCGCCGCCGACATCACCTATACGTCCGTGCTGCGGCCAGGCGCCATTACCGTTCCCCTCCATATGGCGGTGGCCCATATGTTCAACCATCACACCCATCACCGCGGCCAATGCCACACGATCCTGACATCTTTGGGCAAGCCGTCGCTGGTTCTGGACCTTCTGCACTTCCTGCGCAGCGAGGGGCAGCACTGGATGTAGCCTATAGGCGAACCGTTTCCCGCCATCCTCGCCCGAGCATTGAGCCATGCCACAATTTGTTGCGCTGCCACACGGATCCGTCGTTTTGTTCATGTTCCTTTAACCCGCTCACCGGCAGATTGAAGAGATATATCAGTGACGGCAATGAGCAGGCATGAAGAATTCGCAAACAAGCGTTTCGGCATATTCCATCGATGATGAAACGGAAACCGAGCTCGAGGTCATCGGCCGCTTCATGACGCGGCTGAAGGTCAAGAACCTTCCGCGCAACTATCAGCTCTTCCATGAGGCGCTTTATGGGCAGGATGGCAGCCTTGCCGAAGAGATCGAAGCGCTTGGTCCCCTTCCCTCGCAAAGCGGGCTCGATGAGATCGGCCTGAAACACCGCCTTGCCAGCCATTGCGGGCTGGTGGCGCGCAAATCCGAGAGCGATGCGGCGGAAATGCTGCGCGAGGTGGCGGAGCAGCTCGCCAAGGGGCTGTTGGAGAAGCAGCATTTCGCTCGCGAGACCGACGCGGCCCCGCATGCCCATACCGCCCTCGACAGCCTCAATGCCTCGCTCAGCAATCTCATGCTCTACGAAACGGAGCTGACCGAGAGGCTGAGGAACTGCGCAAACTTGCCGAAACCGTCGCGCAGCAGAGGCGCCTGAACGCGCCCGCACTCTTGCCTTCGGCGCCGAGTTCGGCCAAAACCGCGCCATGATTTCGATTTCAGACCTCTCCGCCCGCATTGCCGGCCGCCTTCTCATCGACCATGCCAGCGTGACGCTTCCGACCGGCACGAAGGCGGGCCTTGTCGGCAAGAATGGTGCCGGCAAGTCCACGCTGTTCAGGATCATCACAAGCGATCTCGCCGCCGAAAGCGGTTCGGTCTCGATTCCGCGCAACGCCCGCATCGGTCAGGTCGCGCAGGAAGCGCCCGGCACGGAGGAACCGTTGATCGATATCGTCCTGGCAGCGGACAAGGAACGCGCCGCGCTGCTTGCGGAAGCCGAGACCGCGACCGATCCGCATCGCATCGCCGATATCCAGACGCGTCTTGCCGATATCGACGCACATTCGGCTGAGGCACGCGCCGCGAGCATCCTTGCCGGCCTCGGCTTCGACCATGAGGCACAGAAGCGCCCTGCCTCCTCCTTCTCTGGCGGCTGGCGCATGCGCGTCGCGCTTGCCGCGGTGCTGTTTTCCGAGCCGGATCTGCTGCTGCTCGACGAGCCGACGAACTATCTCGACCTTGAAGGCACGCTCTGGCTGGAGGATTACATCCGCCGATATCCCCATACGGTCATCATCATCTCGCACGACCGCGATCTCCTGAATACGGCGGTCAATTCCATCGTGCATCTCGACCAGAAGAAGCTCACCTTCTACCGCGGTTCCTACGATCAGTTCGAGCGGCAGAAGGCCGAGGCCGACGAGCTGCAGATGAAAGCGAAGGCAAAGAACGACGCGGCGCGCAAGCACCTGCAAAGCTTCATCGACCGCTTCAAGGCCAAGGCATCGAAGGCGCGGCAGGCTCAATCCCGCGTCAAGGCACTGGAACGGATGGGGACAGTTGCTGCCGTCATCGAAGACCATGTGATGGGTTTCAGCTTTCCGGAGCCGGAAAAGCAGCCCGCCTCGCCGATCATCGCGATCAACGGCGGCGCCGTCGGCTATGAGCCGGGCAACCCGATCCTGAAACGCCTCAATCTGCGTATCGATGCCGACGACCGCATTGCCCTGCTCGGCTCGAACGGCAACGGCAAATCGACCTTCGCAAAATTCATCTCGGGCCGGCTCGGTGCAGAGAGTGGCGATGTCAGGCTTGCGCCGAACCTGAAGATCGGCTTCTTCGCCCAGCATCAGCTCGACGATCTCATTCCCAGCCAGACGGCCGTAGAGCATGTGCGCCGGCGCATGCCCGAAACGCCGGAAGCCAAGGTGCGTTCCCGCGTCGCGCAGATGGGACTGGCGACGGAGAAGATGGACACGCAGGTCAAGGATCTCTCCGGCGGCGAGAAGGCACGCCTGCTGATGGGCCTTGCCGCTTTTGATGCACCGAACCTGCTGATCCTCGACGAACCGACAAACCATCTGGATATCGACAGCCGCAACGCGCTGATCCAGGCGCTGAACGACTATTCCGGCGCGGTCATCCTGATCTCGCACGACCGCCACCTGATCGAGGCCACAGTCGACCGGCTGTGGCTCGTGCGCGACGGCACCGTCTCCATCTTCGACGGCGATCTGGAAGACTATCGCAGCCTTGTCGTCGCGAGCCCGAAGCCGAAAGACGATAAGGCCAAGTCAAACGGCGGCGACGATTCCGTTTCCAAGGCGGATCAGCGCAAGCTCAATGCCGATCGACGCGCATCGCTCGCCCCTCTCAAGAAGAAGATCAATGAAATCGAATCCTTGACCGGCAAGCTTGAGAAACTGATTCAGGCACTTGATGCTGAACTTGCGGACCCCGCACTCTATGATAAGGCGCCGGCCAAGGCTGCGGAGAAAGCAAAGCAGCGTGCGGATGCCGCCGAGAAGCTTGCTGCGGCCGAGGAGCAATGGCTGGAACTGTCATCGGAATATGAGAGCGGAATGGCAGGCTGAAGCGGACTGCTTGTTAAGGAATTCGCCGCCGATCCTAACTGATCATTAACCATAACTGCAGAAAATGCGCTCAACTTTCAGAGACATATTGTTGAGCGATTCTGATGAACTACCGTGTTTTGCTGGCTGGCCTTGCCGTGTCCCTGGCTCTGGGAGGGTGCGCCACGAAGCCCGGCAACGAAGCGTCGCTCAAAAGCAGCTATGCTGCCGAGGAACCGCGTCACAAGCCGCTGAAGGCCAATGATCCCATCGAGATGGAGCCGAAGAAATGGCTCGTCGCCGATCTCGAAACCCGGGACGATCTGGCAGGCATAAACGGCCCGCATGATCTTGCAGGTCGCACTCTGGAAGTCTCCTCGCTCAAGGATATCAGGCTTGCCGACAAGGAGGTCATCCTGACCTTTGACGATGGCCCTGCTCCTGGCAAGACGGAACGAATTCTCGCCACGCTCGACAAGTTCCGTGTGAAGGCCGCCTTCATGATGGTCGGCGAAATGGCGCAGGCTCATCCGGCGACGGCGCGCGAGGTGCTTGCGCATGGCGATGCAATCGGCAGCCACACCTTCCGCCATCCCGACCTCGACAAGATGACCTTTGACGCAGCGATGACAGAGATCGCCCGTGGCAAGGATGCCGTCACCAAGGCGATCGGCACGGACGTCCCCTTCTTCCGCTTCCCCTATCTTGCCGATTCCAAGCGCCTGCGCTCAGCCATTGCGGCCCGCGACATGATCGTCATGGACGTGGATATCGACAGCAAGGATTACTTCACCTCGACACCTGCGGCGGTCGTGGATCGCACCATGAAACAGCTTCAGCAGCGTGGCCGTGGCATCGTCCTGATGCACGACATCCACCAGCGTACGGTGAAGATGCTGCCTGTTCTTCTGACGCGACTGGAGAAAGAGGGCTACAAGGTCGTTGCGCTGAAATACAAGCGCGAACCGGGTCCGGCGACCAATCTGATAGCACAGGCAGACACCAAGATGGTCCGCTAAGGCCGCCCTGGAAAGAAGCGCGGTCCAATACCTAATCAATGGTTGCGTCGGCTTCCCACACGCTTGAAACGCGCCAAGGGGCATGGTTAGCTGCGGTCGTGATCACGAAGAGCGGGTGAGTCCGCCCGCTCGTATCCGGGGGGAGTAATAGATGGATCGTCGTTCATTTCTGCGCAAAGCCGGCGTCGCGGGCGCGGGTTCGGTAGCAGCCGCTGCAACGCTTGCCGCTCCGGCCGTCGCCCAGAGCAATCCGAAGGTCAATTGGCGTCTGACATCGTCATTTCCGAAGTCGCTCGATACGATCTATGGCGGCGGCGAAGTGCTGTCGAAATATGTGTCGGAAGCCACAGACGGCAATTTCAACATCCAGGTGTTTGCGGCCGGCGAAATCGTGCCTGGTCTGCAGGCGGCAGACGCAACTTCGGCCGGAACCGTCGAGGCCTGCCATTCAGTCGCCTATTATTATTGGGGCAAGGATCCGGTCTGGGCCTTGGGAGCTGCCGTTCCTTTCGCGCTCAACGCGCGCGGCATGAATGCCTGGCAATATCACGGCGGCGGCATCGACATGTTCAACGAATTCCTTGCGACGCAGGGGCTGATCGGCTTCCCAGCCGGTAATACCGGGGTGCAGATGGGCGGCTGGTTCCGCAAGGAAATCAATACGGTTGCCGATCTCAAGGGACTGAAGATGCGCATTGGCGGCTTCGCCGGCAAGGTAGTCGAACGCCTCGGCGTCGTGCCGCAGCAGATCGCCGGCGGCGACATCTATCCGGCGCTCGAAAAGGGCACGATCGATGCTGCCGAATGGGTCGGCCCCTATGACGACGAGAAGCTCGGCTTCTATAAGGTTGCGCCCTATTACTATTATCCCGGCTGGTGGGAAGGCGGCCCGACCGTGCACGTCATGTTCAACAAAGCGGCCTATGAAGGCTTGCCGAAGGCCTATCAATCGCTACTGCGCACGGCCGCACAGGCGACGGATGCCAACATGCTGCAGAAATACGATTACCTGAACCCGGCCGCCATCAAGCGGGTCGTGGCCGAAGGAGCGAAGCTCAGACCCTTCAGCACCGAAATCATGAATGCCTGCTTCGACAAGGCCAACGAGGTCTATGCGGAGATGGAAGCCAGCAACCCGACCTTCAAGAAGATCTGGGAATCGATCAAGGGCTTCCGCGGTCAGCACTATCTCTATACCCAGGTCGCCGAATACAGCTACGACGTCTATATGATGACGCTGCAGCGCTCTGGGAAGATTTAATCCAATAGCCGATCCCAAAAGAGGAAACCCCGAAGCGATGCTCCGGGGTTTTTTCGTTGTGTTAGATCGACAGGCAGGCCGATGCGGTATGCATCAATTAAAAGACGGCGGCTGGCTGAGATCGTTCGCCGGAGGCTTCGGTTGGTTGCCGCCGCCCTGGTCCGCCGGCTTGCCGTCATGCGGATTGCCGCCTGGAAGCTGCAGCCCCGGCAGACCGAGGCCGCCGCCATTGTCCTGGCCCGGTGCGCCGAAACCGGGAACCTCGATCTTGATCGTGTTGGGATCGACGCCTGTGCCTGCTCCCTTGTAGTGCATGACCATCTGCGGAAACATGATCGTCAATGCCACCATCAGGATCTGAATGCCGACAAAAGGCACTGCTCCCCAATAGATCTGCCCGGTCGTGACGGGCGCGATCTGCTTGCCTGTTAACTTGTCGAGATAGGGCACGCGCGCGGCCACCGAACGGAGATAAAAAAGTGCAAAGCCGAAAGGCGGATGCATAAAGCTCGTCTGCATGTTGACGCCGAGCAGGACACCAAACCAGATGAGATCGATGCCGAGCTTGTCGGCCGCAGGTGCCAGCAGCGGCACGATGATGAAGGCAAGCTCGAAGAAATCCAGGAAGAAGGCCAGGAAGAAGACAAGCAAGTTGACGGCAATCAGGAAGCCGACCTCGCCGCCGGGCAGCGATACCAGCAGATGCTCGACCCAGACGTGGCCGTTGACGCCATAGAAAGTCAACGAAAAGACGCGCGAGCCGATCAGGATAAACAGCACGAAGGCTGAAAGTCGTGTCGTGGAGGTCAGTGCTGAGCGAATGACCTCCATGTTCAGCCGACCTTTGGCAGCCGCCATTATGAGCGCGCCGACCGCACCCATGGCGCCGCCTTCCGTCGGCGTCGCGATGCCGAGGAAGATCGTGCCGAGTACGAGGAAGATCAGTGCCAGTGGCGGAATGAGGACGATGATGACCTGCTGTGCCAGCCGGGACATCACGTTGAACTTCAGCCCCTTGTCCAGGACTGCAATGGCATAGATGAAGGCAACGCCGACGGTGGCGCCGAGAATATCGGCATCGCTGCCATAGATCGGGGTCAGATAGATGTGGGCGGCATAGGCCACGCCGGCGCATATCAGCAATGCGATCAGCAACGACGTGACGCCGGAGCCGAGCGAGCGGGCCTCCTTCGGCAAGGCTGGCATCGAATTCGGCTTCACGATCGACACGATCAATACATAAAGCATGTAGAGACCCGTCAGCACGAGGCCGGGAATAAGGGCACCGGCATACATGTCACCAACGGAACGGCCGAGCTGGTCGGCAAGCACGATCAGGACAAGCGACGGCGGAACGATCTGCGCGAGTGTACCTGAAGCGGCAATGACGCCTGAGGCGACCCGCCGGTCATAGCCATAGCGCAGCATGATCGGAAGGGAGATCAGCCCCATGGCGATGACCGAGGCCGCGACGACACCCGTGGTGGCCGCGAGCAGTGCGCCGACGAAAATCACCGCATAGGCAAGACCGCCGCGGATCGGCCCGAACAGCTGGCCGATCGTGTCGAGCAGGTCTTCGGCCATGCCGGATCGCTCCAGCACGATGCCCATGAAGGTAAAGAACGGGATCGCCAGCAGCGTGTCGTTCGACATCACCCCCCAAAAGCGATCCGGAAGAGCATTGAGGAGCGGCCATGAGAGATTGATGGTGCCACCGGAATAGGGAGCTAGCTCGACGCCGATCCAGAAAAACAGCAGCCCGTTGGCGGCAAGCGCGAAGGCGACCGGATAGCCTACAAGCAGGAAAATGATCAACGAGGCGAACATGATCGGCGCCATGTTCGCGGCAATGAATTCGATCATCAGCGCGCCTCCCCGGCCGGGGTTTCGACATCGAGCGGCGCATGTGTCGGCACATAGGGGGTCGGATCATCCATATCGCCGCGCATGACGGCGATCTTCTTGATGATCTCGGAAATCCCCTGCAGCGCCAGTAGGAAAAACCCAGCCAGCAGCAGCGCCTTGCCCGGCCAGATGATCAGGCCGCCGGCGCTGGAAGACACCTCCCCCGACAGGAAGGATGCGCGGACATAAGGCACGAGATCATAGACCATCAGGAGCACGAAGGGCATCAGGAACAGGCAATGGCCGAGCAGGTCGATCCAATGCTGCACCCGGCGCGGCAACGAGCCATAGACGATGTCGATGCGGATATGTTCATTCTGCCGCAACGTGTATGCGGCGGCGAGCATGAAGGCTGCGCCGAACAGATACCATTGCGCTTCGAGCCAAGCATTGGATGAGGTGTTGAAGACCTTACGGACGATCGCGTTTCCGGCGCTGACCAAGACAGCGACCAGGATAAGCCATGAGACTGATTTCCCGATAATCTCAGTCGCATAGTCGACGATTCGGCTGAAGCCGAGCAGTGTTTTCATGATTTCCCCCCGCAGCGATTCTTCCCGGATCTTTTGGCTGCGCAAAGGAAGAGTGCCGATTTCAGGCTGTGAATCAAGAGCCGGCACTCGTTTTCCAAGCATGATGACAGTTAGGCATAATGGCTCAAGATTGGACGCAACATCTATCTTTACGATTTGCCGCCCTTGCCCACATGCGGCATTCTGCTAAAGATCGCATCAATAATCATACTAATCGAGAGACACCCCATGTCCCCCATCAAGCTCGCTATCGTCGGCGTCGGCAAAATCGTCCGGGATCAGCATCTTCCATCCATCGCGAACAACGCGGATTTCAAATTGATCGCCACGGCAAGCCGCCATGGCACCGTCGAAGGCATCCCCGCTTTCACGACCATCGAAGCAATGCTCGATGCTGTGCCAGAGATCGATGCCGTTTCGCTTTGCATGCCGCCGCAATATCGCTACGAAGCCGCCCACAAGGCACTCTCGGCCGGCAAACATGTTTTCATGGAAAAGCCGCCTGGCGCGACGCTGAGTGAAGTCGCCGATCTGGAAAACCTCGCTAAGGCCAAGGGCGTATCTCTCTTTGCAAGCTGGCATTCGCGCTATGCCCCTGCCGTGGAGGCTGCAAAGACGTTTCTTGCAGGGACCAATATCCGCAGCGCCCATGTGATCTGGAAGGAAGACGTCCGCCACTGGCATCCGAACCAGGAATGGATCTGGCAGGCCGGCGGCCTCGGCGTCTTCGATCCGGGCATCAACGCGCTATCGATCGTCACCCACATCCTGCCGCCGCTCTTCCTGACCGGCGCGACGCTTGAATTCCCTGAAAACCGGGATTCGCCGATTGCCGCCGACCTGCACTTCAAGAGCGGCGCTGGCCTTCCCGTCCACGCCGAATTCGACTGGCGCCAGACAGGCAAGCAGAGCTGGGATATCGTCGCCGAAACGGATGCCGGCCAGATGCTTCTCGCAGAAGGCGGCTCCAAGCTTTCCGTCAATGGCGAACTGACGTTCTCCGCGCCTGAAGCCGAATATCCGTCGCTTTACCGCCGTTTTGCGGAGATCGTCAAAGCCGGCGTCTCCGATGTCGATCTTTCGCCGCTGCGCCACGTCGCCGATGCCTTCATGCTCGGCAAGCGCAAATTCGTCGAAGCATTTTACGATTGATAGGCCTTTCCCAGTGAAGACAATGCTGCCCGCGCCGTGCTAGCGTGGGCGCATCGTCTTCACTGGAGAGATGCCTATGGCATCGGAGCATGAACAATCTTTTGGCCTCGGCGTCGGCAACAAGTCCGTCAAGCTCGCCGACCCGAACCAGAGCTGGCACGAAGCCTATTTACTGGAGGAAGCCGCTATTCGGAAGGCTCTCGGCGACCTTGCCGTCGATGTCCAGCATTTCGGCAGCACCTCGATCCCAACGATAAAAGCCAAGCCGATCATCGATATTGCCGTTGGCGTGCGGCGCTTTGAGGATGGGATAGCCTGTGTCGAGCCGATGGCTTCCATCGGCTACGTCTATGCTGGCAGCAATATCGTGCCGGACGACCATATTTTCGGCCGCGATATCGAAGGGGATACCCGCACGCATCTCGTGCATGTGGTCGAACATGGCGGCCCGACCTGGCGCAACTTCCTCATCTTTCGCGACCGGTTACGCAGGGAACCGGATCTGGCGCATGCCTATGAGGCGCTGAAGATCGAACTTGCGGCCAAATATGCCAATGATCGCGCGTCCTATACGGCAGCGAAGAAGGATTTCATCCAGAAAATCCTGGCGGAAGACGCATAGAGCACCTTCCAGCAAATCGGAAGAGGATCAGGCCTTCTTCTCCCAGCGGCCGTCCTGCGTCTGCTGCCAGTAGGTGAGATTATGCCCCTCGCCTTTCAGGCGCTTCCATTGGGCGCGTGCGCTTTCCAACTGTTCCTGATCATAGCCATCGAACATCAAGACGACTCGCTGGTAGGACCCGACATCAACGGCCTCCGCGCCGTCAATAAAAAAACGGACGCTGGCATTATTTATATTGTCAGAGGAAACAGTCAGCAGCACCGGCTGGCGGTCAGCCATTTCGCCTTCGTCGGTGCCATGCGGCAGAAAACTGTCCTCGCGATAGGTCCAGAGATGGCCATCGAGGAGATCGCGCCGGGCCGGCTCGCGCATTTGTACAGCTACCTGCCAGCCGCGCTCGATGCTTTTATCGATCAGCGGCGGCAGGGCGTCTTCGAGCTTCGATTCCGTCAGGTGATAGAAGAGAACGTCGGTCATGGCGCCTCTTCTAAAGCAATTCCAGGAAAAGTGCGAAGCGGTTTTCCGTTCGGAATTGCGTCGCAAAAAAGGGATAGAGCGTTTTCGCGATTCGAAGAAAAGCGGAAAGGTTCTATCTTACAAAATCCGGCTGGTCACGATTCGTAATTGGCTCGGACCAGTTCATCGAGCAGGCGCACGCCGAAGCCGGAACCCCAGGACTGATTGATCTCGTCCTGGACCGAGCCCATGGCCGTGCCGGCAATATCAATATGCGCCCAGGGCGTCTCCCCGACAAAGCGCTTGAGGAACTGGGCTGCCGTGATCGAACCTGCGTGACGGCCGCCGGTATTCTTCATATCCGCGAACTTGCTGTCGATCATCTTGTCGTAGTCCTTGCCAAGCGGCATGCGCCACAGGCGCTCGTCGGTCGCAAGACCTGCCGCCGTCAGCTCGCCCGCAAGCTTGTCGTCATTGCTGAAGAGCCCGGCCTGCAGATTGCCGAGCGCGACGAGGATCGCACCCGTCAGCGTCGCCAGATTGATCATGAACTGCGGCTTGAAGCGATCCTTTGTGTACCAGAGCGCATCGCAGAGAACGAGCCGGCCCTCCGCATCCGTGTTGATGATCTCGATCGTCTGGCCGGACATGGAGGTGACGATGTCGCCCGGACGCTGTGCATTGCCGTCGGGCATGTTTTCCACAAGGCCAATGACGCCGATGGCGTTGACCTTGGCCTCACGCGCGGCAAGCGTATGCATGAGGCCGGTGACGGCCGCTGCCCCGCCCATGTCACCCTTCATCTCTTCCATGCCGGCAGCCGGCTTGATGGAGATGCCGCCGGTATCGAAGACGACGCCCTTGCCGATAAATGCGACCGGCTTGTCCTTCGCCTTGCCGCCCTTCCATTGCATGACCACAAGCCGGGGTGGCCGGCCCGACCCTTGCGCGACACCGAGCAAGGCTGCCATACCGAGCCGGCGCATTTCGCGCTCGGTCAGTATCTCGATTTCGACACCGAGCTTTTCCAGTTCCTTGGCCTTGGCCGCGAATTCCACGGGGCCGAGCACGTTCGGCGGCTCGTTGACGAGATCGCGCGCAAGAACCACGCCGTCGGCCACCGCCTCGGAGGTCGCATAGAGTTTTTTGGCGGCCGCCGCTTCATGGGTGACGATGGTGACCTTCACGGCTTTGCGGGAACCGCTCTTCTCGTCGTCATCACCCTTCTTTGTCTTATATGTATCGAAGCTATAGGCGCGCAGAAGCATGCCCAATGCAAAATCGGCGGCTTCCTTGCCCCCCACCTCGACATTTGGCGCGTCGAGAAAGACCGCGACCCTGTCGGTATTGCGGATTTTTGCAGCGGCCGTGCCGCCAAGTTTCAGCCAGTCATGCGGCGTCAGATCCTTTGTCTTGCCGACACCTATGACGATGATCCGATCGGCCGGCGAGCCCTCTGGAGCTATGAGATCAAGGCTGCTCAGCTGCTTGCTTTTGAAGCCGGACACGGGCGCGGCCCTGGCAAATATATTGGCCGGATCGACACTCTCGGCGCCCGCCGGCAGCTCGCCGTCCGTGCTTTTCAGGAGAATGGCCAGTCCCCCATTAAGGCGAGCCGACTTGGCGAACGAGATCTCGAATTTCACAGACATTTCCGCTCCGATAATCATGCGTAGCTATAAAGGAAGGTTTCCCACAACCATCTTTCTAGGTTTTATCAGGGAATACAAGCTTTTGGCGTAGCATTCCACCGCAACGGGATTTCGCTGAATTAACGACCCTGTCATCTAAGAAACCTATGATAGGCTTATAGTGTGGCCGCCTTCCGGCGGCACGGTGTTTTCCGGAAAGCCGCATTGATCCCAGACTTCAACAGCCATAACCGCGAAGATCGCTTTCCCGAAATTCTGCGGCCCCGCACAGCCGGCGACGCCTTTATCGCCTTATTCTGTCTCTGGTGGATACTACTGAGCCTGTTCTCGATCTTTCCGCAAATCGATCTTGCCGTCGCGAACATGTTCTTCCTGCCTCAGCAATGCGTCGCAAACGCCAGGCCCAATCAAATCTGCGGCATTTTCCCCTATAGCAGCGATCCTTACATGCGCCCGTTGAGGGAGATATTCTTCCAGCTTCCTTATATTACCGCCGTCGTTCTGGCCTGGATGCTCATCCGATGCTGGCAGCATCACGGCGCGACCTTCAACAGGCTCAGAGCACGCAATCTCAAGATCGCCCTCGGCGCCCTGCTGATCGGGCCGGTGCTGATCGTCAATCTCTGGCTGAAGGCGTTCTCCGGCCGGCCACGCCCCCGACAGACCGATCTCTTCGGCGGTACGCTCGACTTCGTGCATGCGGGGTCTTTCGCTGGAAAATGCGTCAGCAACTGTTCGTTCATATCGGGCGAAGCCGCAGCTGCCGGCTGGCTTTTCTGCCTGATCTTCATCATCCCGCAGCCGTTCCGCTCGGTCTTGGCGCTGCCGATCACTATAGTATCCATCCTCATGGCGGCACTTAGAGTGGCCTTCGGGGGGCACTACCTCTCCGATGCGGTCCTTGGCTGGCTGTCATCCATTGTCGTCTTCGCCGCTTTGCTGGCTTTATCCCAAACGACACACGATGGAAGAATCTCAAAAAATTAACGATTTTTTTGAGAGTTGGTTGTCGCCAAAAAAACGCAAACAGCGTAGAGGAGGGTGAATCTCTGTCGGCTTGTTCGACAGCTGTTGCGTTTAAGGGCCGGCATGAAGTTATTCGAGACATATATCGTACGGCGTGTCGGTATGATGTTCCTGGTGGCGCTGCTGCCGGTGCTTGCCATTATCTGGACCACCCAGGTCCTGCAGCGCATCAATCTCGTGACGGATAGCGGGCAGTCGATGGGGTCGTTCGCGAAGCTCGCGACGCTGATCCTGCCGACAATTATTCCGATCGTTCTGCCTTTTGCCTTGGTCATCGGCATCACGCAGACGCTGACGGCAATGAACGGCGATTCGGAACTGACCGTCATGGAGGCGGCCGGCGCCAAGCGCAGCATCATCATCCGCCCGATCATGATTCTCGCCATCGCAATCAGCGTCTTCTCGTTTTTTGTGAACAATGTGGTCGAACCCAAGGCTCGCGTCGCTGCCCGCCAGATGGTGGCTGAAGCCTATGCCGACCTTCTATCGACCGTCATCGAAGAGAAAAATTTCCGGCGCATCGAGGACGGGCTCTACGTTCAGATCTCGCAACGCCTGTCGGGGCGCATCCTAAAGGGCCTGTTCGTGGTGGATTCCCGCGACCCCGCCTTTGATCTCATCTATTATGCGAAGGAAGGCGCCGTCGATGCGAGCGGCTCGTCCCTTCTGATGAAAGACGGCGAAGTTCATCGCAAGACGCCCGACGGCAACGTGTCGGTCATCAAGTTCGATTCCTACTCTTTCGACCTTTCGGACATGACGCAAAGCCGCGGCCAGGCAAATTTGCGGGCCAGCGATCGCAGCCTCGGCTTCCTGTTCAATCCGGACCCGAACGATCCGGACTATAAGCAAAGATCGGGCGACTATCGGGCCGAATTGCATCGCCGCCTGAACGATTGGGCCTTGCCGGCAATCTTCGCACTTATATCTCTGGTGATCGCAGGTGACGCGCGATCGCATCGCGAGGCGCGTCTGCATCCGATGGTATCGGCGCTGACCCTTTCCTTCGCGCTGCGTTGGGCGGATTTCTACGCTGCGAACCAGATCGACAATTCCGCGAAATTCATCGTCGTTCTCTACGCGATCAACATCATATCGGCGCTTATCGCGATCATGCTCCTATTGAGGAGCCGAAGGATGTCGATGCCGGTTTCGATCCGCCATCGCCTCAGCAACTGGAGGCAACGGATTCAGGACCGCATGCCTGCTGCACCGGGCAACTCCAACGGGAGCGGTGCATGATTTTCGGAACGCTCGGGCGCTATTTCTTCACTCGTTACATCGTGACGACGTTCTGGTTTTTCCTGGGAGTCATCTCCCTCGTCTATCTCGTCGACTTCAGCGAGAACGCCGGCCGGCTTGCTGGACTGCCCGGTTACACGGTTTCGCTCGGGCTGGTGATGACGGCCGTCCGGTTGCCGTTCATTCTGCAGCAGACAGTTCCGTTCATCTCGCTCTTCGTCGGCATGACGGTATTGATCGCGCTCAACCGGCGCCGTGAACTGGTCATCGCGCGCGCGGCCGGCATCTCCGTCTGGCAATTCATGACGCCGTTTATCGTCGGGGCCTTCTGCGTGGGATTGCTGACCATGCTCGCCCTCAATCCGGTGGCAGCATGGGGGCAGCGCCAAGCGGAAACGATGGAGGCCGACCTGCGCGGCGATCCCTCCTATCACAGCAGGCTTTCGATCCCGTGGCTGCGCCAATCGGACGGAAAAGACGACACCATCATCGGCGCCAAGGCCATTCTCGACAATGGAACGACGCTGATGGGCGTTGTCTTTATCCACTTCGATTCACAGGGAAATATCGTCCTCCGGCAGGATGCGCAGTCGGCAAAATTGGAAGATGGTTACTGGCTTCTTAACGGCGTCGTCGAGCGGCGGCCCGGCGAAATCCCGGATCGCAGAAGTTCGGTACAGGTTCGTACGAATCTGAAACAGGATTTCGTCACGCAGCGCCTGGCGCAGCCTGAAACCATTGCTTTTTATGATCTTTCCAATCGAATAAAGGTCGCCCGCTCCTTCGGCATATCGACCAACGCCCTCGAGACACAGCTTCACTCGCTATTATCGCAGCCATTTCTTCTGGTGGCGATGACACTGATTGCGGCGACCGTGTCCCTAAAATTCAGTAGATTCAATCAATCGCGCTCCGTGATTCTGGGTGGAATCCTCTCTGGCTTCGTGCTTTATGTTGTCTCCGTGCTTGTAAAGGCATTCGGGAGCAGCGGAGTGGTTCCTCCCTACGCGGCGACATGGATACCCGTGATCGTCGCATTGGCATTCGGAGCAACGATCCTGCTTCATCAGGAGGACGGCTAAGTGGCGGCAGGCAACCGCAAGAGTATTAGAAAGATTGTGGCTGCCCTCGTTACGGGCACGGCTGCATGCGCGTATATTATGAGCCCGGTCGCGGTTTACGCCCAGGCTAATAATGATAACAACAATGGCAGTGCCGGGGCTGCGACCTCCCCTATCAAGGTGAAGGTGCCGGAAGGCTCAAAGCTGGTCCTTTCGTCCAACGAACTGGTCTACAACAAGGATGCGCAGATCGTCACCGCAAGCGGTGCGGTCCAGATCAACTATGGCGGCTACAGGATGGTCGCCCAGAAGGTCGAATATAATCAGAAATCCGGGCGAATGATGGCTCTCGGCAATGTCGAGCTGATCACCCCGGACGGCAATCGCATGTATGGTGACAAAATGGATGTCACCGACAGCTTTTCCGATGGTTTCGTCAACGCCCTGCGCGTCGAAATGCCTGACAATACGCGCATGGTGGCCGAAAAGGGCGAAAGGGTTGGCGGCAACCAGCTCATTCTCACGAAGGGTGTCTATACCGCGTGTATGGCTTGTTCCGAACAGGGCCGCGCGCCGCTGTGGCAGGTCAAGGCCCAGCGCGTCATTCAGAACGGCGTGACCCATACGGTGCGGCTTGAACATGCCCGCTTCGAACTGTTCGGTCAGCCGATCGCCTATATTCCGTGGATCGAAGTTCCCGACAATACGGTCAAGCGCAAGTCGGGCTTCCTGTTCCCGTCGGCGAGCGTCTCGCAGCGCCTCGGCGTTGGCATAAGAGTTCCCTACTATTATGTCATTTCGCCAAGCATGGACGCGACGGTTACCGCGACAGGCTTTACCAACCAGGGCCTGCTGCTCGAGGGTGAGTTCCGTCAGCGTCTGGAGAACGGCACGCATATTCTGCGCGTTGCCGGCATCAACCAGATGGATACGGGCGCCTTCACGTCCGGCACCAGCGATGCAGAGCACAAGACCCGTGGCATGATCGCCTCCAAGGGGGATTTCAGGATCAATCCCCGCTGGACGTTCGGCTGGGATGTCATGGCGCAGAGCGACAACAATTTCTCGCGCACCTATGGGCTTAATGGCCTCAGCCAGAGCACGCATACAAACCAAGCGTACCTGACCGGCATCGGAAAGCGCAACTTCTTCGATATGCGCGCTTTCTACTACAATATTCAGGATGCCGATAACAACAGCACGGCGCAGAAGCAGCAGGCCTACGTCTATCCGAGCATCGACTATCACTATGTCGATCCGAAGTCGGTCTATGGCGGCGAACTGTCGGCGACGATGAACTTCACGCACCTGTCGCGTGACAAGACGTCTGTGCTCGACGCGACCACTGCTCTTGGCGATTCCAGTCTGAATGACCGCTATCTCGGCCTTTCAGGGGATTATACGCGCCTGAGCACCGAGTTGCAGTGGCAACGGACCTTTACCACGGATCAGGGTCTGGTGCTGACACCGCTGGCGGCACTTCGCGGCGATGTCTACGGCCTGGACATGAACGGGCCGGCGGCAGGCACCTACTCGGGCAACTACGACACGAGCGACTATGCCACACGCGGCATGGCGACCTTGGGCCTTGAAGCCAAGTATCCGTTCCTCATCACGACAAGCAACAGCACGCATGTGTTCGAGCCGATCGCGCAGATCTATGTGCGCCCGGACGAGCAGCTTGCGGGCCGCCTGCCGAACGAGGATGCGCAAAGCTTCGTCTTCGATGCGACCAACCTGTTCGATCGCGACAAGTTCTCCGGCTTCGACCGCATCGAAGGCGGCACGCGAGCCAATGTGGGATGGCGCTACACAGGCAGCTTCGACAACGGCTACAAGCTGCAGCACATCTTCGGCCAATCCTACCAGCTTGCCGGGCGAAACTCCTTCGCAACGACGGATCTGGCAGGCGTCGGTTCGGATTCAGGGCTTGAAACGACCCGCTCGGACTATGTCACGATGTTCGGCCTGACGACGCCACAAGGCATTTCGCTGTCCCAGTCCTACCGGTTCGACCAGAAGGACTTCGCCTTTCGTCGCGGCGATACGGCGGTCGGCTTCTCGAACGATGTATTCCAGACTTCCTTGATCTACACGCATATTGCCGCCCAGCCGCAATACGGCTTCACCAGCAATCAGGACGAAATCCAGTCGCGCGCGCAGATCAAGTTCAAGGAATACTGGTCGGTCTTCGGTACGGTCAGCTATGACCTCAACAACAACCAGGTCACTCGTCAGGGTGTCGGCCTTTCCTACGAGGACGAGTGCACGATCTTCAGCATCTCGTTCCTCGACAAGAAGGATACGACCGCCAACTCGGCAAGCGACTGGTCCGTTGGCGCTCGTATAACCTTCCGCACGCTTGGCGACGTCAATCTCGGCAGCGTTCAGGACGCAACGTTCTGATCAATCGAAAGTGCAAGGAACCGGCTTTACTGCCGGTTCTTTTACGTCGAAGCGGGTCGCTGTAGTGTTGTCATTGTTTCGCCGCAAGGATTTTGCAATTCATCACGCTTGATGTAGACATGTGGCGCAAATTTGCCGTATTGCGCCAACGGCGTGCCGATATGGCGCAAAGCCGGCGGAAAAGACCTTTGGGAAGGGGTAATTGATGTTTTCTGGAAAGACACCGATGCGCGCGCTCTTGTTCGGTGCAGCGGCCCTGGTTATAGCGAGCTTCGCGGTGCCGAGCAGTGATGTTGCTTTTGCGGCAAGCGAAGTGAAAGTCCTCGTCAACAGCCAGGTGATCACATCCGGCGATATTGCCAAGCGCGTCGCCTTCCTCAAATTGCAGCGTCAGAAGGGCGATCTGAACAAGCTCGCCAAGGAACAGCTTGTCGATGAGACTCTGAAGCGCGCGGAAATTTCGCGCCTGCGCATGTCCGTTTCGACGACGGACGTCGATGCTGCCTTTGGCCGTTTCGCCAGCAGCAACAAGATGTCGACGGCGCAGCTCAGCCAGATTCTCGACAAGACCGGCGTCACCGTCGATCACTTCAAATCCTATATCGCCGTTTCGATGAGCTGGCCGCGTGTGGTCAATGCACGCTTCGGTGCGAAGAGCCGCATGTCGAATGACGATCTCGTAGCGCGCATGACGGAAAACAAGACGAAGCCGGTCACGACCGAATATTTCCTGAAGCAGATCGTTTTCGTCGTGCCGAGCGCAAAGCGGAACGCCATTTTGAGCAAGCGGAAGGCCGAGGCTGAAGCATCGCGCTCCAAGTTCCCCGGTTGCGATCAGGCGAAGGTCTTTGCCGCAACCATGCATGACGTCTCCGTCCAGGATCTCGGCCGTGTGCTCGCGCCGGAGGTTCCGGAAATGTGGAAGCCGCTGCTCGAGAAGGCTTCCGGCAATACGACCACACCTATCGTGACCGACCGTGGCGTCGAATATGTTGCCATTTGCTCGCAGCGCCAGGTGAACGATGATGTCGCCGCTGCTGCGGTATTCCGCGCCGAGGATATCGGCAAGGACAAAGCAACGGGTGTGAGCGCCAACGACAAGAAGTATATGGACGAACTGCGCTCCAAGGCGCAGATCGTCTATCGCTGATTGACAATGCCACCGCGCTCCCCCTTCCCCCTCGCGCTGACACAGGGGGACCCTGCCGGCATAGGTCCCGATATCACGCTCGCCGCCTGGCTTCGCCGCGGCGAGCTGGACTTGCCGCCCTTCCTGTTTCTTGGCGACGCCAGCGTGCTTGCGGCCCGGGCTTCCCAGCTTGGTTTGACCGTACCGCTCGCGATCGCCGATCCGACAAATGCCTGCAATATCTTTCCCGATGCGCTGCCGATCCTGCCGATTGAAGCTGGAACGGCTGTCATCGCCGGCGAACCGCATGTAGCGACCGCCGAGGGCACGATTGCCGCTATCGAAAAGGCCGTTTCCCTCAGCATGAGCGGCCGGACATCCGCGGTGGTGACCAACCCGATCGCCAAGTCCGTGCTCTACGATGCCGGCTTCGGTTTTCCCGGTCATACGGAATTCCTCGCGGATCTCGCAACGCGCGCCACTGAAAAGCCGGTCATGCCGGTCATGCTGCTCGCAGGTCCAAAGCTCCGCGCCATTCCGGTCACCATCCACATTCCTCTGAAAGAGGTGCCCGAGGCGCTGACATCGGATCTCATCGTGGAGACCTGCCGGATCACCGAGCACGACCTCCGCGTCCGCTTCGGCATTTCCAAGCCGCGTCTTGCCGTTGCCGGCCTCAATCCGCACGCCGGAGAGAATGGTGCGCTCGGCAAGGAGGACGACGCGATCATCCGTCCCGCCATCGATAGGCTGCGCAACGAAGGCATCGACGCTTTCGGCCCCCTGCCCGCCGACACCATGTTTCATGACGAAGCCCGCCGCCGTTACGACGTTGCCGTCTGCATGTATCACGACCAGGCCTTGATTCCCGCCAAGGCGCTCGGCTTCGACGACTCCGTCAATGTCACGCTTGGCTTACCCTTTGTCCGCACCTCGCCGGATCATGGCACGGCCTTCGGCATCGCCGGCAAGGGTATCGCCAAGGAAGACAGCCTCGTTGCCGCTCTCAAGCTGGCAAGCCAGATCAGCGGCAAGACCGGAAACGATCGCTGATGGCTGCACTGGACGGCTTGCCGCCTCTCCGCGATGTGATCCAGCGCCATGGCCTCGATGCGCGCAAAGCGCTTGGCCAGAACTTTCTTCTCGATCTCAATCTGACGCAGAAGGTCGCGCGCACGGCCGGGTCACTCGAGGGTGTCACCGTTTTCGAGGTCGGGCCTGGGCCTGGCGGTCTGACACGGGCGATCCTGGCGCTCGGCGCGGCCAAGGTCATCGCCGTCGAACGCGATGCGCGCTGCCTGCCCGCGCTGGCAGAAATCGCCGCTCACTATCCAGGGCGCCTCGAGGTGATCGAGGGCGATGCGCTGAAGACGGATTTCGCCGCCCTTGCCCCGCAGGGGCCAGTCAAGATCATCGCCAACCTGCCCTACAATGTCGGGACACAGCTTCTGGTCAACTGGCTTCTGCCGGCGCACTGGCCGCCCTTCTGGCAATCTCTCACCTTGATGTTCCAGAAAGAAGTCGGCCAGCGGATCGTGGCGCAGGAAGATGACGATCACTATGGCCGGCTTGGCGTACTTTGTGGCTGGCGGACCGAGGCCCGGATGGCCTTCGATGTGCCGCCACAGGCATTCACGCCGCCGCCGAAGGTCACTTCGACGGTCGTGCATCTGACACCGCGGGAAAAGCCCATTCCCTGTGCGGTCGACAAGCTGGAGAAAGTGACGCAGGCTGCCTTCGGCCAGCGCCGCAAGATGCTGCGGCAGAGTTTGAAGCCGCTTGGGGGTGAGGCGCTTCTGCTGAAGGCCGATATCGACCCGCAGCGCCGCGCCGAAACGCTTTCGGTGGAAGAATTCTGCCGGCTGGCGAATAGTCTCTGATCGGGTCAAAGCCCGCAGTCAGAGCTTCGGAGTCTCTTCCAGCAAGTCCCGAACGAAATCGAACATGCCGTGCCGCCTGTCGCGGCGCAGCCGCTCAGCCTTGACGATCGACTGGACGGCATCGAAAGCGACATTCAGGTCGTCATTGATGATGACATAGTCATATTCGCGCCAGTGAGCGATTTCGGCCCGCGAATTGGCGAGACGCATGGCGATCACCTCCTCCGAATCCTCAGCGCGGCGATGCAAGCGCGATTGCAGCTCCGTCATGGTCGGCGGCAGCACGAAGATGGACACCACATCGGCTGGCATCTTCTCCTGAAGCTGCTGGGCACCCTGCCAATCGATATCGAAGAGCATGTCGCGGCCTTCGGCCATTGCCGTTTCCACCGGCTCGCGCGGCGTTCCATAGAAATTGCCGTGCACCTCGGCCCATTCGAGCAGGGAGTCGGAATCGCGCAGGCGCTCGAACTCGCGCTGGGAGACGAAATGGTAGTGCACGCCTTCGATTTCGCTTGGCCTGCGCTGCCGGGTCGTGACGCTGACCGAAAGGCTCACCTGCTTGTCCTTATCAAGCAGTGTGCGCGCAATCGTCGACTTGCCGGCGCCGGACGGCGAGGAGATGGCAAGCATCAGCCCCCGGCGGGCGATCGGAATGGATGTGGATGTCGCCGGCTTCATGGCCTACTCCAAATTCTGGACCTGTTCGCGGAACTGGTCGATAACCACCTTCAGCTCGATGCCGGCGGCGGTTACCGCCGCTGCATTCGACTTCGAGCAGATAGTATTCGATTCCCGGTTAAATTCCTGTGCAAGAAAATCGAGCTTGCGTCCGACGGGGCCGCCCTTGGACATGAGATCGCGCGCGGCCGCCACATGCGCCTTCAGACGATCGATCTCTTCGCGCAAATCCGCCTTTGTGGCAAGCAGAGCAGCCTCCGCATGCAGGCGGTCGCGGTCGAGGCCGGACGAGCCATCGAGAAGCATCGAAACCTGTGTTGCCAGCCTTGCGGCGATTTCCTGCGGCGAACGGGAGGGGTCGCGCTCGACCGCTGACGTCAGCGCCTCGATCGCCGCGACATGACCGAGCAGGACCCTGCCGAGTGCATCGCCTTCCTGGCGTCGCATGTCGCGGAGATCGCCAAGCGCGGCCTCGAGACCGGCCATGATGTCGGCATCGCGCGCGGCAACCGCCTCTTCGTCTTCCTCGGTCTCCTTGAACTCCACGAGACCGCGCACGGCCATCAGGCTCTCCAGCTTCAACGGCGCCGGATCTACGATGCCCGCCAACCGATCACGCAGCGCCAGGACGGCAGCCAGCGCATCCTGGTTCACGACCACCTCGACGCGGCTCTCTTCGACGGACAGCGACAGGCTGACTTGCAGATTGCCGCGCACAAGCCGCTCCGCAATCAACTTGCGGACATCGGCTTCGAGACGCTCCAGGCCCGGCGGCAAGCGCAGGCGGATATCCAGCCCCTTGCCGTTCACCGAGCGCAGCTCCCATGCCCAACGGCCACGACCGCTCGTTCCCTCACGCCGGGCAAAGCCGGTCATGGACTGCAATGCCATGCAAGCCTCCGATATTTGTCCCCAGTCAGCCGAAAATCTTCGGATTGTGGATCAATGTAAAGTGAATCCGCATCGCGCGCTCGTCTCAAGCCGCGACGCAACAAAGGTCAATTGGTCTTCTTCTTCTGCTGGGTGCCCGAGCTAGCGTTTACGGCAGCATCGTCAGGCTGGCCGTCCACCGCGATGGCGCTCGGATCTTCACCCTTTTCGGCAACCAGCTTGCGCCAGCGCCTGACATTGGCATTGTGCTCATCCAGCGTTGCGGCAAAGACATGGCCACCTGTGCCGTCAGCCACGAAATAGAGATCCTGTGTCTTCCAGGGGTTGGCGACCGCCTCCAGGGCATCCTTGCCCGGATTTGCTATCGGCGACGGCGGCAGACCCTTGATAATATAGGTATTGTACGGCGTTTCCTTCTTCAGATCGGACTGATAGATCGGACGATCGGATGGCTTTCCCTCGCCGCCGAAGAGGCCGTAGATAACCGTCGGGTCCGACTGCAGGCGCATCCCCTTGGAGAGACGATTGAGGAAAACGGAAGCGACATGGGCGCGCTCGTCCGCAAGGCCGGTCTCCTTCTCCACGATGGAGGCCAGGGTGACGAAATCCTGCTTGTTTGCCAGTTGCACGCTCGAGTCGCGCTTTTCCCAGATCTGGTCGACCAGCTTCGTCTGCGCTGCCGCCATCTGCTGAATGATTTCGGTGCGCTTGGTGCCGCGCGTGAACTTATAGGTGTCCGGCCGCAGGCTGCCTTCCGGGGGCAGCGCCGACGGCAGATCGCCTTCCAGCACGGTATCGGCCTGCAGCTTGTTGAACATCTGCCGAACAGTGAGCCCCTCTGGTAAAGTGACCGAATAAAGGATCGACTTGCCCGATTTCAGCAGCTCCATGATATCCTTCATGGAAGCGCCGGCCTTGATCTCATATTCGCCGGCTCTGAGGGTTTCGCCGTCATGTAGATAGGTGGTCGTCAGCCAGCGGAAGATGCGCTGGTCCGTGATGATGTTGTTGGACTCGAGGCGGTTGGCGATCTCGCCGAGACCGGCGCCGTTGCGGACGATGAAATTCGTATTGGTCGTCAGCGGACCCGGCCCCTGATAGATCGAAAACGCATAATAGACGCCTGCGATCGCGGCAACGGCAACAAAAACCGCAAGCGTCATCAGGAAGTTCAGGAAGATGACCATTTGGCTGCGGGCCTTGCGCGAACGCTTCGGCGGATCCGGAACGCGCTCCGGACGCAAGGCTTCATTGGCCGATTTCGGGATGATCGGCCCCTTCTGCCCGTTCGGAGCTCCGTTGCTCTGGTTCGTATCGCTCACCGGCAATCCCTTCCTTCTTTTGATTGCCTGCTCTTTGGCCAAGCAATGCGGCAAAAAACAGGTTCAGGAGATAAGGCGGAACCCGGGCTCCGACTTCGACCGATCAGGCATTGCCGCACCGCATTCCTGAAAGGCATGATGGCGCGACAATAATCAAGAACGTGGGCAAGAGTGCGAAAAGGCACTCCCGCCGCGACAATCATGCGCCGTTATTAAGCCTCGTAGCGACGCAGGACAAGCGACGCATTCGTTCCGCCGAATCCAAAGGAGTTGGACAGCGCAACATTGATTTCCCGCTTGCGGGCTTTATGCGGCACGAGATCGATGGCCGTCTCGCGCTCTGGATTGTCGAGATTGAGCGTCGGCGGGGCGATATTGTCACGAATGGCGAGTGTGGCGAAGATAGCCTCGATCGCACCGGCAGCGCCGAGCAGGTGGCCGGTTGCCGACTTGGTGGACGACATCGAAATCTTGGACGCGGCATTGCCGACCAGCCGCTCGACGGCGCCGAGCTCGATCGTGTCGGCCATGGTCGAAGTGCCATGGGCATTGATGTAGTCGACGTCAGTCGGGGTCAGCCCGGCACGCTTCAGCGCGGAGGTCATGCAGCGGAAGGCGCCCTCGCCGTCCTCGGAAGGAGCAGTGATATGGTGGGCATCGCCGGAAAGCCCGTATCCCACAACTTCGGCGTAGATCTTGGCACCGCGTGCCTTGGCGTGTTCCAGCTCTTCCAGAACGACGATACCGGCGCCCTCGCCCATCACGAAGCCGTCACGATCGCGGTCGTAGGGGCGAGAAGCTTTCTCGGGAGTATCGTTGAAGTCTGTCGACAGCGCCTTGCAGGCGGCAAAGCCCGCAAGCGAGATGCGGCAGACCGGGGCTTCCGCGCCGCCGGCAACCATGACATCGGCATCGCCGAGCATGATCAGGCGGGCCGCATCGCCGATAGCGTGTGCGCCGGTCGAGCATGCGGTGACGACGGCGTGGTTCGGGCCGCGCAGCTTATGGCGGATCGAAACCTGGCCGGACACGAGATTGATGAGGCGTCCGGGAATGAAGAAAGGGGAAATGCGGCGCGGACCCTTGTCGCGCAACGTATAGCCGGCTTCGACGATGCCTTCGAGGCCACCGATACCGGAGCCAATCATGACGCCTGTGGCGATCTGATCTTCATCCGTTTCAGGATGCCAATGGGCGTCGGCCAGCGCCATATCGGCAGCCGCCATGCCGTAGATGATGAAGGGGTCGACCTTGCGCTGCTCCTTCGGCTCCATCCAATCGTCTGCGTTGAATGTACCGTCGGTGCCGTCTCCGACAGGAATGCGGCAGGCAATCTTTGCCGGCAGATCTTCGACTTCGAATTCGGTCACGAGGCGCGCGCCATTGCGCCCGGCGATCAAGCGCGCCCAGGACACTTCGGTGCCACAGCCCAAAGGTGATACCATGCCGGTACCCGTGATAACGACACGTCTCATCGCCCGCAGACCCCCGTCTTTTTATGATGATATGCGTATAATCCTATTTCGTCCGGTCAAGCCGGACGAAATAGGGCGGACTCTTCAGCCCGCCCCTTCAAAAAACGCAGAAGATCAGGCCTGGGCCTTCTCAATGAACTTTACCGCGTCGCCGACCGTCAGAATCGAGTCTGCAGCGTCGTCCGGGATTTCAACGCCGAATTCTTCTTCGAAGGCCATGACCAGTTCGACGGTATCAAGCGAGTCCGCACCCAGATCGTCGATAAAGCTTGCGCTTTCAACAACCTTGTCGGCGTCAACGCCAAGATGATCAACAACAATTTTCTTTACGCGTTCTGCGATATCGCTCATGTCGGTTTCCTCGACCTTATATCCTGATCAGAATGCCCTGTGACATCCCTACCTATTCAAACCTGCAGCGTCTGTTCCGACACCGCTGGCAAACCCGTTCAACCCGGCATTGAGATCCGGTCCAGCGCCTTGAATTCGGCCCGGTCCTTCTGCATTTTCCGGACGACTGTTCACAGTCATGGCCCGCTTAACACGGTTTAAGTCCGTCGCAAAGCCAGAAAATAGCCGGCTCCGAGTTGCTCAACATGCTATTGGAGGGAAAGTTCCCCCCAGCGGCAATTCCTTTAGATCATCGCCATGCCGCCGTTGACATGGATCGTCTGACCCGTAACGTAGCTGGCCTCCGAGGAAGCGAGATATGCGACGGCGGAGGCGACTTCAGCCCCTGTGCCCATGCGCTTCATGGGAATGGCCCCCATGATGGCTTCCTTCTGCTTGTCGTTCAGCTTGCCCGTCATCGCGCTTTCGATGAAACCGGGGGCAACGCAGTTGACCGTGACGTTGCGGGTCGCGATTTCCTGCGCCAGCGACTTCGTAAAGCCGATCATGCCGGCCTTGGAGGCGCAGTAGTTTGCCTGGCCGGGATTGCCGGTCACGCCGACGACGGAGGTGATGTTGATGATGCGGCCATAGCGACGGCGCATCATCGGATGGGTCAACTCGCGCGTGAGGCGGAATACGGCGGTCAGATTGACCTCCAGCACGCTGTCCCAATCCTCATCGCTCATGCGAACGAAGAGACCGTCCTTCGTGATGCCAGCATTGTTGACGAGGATATCTACGCCGCCGAGTTCTTCTTCGGCCTTGGCGCCGAGCGCCTTGACCTCGTCGCGATCCGACAGGTTGGCCGGAAAGATCTTGACGCGATCACCGAGTTCGGAGGCCAGCGTCTCCAGCTTTTCGACGCGTGTGCCGTGCAGGCCGACAATTGCGCCCTGCTTGTGCAGGAGCCGGGCAATTTCTTCGCCGATGCCGCCGGATGCACCGGTTACCAGGGCCTTGCGGCCGGTCAAATCAAGCATGTTTGTCCCTCGTTCCTTGAAAATATCAGCCGAGCAAGGCGGCGAGCGCCGTGTCGATATCCACAGCATTGTTGACGGCGATGCCGTTGACCGACTTGTCGATGCGGCGAGCAAGGCCCGTCAGCACCTTGCCGGCGCCAATTTCATACAATGTCGTTACATTATTGGCTGCAAACCATTCCACCGTCTCGCGCCAGCGCACCTGGCCGGTGACCTGCTCAACCAACAACCTGGCGATCTCGTCAGCATCCGTGACGGGTGCGGCCCGGACGTTGGCGATGAGGGGTACGACCGGATTGACCTTGGCGACGCCGGCAAGCGCCTCGCGCATGGCTTCGGCGGCAGGCGCCATCAGCGTCGAATGGAAAGGAGCGGAGACCGGCAGCAGGATGGCGCGCTTGGCGCCCTTGTCGGTCGCAAGTTCCGCCGCCTTTTCGACCGGGGCCTTTTCGCCGGAGATGACGATCTGACCGCCGCCATTGTCATTGGCGATCTGACAGGCGCCGAGCGCGGATGCTTCAGCACAGACGGCAATGACATCGGCATGTTCGAGCCCGATGATCGCCGCCATGGCGCCGACGCTGACGGGAACTGCCGCCTGCATGGCATTGCCGCGGATCCGCAGCAGGCGCGCCGTGTCGGCCAGCGAGAAGGTGCCAGCGGCGCAGAGCGCGGAATATTCGCCGAGCGAATGGCCGGCGACATAGGCAATCTTGCTTTTCAGATCGAAGCCGCGAGCCTGCAGCACGCGGATCACCGCCATCGACACCGCCATCAGCGCCGGCTGCGCATTGGCCGTCAAGGTCAGCTTGTCTTCTGGGCCATCGAAAATGATGCCGGAGAGCTTTTCACCGAGCGCTTCATCGACTTCCTCGAAGACGGCACGCGCCTCGGCGAAATTGTCGGCAAGGTCCTTGCCCATGCCGACAGCTTGGCTGCCCTGGCCGGGAAATGTGAAAGCAACAGTCATTATAAAGCGTCCTTTTAGGGGTCGTTTTGCTTCCCAATGACATTGTTTGCGCCGGAGTCAATAGCGCAACCCCCGCAGCCACAGGCTTTTGCGCATGCGAAACGCAATGATTTTTCCCTTGCACTTGCTCAGATCGGACCTAAATTTGCGCGACCTCATTCATTTTGACCTTCTCCCATCCTCCAAGGTTTTCCCATGAAATATAAGAGATTAGGCCGTACCGATATTTCCGTTTCGCAGTTTTGTCTGGGCACGATGACCTGGGGCACGCAGAATAGCGAAGCCGAAGCCCATGAACAGATGGATTATGCCGTACATAAGGGTATCAATTTCTTCGACACTGCCGAAATGTATCCGACGACGCCTGTGGGACCGGAGACTCAAGGCCGCACGGAAGAATATATCGGCACCTGGTTCGAGAAGACCGGCAAGCGCAGGGATGTCGTGCTCGCCACCAAGGTCGCCGGTCCGGGCCGCGAATATCTGCGCGGCGGACAGGGTGCGGACGCCGTCAACATTCGAGCCGCGATCGACGCGAGCCTGAAGCGGCTGAAGACCGATTATATCGACCTCTATCAGGTTCACTGGCCGAACCGCGGCCATTTCCATTTCCGCCAGAACTGGCGCTACAATCCCTTCATTCAGAATCGTGAAAAGGTGCTCGCCGAAATTACCGAGATCCTGGAGACGATGGGCGAGCTGGTGAAGGCCGGCAAGATCCGCGCCATCGGCCTATCGAACGAGACGACCTGGGGCATCCAGAAATATCTGACGATTGCCGAGCAGAAGGGTCTGCCCCGCGTCGCCACCACGCAGAACGAATACAACCTGCTTTACCGCCATTTCGACCTCGATCTGGCCGAGCTGTCGCATCACGAAGAGGTCGGCCTGCTCGCCTATTCGCCGCTCGCCGGCGGCATCCTCACCGGCAAATATGTGGGC
>JBCNPI010000159.1:0-13296 GCA_039593415.1 Rhizobium sp. | reverse complement strand
GTATCGAGGCGCGAGAGCGTGCCACGATACGGATAAGAGCTGCCGGATAAGGAAGAAACATGGGACATACAAACCTCCTGTGGTAGGAGCCGCCTCATGCGACGTCGTTTGTACGCAATACATCAAGGGTTAAAACTACAGAATGCTTCTAAGCTGCTTCGCGCTGCCGGTAAAGACAAATTGTTAATGAGTATTAACCATAGTTCCCAAGTGGTAAATTCTAATTTCCTAATGTTTCTTTCGTAATCCCTGTCGAGGAAACCTCGGCATAATCCCCTGGAATCATAGGTGAATCTGACTACCTAGCCTTACCGGGCGAGCCGCTTCGTATATGGTGCGATGGATCGCCCATGGAGAGGACATGATGGAATTGCTACCGCTCGTTATCCTGGTTGTCGGTATTTTGGTGCTGCGGGGCCACAACCTGAGGATAAAGCAACTGGAAGCGCGCGTTCAGGAGCTGCAGAATGCTCTTGCCGGCAAGGCGTTGACGGCGGATACGGGCGAATCAGCTTCCGTGGCGGATTCCGGGATTCATGCCGCACAGCCTGTCGAAAACCAGCCGGGGGCGGCGATCGAAGAGGAGACCGATATCGACGAGCCTGCCATCGCCGCGCGCAGTGTCGCGGAGATGGTCGAGGAGGACGTCACTCCCGTTGCGAGCCAGATGCCCATTCAGGCGAAGGAAAGCCTGGAAAGCACGATCGGTGCGCGCTGGGCCGTCTGGGTGGGCGGCATCGCCCTGGCGCTCGGCGGTATCTTCATGGTCAAATATTCGATCGAGAGCGGCCTTCTCAGCCCCGGCGTCCGGCTGGTCCTTGCAGCCCTCTTCGGGCTTGCTTTGGTTATCGCCGGCGAAGTGATCCGCCGCCGTGCCGCACCCGTTCTGAGCAATGGTTTCCAGAATGCGATGATCCCCGGCGTGCTGACGGCGGCCGGCGTCGTCGCTTTATTCGGCTCCACCTATGCGGCACATGCCATCTATGGCTTCATTGGACCCGCCACAGCCTTCATTCTGCTGGGGGTGATCTCGCTCGCCACGCTCGCACTTTCGCTGCTGCACGGACAGGCGCTTGCCGGCCTCGGCCTGCTGGCGTCGATGGCGACCCCTGCCCTGATCGCGTCGACCGCACCGAGACCCTGGATACTTTCCGGCTATCTCGTTCTGACCTGGCTTGCGACCCTATTGGCGTCGCGCCTGCGCCGCTGGCTGATCGCCCCGTCGCTCGCAAACGGGCTGATCAGCCTCTGGCCCCTGCTGTACATTACCTTCAGCCCCGCCGTCGATCTCACGCCGGTTACGCTTTCCATGCTGGCGATGATCGGCGGCACCATCTTCCTCTGGCCCGGTCGCTACCCGATCTCCAAGTCCGTGAACGACGATGCCGCCGCAGCGCTGGTCGAGGACATGCCTCCGCAACTTGGCGCCGACATGGAATGGGCGGCATATCTCGTCCGACAGCCGCTCGGCATGACGCTGACCGCGACGGTCGGCGCGCTTACGGTATCGCTCTGCCTCATCACCTACAGTCTTCAACAGGGATATCCCATCGTCGATGCGACATTCATGTTTGCGGCGATCGTTGCGGCGGTCGCGGCCTTCGGCGCCGGCCGCCTGCATGCGGCCTGGGCAACGATCCTATCGGCCTTCATCGCCGTCGTCGGAGTTTCCGGCGTCCTGACCAACTGGATCGCCGGGATCGAAACAGGCGGCGCGGATGGAACTGTCAGCCTGCAAAATATGGTGCTTTATGAAGTGCTCGGCCTTGGCGCCCTCTTCGTGCTGATGGGTGCCTTTTTCCTCAGGCGCTTTGCCGGACAGGAAAAACCCTATGCCGCGCTTTGGAGCCTCGTCATGGCCGCGACGCCGCTGGCGATCGCCACCATCAGCTTCGTCAATTTCGGCAACTGGACGCTCGACTGGCTGCATGGGCTCTACGGCGTCGGGCTGGCCCTCGTGCTCATCGCGCTTGCGGAATGGCAAGATCGCCGCGACAAAGAAGGGCTGAACCTGCCGACGAATATCCTTGCTGCCGGCTCTTTTGCCGCCGGTGTCTTCGCCCTGCACGCGCTTGCACATCATGCCACGGCGACGATCCTGCTGTCGGTTCTCGGTATCCTCTATCTCTTCGCGGGACGCCTGCGCAATTGGCCCGTCCTGCCATGGGCCATGGTCGCCGCGCTAATCATCGCCATGGGTCGCATCGCCTGGCAGCCGACGATCGTCGATCCGGTGGAACTCGGCACGACTCCTGTCTTCAACATGCTGCTTGCCGGCTACGGCGTACCGGCAGCCCTTGCCGTCTTTGCGGCCTTCATCACGCGCCGTACACCGAGCCTGCGGCTGCGCAATGCCCTGCAGGCGCTCGCCTGCTTCCTCGTGCTGCTGACGATCGCGATCCTCGTACGCCATGCCATGAACGGCGGCGTCCTGAACGACGCGGTTGCTACACTCGGCGAACAGTCGATCTATACGCTGCTCGCAATCGGCGCTTCCGCGACGCTGATGGCGCTCGATCTGAGTGCCGCAAGCCCTGTCTTCCGCTATGGCGGCATGGCGCTCGGCGTCGTTTCGGTCGCAATGATCCTCACGCTGCATCTGCTGGGACTGAACCCGTTCATAACGGGCGAGAGCACGGGCCGTATCCCGCTCTTCAACCTGCTGCTGCTTGCCTATCTTCTGCCCGGTGTCGCCTATGGCGGGTTGGCGCTCTTTGCCCGCGACCGGCGCCCCCTGCCCTATGTCAACATGCTGGCCGTCGCGGCAGCGGTCATGGCCTTCGCATGGGCGACATTGTCGGTGCGCCGCCTCTGGCAGGGAGAGTATATTCCGTTCTGGAACGGCTTCATCCAGGGTGAGCTCTATTCCTATTCGGTCGTCTGGCTGCTGATCGGCATTGCGCTTCTCGGGCTTGGCACCCGCTTCGAAGCACGAAGCCTGCGCATTGCTTCGGCGGTGCTGGTCTTCATCGCCGTCGTCAAGGCTTTCCTCATCGACATGGCGAACCTCGAAGGCTTCCTGCGGGCGCTGTCCTTCATCGGCCTCGGCGCCGTCTTGATCGGCATCGGCCTGTTCTACCAGAAGATCCTGACAGCCAGGAAAATGACGGAATGATTGCGGCGAATCTATTGGCCCGGTAGGACAATGGAACCTGCCGACAGATCAATCCGGAGCGACTGCCAACATGGACACCAACAGGATGGCGCGGGCCTTTGCCCCGTTCGAAGCACTGGCTGCGGAACTCATACCCCATGCCGCCGATGGCGACGATGGTTCGCACGATATCGCCCATATCCTGCGTGTCTTCCGCAATGCCATGGCCATTCAGGCAGAGGAAGGCGGCAATGCACGGATTCTTGCCGCCGCCGTGCTGCTGCATGATTGCGTCGCCGTCGAAAAGAATTCGCCGCATCGCGCACAGGCGTCGCGGCTTGCGGCCGAGAAGGCTTCAGGCATTCTTGGACAACTCGGCTGGGCGGACGAGGATATAGCGGCTGCGGCGCATGCGATCACCACGCACAGCTTCTCGGCCAACCTGCCGCCGGAAACGTTGGAAGCAAAGATCCTGCAGGATGCCGACCGGCTGGACGCGATCGGCATGGTGGGTGCAGCGCGCTGTTTCTACATTGCAGGGCGTCTTGGCTCCGGCCTGTACGATCCCTTCGATCCGCTGGCGAGCGAACGACCGCTTGACGACAAGCGCTTCGCCATTGACCATTTCGAGACAAAGCTGTTCAAACTGGCGGACGGATTCCAGACCGAAACCGGGGCCAAGTTTGCCGAAGCACGGCATGACCGGCTGAAGACAGTGCTGGCAATGTTCATCGACGAAATCTGAGGGTTATCCATGCGCGTCAGCGATCTTTTCATCTATCCACTAAAGAGCGCGCGCGGCATCGCGATTCCATCGGCAGCCATCGACGCCTTCGGTCTCGCCGGTGATCGTCGTGCCATGCTGGTCGATCCTACAGGCAACTTCATCACCCAGCGCGAATTGCAGGCACTGGCCCGGATCGACGTCCAGCCTGCGCCTTCCTATCTGCGCCTGAAGATGGAGGGCAAGCCCGACATCATCGTGCCGCCGCCACATCCCGATAACCGCATGGATGTCGTCGTCTGGAAATCTGCAGTCAGCGCTTCCGTTGCCGACGAGGAAACCAACAAGGCCCTGTCCGGGTGGCTGGAGCGCGAGGTCAGGATGGTGTTCTTCGACAGGCTTGCCAAGCGCGCCGCCAATCCGGAATGGGCCGGCAACGATGCGCCGGTCACCTTTGCGGACGGATACCAAATCCTCATCACGACGACCGGCTCGCTGAAGGCGCTCAACGCCAATCTCGCCAGCCACAGCGAAGGCGCCGTCGGCATGGAGCGGTTCCGCCCGAATATCGTCATCGATATCGATGAGGAATGGCCGGAGGATCGCTGGGCGGCGATCGAGATCGGCGGCATCCGCCTCGATCTCGTCAAACCCTGCTCACGCTGTATCATGACGACGCAAGACCAGCAGACGGGCTCGCGAGATGTGCCGAACCCCATGCCAGCCATGGGCCGCATCCGCATGTCGGCCGACCGGCGCGTGCCCGGTCCGCTCTTCGGCTGGAATGCCGTACCGCGGGGCGAGGGTACTGTGAAGATCGGCGACATGGTGACGGTGCTTGAGGAACGGCCGGAGGGCTGGGCGCTCAAGCGGCGCTAGAAACTCCCCTTTTGCACATCCTTCGCTCAGCCTTTGGCAACAAGGCTCGCCTATGTCAGGACATCATCAGGCGAAGCGACTTTAACCGCCTTCAAGGCGGCCTGCATAAAACCATCGCGCGCCGCGGCGATCTCGATGCCACGCGGCTCGTAGACATGACGATGCAGGAAGAAGCCCGTCAAGCGGAAGGCGGCGGAAAGGCTTTCCCGATCCGCGGCGACCATGGCTCCGGCCGAAAGAAACGGCGGCAATACAAGCATCTTGTCCGCCCAGGGCATACCGGCTGCTCGGCAAACGGCACGCCCGGATTTCGGCGAGACGAAAGCCAGATCCTCACGCACGCCGGTTGCCGCGCATTCCGTCAAATCGAGGCCGAAGCCGAGGTCGTTCAGCACGGCAAGTTCGAAGCGCACGAAGAGTTCGCCTGCATCAACGGGGTTCTGCAGGTTTTCCAGAATGACATCGAGCGCATCGTAGAGATGCGGATGCGGATCGCGCTCCGGCAGCAGCCGCAGCAATGCGGCCATCGCCTGCACGCCATAGACGGCGGTTGCGGTCTCCATCAGCCGGGCGGCCCTGAGCGCGACCGGCTCCATGCGAAATTCGCCAAGATGTTCGTGCAGCCTGGCTCGCCAGGTCACCTCGACAAGGTTGCCGGCCTGCAGCACGGGCTGCATGGCCCGCGAGCGCCCTGACCGGACCAGTCCCATGTGGCGGCCGCGGGCACGCGTCATCACCTCGGCGACGACGCTAGTCTCGCCGAGACGTTTGACACCCAGAATGATCGCATGGTCCTGCCATTGCATCGGCCGGCTGCCCCGAAAGATTTCTGCGATTCGAGTTTAGGACAAACGGCTGCGGCTGTCACATGGCGCGAGAGGAGCCGCCGGCCAGAGCCTCGACAAAGAGACGCATGGCTTGTTCGTCGAAGGGCTTGTTCAAAAGCGGCACATGCCGCAGGTCGGCCGGAAAATCGAGCGTATCGGAATAGCCGCTGACGAAGCCGAAGGAAATGCCGCGCTCCATCAGCAATCTGGCGAAGCCGAAGCTCGTCGACTCCCCGAGATTCACGTCAAGCATTGCAAAATCATAATGTTCGGAATGAACAGCGTTGACCGCCTGTTCCAGATTCGAAGCAATCTCAACGTGCTGTATTCCTACAAGGCGAAGAATTTCCTCGGCCTCCATGGCAATGATAAGATTGTCCTCGAGAATAAGGACGCGCTGAACCGTCATATCAACGCCATCCTTGCATGTGCGCGCCAGCCGGCGCTCCCCGTAAAAAGTCCCACATCTATCCCTCCGGCGCCAATCATCGGCCCGTATTGAATGGATGGTATTTCCCATCCGTGCTGGCTCAGTCTCTTGTGACATGACTTCGCCTCCAACCCGCTTCGCACTTTTTGCACTGCGGTACTATGGGCTCGTCCCCATGCTCCAATCGCTTTTGTCGCCGGGGTTAGTAAAAGGTGAAACTGGTAGAAAAGTGACGATGATAATAATCTATGCTGATACAGTTATTGTCGGCATTTAAAAAAGACATGCCGTTTGCTTAAAAGGCCGAGCTTAGATGAAGGGGCGCTTGCCCGAATCAAAACCGTCCCAGCCTGCAAGCTCTGCAAGCCCCTCCCCATCCTGAACCTCGCAGCCCTTCTCCTGCCAAAGAAGCAACCCTCGAGCCGCCAGCTTTTTCAAAGTCTTATTGGTATGGACGACCGACAGGCCGAGTGTGTCGGCGACATGCTGCTGGGTGATGGGGATGACCTTGCTGCCGTTGAAAAGCCGCAGAGTGCTGGCGCGCTGATGCAGATATGCAATGAGATAGGCTGCCCGCTCCATCGCGGAGCGGCGGCCGATGCTCAGCAGATGCTCATCGAGAATCCGCTCCTCGCGCGATGCGATCCAGGTCAGATCATAGGCCAGCGAAGCATGTGAATTATAGAGCGTCATCAGCTCCGTGCGCTCGAAGACACAGAGCGATACTGGCGAGAGCGCTTCCGTCGAATGCTGCATCTCCCCCATGATCGACCCCTGCAATCCGATCAGATCGCCGGGCATCACGTAGTTCAGGATTTGACGGCGGCCATCCTCCAGCGTCTTGTATCGAAAACCCCAGCCGGAGAGAATGGTGAAAAGGTGAGCGCTATGCGCGCCCTCGAGGAAAATCGTGGCGCCGGCATCGACAAGGAGCTCGCCTTTCTTGAAGCTGCTGACAAAATTCAGCTCGTCGCGCTCGAATTCTCGGAAATGCGGCAGCGATCTCAGCGGACATTGCTGGCAGGGCGTGCGTCGTCCATGCACCGTCGCTGCTGCCTTCGCCATGAAACACCCCTCAAGTTACGGCGGCAAACAGAATATGCCCAATAAGCCACTGTAATTAAGCGTTGCAGGAACGCAAACTCTCGTCAATGCGGGAAATCTAGCCCCATCTCCCGGAAGCGCTCAGGATCATCACCCCAATTCTCGCGCACCTTGACGAAGAGGAAGAGGTGCACGGGCTGCTCCAGGATCGCGGAGAGTTCCTTGCGTGATGCCGTCGAGATCGATTTGATCGCCTCGCCCCCTTTGCCGAGTGCGATCTTCTTCTGGCTTTCGCGCTCGACATAGATCACCTGTTCGATGCGCACGGAGCCGTCCTTGCGCTCTTCCCACTTCTCCGTCTCGACATGCGAGGAATAGGGAAGCTCCTGATGCAGACGCAGAAACAGCTTTTCGCGGGTGATTTCTGCCGCAAGCTGCCGCATCGGCAGGTCCGAGATCTGATCCTCGGGATAGTACCACGGACCTTCCGGCAGGGTTTTCGCCAGATAGTCCATGACATCGTCACAGCCGGAGCCATTTTCCGCCGAAATCATGAAGGTCTGATCGAAGGCGATCTTTTCGTTGGCGGCGGCGGCAAGCGCGAGCAGATCCTCGCGGCGGACACGGTCGATCTTGTTCAGCACCAGGATCTTCGGCTGGGAAACTTCCTTCAGCCCTTCCAGGATGGCCTCCGCATCGCCGCGCAAACCACGCTCGCTGTCGATCAGCAGCATGATGAGATCGGCATCCTTGGCTCCGCCCCAGGCGGACGTCACCATGGCGCGATCTAGCCGGCGGCGCGGCTTGAAAATGCCGGGCGTATCCATGAAGACGATCTGCGCATTATTGTGGATGGCAATGCCGCGCACGATCGCGCGCGTCGTCTGCACCTTGTGGCTGACGATCGAGACTTTCGCACCGACGAGCCGGTTGACAAGCGTCGATTTGCCCGCATTGGTCGGGCCGATGAGGGCCACGAAGCCCGAATGCGTCGGCCCGATATGTTCAACCACGCCGTCTTCGGCGGGCGTATCCTGCTGATTGGTCATTTTCCACTATTCCCCGGCAGTCACTTCTCAGTCAACTGAGGCTGCCATATACCTTCGCGCTCCAGGATCCGTGTCGCCGCCATCTGTTCGGCCGCACGCTTGGAGCGTTCTATTCCCGTTTCAGGCGCCGTTCCCTTGACTTCCACAGTCACCGTAAAGCGCGGATCATGATCCGGTCCGCTGCGATCATCAACCCTGTAGACCGGGGTCACGCCGAATTTCGCGTGCGCCCATTCCTGCAATTCCGTCTTGGCGTCTCGCCTTGCACCGTCGGGCCGAATGGCGCGGCGCTCCCAGAAGCGCAAAATGAAAGCCCGGGCGACTTCAAGCCCGCCATCCAGATAAAGCGCGGCAATCAGGCTTTCGACGACATCGGCGCGCACGTTCAGCATGCGCTTGCCCGTCAGCTTCTTCACATCCGCGCCGGTGCGGATGTAGAGGTGCAACTCCATCTCGTCGGCAACCTCGGCGCAGGTTTCGGCGCTGACGAGCTGGTTGAGCCGCACCGAAAGCTCGCCTTCCGTCGCCGTGCCGAAAGTCTTGAAGAGCAGCTCGGCAATGCACAAGCCAAGAACCCGGTCGCCGAGAAACTCCAGCCGCTCATAGTTGCCCGTCTTGTGCGTGCGGGCGCTCGCATGTGTCAGCGCCCGGTCGAGACGCTCTTTTTCAGCGAATTCGTGGCCTATAACGACCTCAAGCCTGGCACGGTCCGCCTGGGAGAGCGCCAACACCTTCGTCATTCGACAACCTTGAAGAGGCGATCCCAACGCATGTTGGTCGGCCATTTCCAAACCTCGCGGAACGAGGTGTCATGACCCAGCGAGAAGAAGATCACGCTCGCACGGCCAATGAGGTTTTCGGCAGGCACGTAGCCGACATCGAAACGGCTATCGTCGGAATTGTCGCGATTGTCGCCCATCATGAAATAATGGCCGGCCGGTACGACATATTCCTGGGTATTGTCGCCGCGCGAGTTCGGCGAAAGGTCCAGCGTGTCATAGACCTTGCCCGTATCCGACAGGCGCTCGCTATAAACAGGGATGTTGTCGCCCGGCTCCTGGCTGTAATCCGAGGAGAAGGTGCCATGCGGCTCACGCGGAACAGCCTGACCGTTGATATAGAGAATGTCGTTCTTAACCTGAATGCGGTCGCCCGGCAGACCGATGACGCGCTTGATGTAATCGACATCAGGATTCGGCGGGAAGCGGAAAACCACGACGTCGCCGCGCTTCGGCTCGCTGCCGAAGATGCGGCCGCTGAACAGGTCCGGCGAGAACGGAAGCGAATATTTCGAATAACCGTAAGCGAACTTGTTGACGAAGATGTAGTCGCCGACAAGAAGCGTCGGCATCATCGAGCCGGACGGAATGGTGAATGGCTGAAAGAGAACCGTGCGGATGATCATGGCCAGGACGAGCGCCTGAACGATGACCTTGATATTTTCCCACAGGGCGTTCTGCTGTTTTACGGCTTTCTCGGACACGCAGTCTTATTCCTTCTTCGCACCCCACCGGCGCAACTTGCATTCAGGCTCTCTCTACTCGCTTCAAATCACGGCGGCAATGCCGGGAGCGCCAAAAGCGTCATATGGCTGTGATTCAGCCGTCCATCGGCAGTGCTTCGATGATCACGAAGGCCTGAGCAAGAGGAAAATCATCCGTTATCGTCAAATGAATGGCAGCGCGGTGATTTGTCGGCAGCATCGAAGCTAGTCTTTCGGCAGCACCGCCCGTCAATTGCATTGTCGGCTTGCCGCTCGGCAGATTGACGACGCCCATGTCACGCCAGAAGACGCCCTGCGCCAGCCCCGTGCCCAGCGCCTTGGAACAGGCTTCCTTGGCGGCAAAGCGCTTGGCATAGGATGCCGCCTTGTTCTTGCGGCCTTCGGATTTGGCGCGCTCGATTTCGGTAAAGCAGCGTTCAATGAACCGTGCGCCGAAACGTTCGATCGTCTTCTCCACCCGGCGAATGTCGATGAGATCGCTGCCTATGCCGATGATCATGGAAGGCCCTCCTGGCGGCCTGGACGATGTCAGGCTCGTCAGACGCTCGACGCGTTCTCGGCTAGCGCCAGACGCTCGCGGGCACGCTCCATCAGGCGCTCCTTGCGGCGCGTCTTGAAAGTCTTCACGCCATAATAGGTGAGCGCATAGACGACGAGGCCAGTCACGATCGCAGGCGGAATGCCGCCGATCAGCATCGGCTTCAAAACCGGGTCCCATATTTGCGAGAGATCGCCCTTGTGCCACAGCGCCGGCAGATCGATGCTGCCGCCCTGCCCGCCGCTGTCGCGCGAGAGGATCAGATGGCCGATTTCCCAGGTGAGCGCCCAGATGAAGGGATAGGTTATAGGATTGCCGGCGGCCAGACAGCCGAGCGCGGAAGCGATGACATTACCGCCGACCAGATAGGCGATGATAATCGCCATGACGAAATGCACGCCGATGAACGGGGTCCATGACACAACGATACCGGCTGCAAAGCCGGCGGCAACCGAATGCGGCGAGGCAGCAAGGCGAACGAGGCGCTTGCCGAAATATTGGAACGAACGGACGAAACCCTTGCGGGGCCAAAGGTGCTCCCGCAGTTTTTCCTTGAATGTCAGTGGTTTTCGGCGACGAAATAGCATGCGGCTTATCTAGTGCAATGGGGGCCGTCGTGACAAGGGCGGCCAAGTTGTCACGCACTAATTAAGAGCCGAAAGTGCGGCCCTTTTTGGAACGTCGCCTGCTCAGGGTGCAAAAAACGGACGCTCGCTTCATTTGCCGGAAACAATACCGCAAGTTCGGGATGTTCCAAGAGCGCAACAACGACGCGCCCTCCTGGTCTTTCAAGTATTAACAGCGATTAACGCGTGCGGAACAGACCGCGATCGACCTGACGCTGACGATATTCAAGGTCAAAACGGTCATGCGAGCCGTTCAGATAAGCCATTTCGCGTTCTTCAACACTCGGAACACGCAGGGCACGGGCGATTTTCTTGATCGGGGTAAACATTGTCTTCTCTCATCTCAGTTTCGTTTCTTCAACGATCAGAAGATAGGCTCGAGAGAGGTTAATTACCACCGCTCTAAAATATACGCAGCCATGCATTGAATGCATATCTATCTGGAAAGATGCTCGATTTTGGTCATAAAATGATCATAAAATATGCAGGCTGCATCGGATCGGCAGCGAGGCCGTGCGCCGTCACTCGTAGAGACGCTTTACGGTCGCGATGCAATCGAGCTCCTTGAGCTGCACCAGGAGCTGGTTGAGCTGCCGCAGATCCCAGACCTCCACGTCCAGCGCCATCTCGGTGAAATCGGCTGCAACGCGAACCGTGTTGAGCACACGGATATTGACGTCCACGTCCGCGACGGTCTGCGCCACCTTAGCCAGCGTGCCCGGCTCGTTCAGCGCATTGATGAGGATGCGTGCGGCAAAACGGGACTTATTGGCCTCGTCCAGATCCCAGCGCACATCGATCCAGCGCTCCGGCTCATCGTCGAACCGCTGCAGAACCGGCGACTGGATCGGATATATGGTGATGCCCTTGCCCTTTTCCATGATACCGACGATGCGGTCGCCCGGAACGGCGCCCGTCGGTGCGAAATGCACCTCGACATTCGAAGAGATGCCGCGGATCGGCGGGGCATCGATATCGGCACCGTCGGAAACCTCAGCCTTGTTCTTGCCGGGGATCTTGAAGATCATGCCGGAGGCGCTGCGGACATTGAACCAGCCCTCGTCGCCAGCCGGCTTCACCGTTACACGTTCGTCCTGATGATCGGGATAGACCGCACGTAGTACGTCGAGCGACGACATTTCCCCTCGCCCGACGGCGGCAATCGCGTCCTCGACATCCTTCTGGCCAAGGCGGTGCAGGGCCGGCTTCAGCGCATCGCGCGAGAAGACCTTGCCGGCACGCTCGAAGGTGCGCTCCAGAATGCGGTGACCGAGGCCGGCATATTGCTTGCGGATGGCAAGGCGAGTCGCGCGGCGGATGGCGGCACGCGCCTTACCCGTCACGACGATCTCTTCCCAGGCGGCCGGCGGCACCTGCACGCCGGAACGGATGATCTCGACTTCATCGCCGTTGTTCAGACGCGTCACCAGCGGCATGATGCGGCCATTGATCTTGGCGCCGACGGTCGTATCGCCGATATTGGTATGGACCGCATAGGCAAAGTCGATCGGCGTCGCGCCGCGCGGCAGGGCGATCAGCTTGCCCTTGGGCGTGAAGCAGAAGACCTGATCCTGGAACAGCTCGAGCTTCGTATGCTCGAGGAACTCTTCCGGGCTGTCGCCTTCGGCCAGCGCCTCAATGGTATGGCGCAGCCAGGAATAGGCGTTGCTTTCCCGCGAGAGCAATTCACCGTCACCATTGGCGCTGGCACCGTCCTTGTAGAGCGTATGGGCGGCGATGCCGAATTCGGCGATCTCATGCATGCGCTTGGTGCGGATCTGCAGCTCGATGCGCTGGCTGGAAGGACCGACGATGGTCGTGTGCAGCGAGCGATAATCATTCTGCTTCGGTGTCGAGATATAATCCTTGAAACGGCCGGGGACGACACGCCAGCGGGTATGCACGATGCCGAGCGCCCGGTAGCAGGACGGAATATCATCGACGAGAAGGCGGAAACCGTAGATGTCGGAAAGCTGCTCGAAGGACAGCGACTTCGACTGCATCTTGCGGAAGACCGAATAGGGCTTCTTCAGCCGGCCCTTGACCATGGCATTGGCAAGACCGTTGGCCACCAGCAAGTCGCGCAGCTCGGTCTCGATCTTCTTGACGAGACCCTCGTTGCGCCGCGAGAGCTCCTCGAGCCGTTTGGTGACGGTTTCATGCGCTTCCGGATTGATGTGACGGAACGACAGCTCTTCGAGCTCCTCGCGCATGTCCTGCATGCCCATGCGGCCGGCAAGCGGCGCATAGATTTCCATCGTCTCTTCGGAAATACGGGCGCGCTTTTCCGGCGACATATGATCGAGCGTGCGCATATTGTGCAGGCGGTCGGCGAGCTTGACCAGAAGCACGCGCACATCGTCGGAAATGGCGAGCAGCAGCTTGCGCAGGTTTTCCGCCTGCTTCGCCTTCTTGGTGACCAGATCGAGCTTCTTGATCTTCGTCAGGCCTTCGACCAGACGGCCGATATCCTCGCCGAAGAGTTCGTCGATTTCGGCGCGCGTCGCCGTCGTATCCTCGATCGTGTCATGGAGAAGAGCGACCGCGATGGTCGATTCATCCAGGCGCATGTCCGTCAGGA
>JBCNPI010000158.1:0-13348 GCA_039593415.1 Rhizobium sp. | reverse complement strand
CGAAGACGTGACCGGGCTGTTCCAGGAATTCCTGCTCCTCCCGGCGCATCCATTCGATCTCGGCCATGCGCGTTGACGTGTGATGCACTTTCCAGACGTCGCCGACCGCAAGATGATAGGGGAGGATCTCCTCGCCGACGAAGATGAAGCGATACTTGCGATAGAAGCCGTCGGCGGACCTGTAATCGAAGAAATCCGTGAGGTAGAGCGGTTGATCGCCCGCTTCACCGGCAAATGCCTGCAATTCCTGAAGCGTGGAGACCAACTCCATCTTATCGCCGCCGTGGGTGCCGGCGTGGCGAGCGATGAGATTGAAGCTCGGCAGGGTATTGCTGCGCAGGAATTGGCAGAGCGCAATTGCCTCGACGCGGATGGTGGCGGGAACGATCGTGTCCGGGATGGCCGCAAGCCGCTGCGCGATGCTTTGGCGATCGGTGTCGAGGATCAGGAGCGGATGATTGATCACCGGCTTATCCAAGCGGCCGACGAAATCGGCGACCTGCGCAACGATGTCTCGCCTGAGATCGGCCTCGGAGACCAGATTAACGATGATGTCCGCATTCACGGCTTTAGGATCGCAATGATGATCCGGCAGCATGAGGACGACATCTGCGTCGTAGGAACTGTCACCGATCAGGTCCTCATAAGGTGTGTTCCCCGAGAACGGTGAAAAGAGCAGCAGCGCCCTAAAGCATGCTGGCTGCCGGCTTGCCTGGTAGCTGCGAGCGACGCCTGCGGCCGCGACGCGACGAAAGTTGTCGAGTGCCTTCTCGGCATTGCCGAGTTCCTGCTCAATGCCCGCACAAAGCAGCAGCGCTTCGCGATTGTCGGGCTCAACGCGCAATGCGGCATGCACATGTCTCAGGGCAAGATCTTTCTGTCCCGTCCGTTTTAAGACATATGCCATATTGTAGAGACATTGAAAATTTGCAGGCGAGACTTCCAGACCCTTTTCGTAAGCCGATATCGCATGCCCGAGGTCGTCATGCTTCATGCAGAGATCGCCGAAAAGCAGCCAGGATGAGACATCATTCGGCGATAGTTGGCAACAGCGCATGGCGGACAAGGCCGCGCCTGACACGTCGCCAAGTCCGGACAGCACCTGGCAGCGCTTGGTAAGCGCATCCACATAGTCGTCCTGAAGCTCTATCGCCTTGTCGAGGCTTGGAAGTGCCTCGCGCAGGCGCCCGAGCTGGGCAAGCAGCGCGCCATGATAGTACCAGGCACTTGCATGGTTCCAGCGCCATACCAGAGCCGCTTCGTAGCATTGCAACGCCCGCATAAGATCGCCGACGGCCTGGCAGGACATGCCAAGGCCCGAAAGCGCCTGGGCGTCACCGGGATTGATGGCAAGAACGGCTTCGAACCACGGAATGGCTTCTTGCTGTCGATCGGCATGCAGCAACAGATAGGCGAGCGTGTTGCAGGCCAGTGGCTGAGTTTTGATGAGGTCCCGCGCGGACAGCAGGTTGTTGATGGCTTCGTTGCCGTTTCCGGAAGTCATTAGGTCGGAAACATGTTGCAGAATTCCGACGAGCGCTGAGGGGGGGGGCGATGCGGCATCTGGCGACAAATTCATGAGAGTGAGCTTTCGTTTAGGGAAAGTGGGGTCGTTTCCGAAACGATTCCATCATCGCTGGTCCGGCCATCAGCATGAATGCGGCCGCTATTGCATTTTCGAGATTAAGATGTGCACGGATGACCGCGCCATTGCCATGGCAAGGCCGTTCGTAAAGGACGCCCGCCAATTCGATCGGCCTGATCGGAATGACGGCGGAGCATGCTTTGTCTCTGATCTTAGCCTGCTGGTGAAAGGACATGGCAAGGCTCGCAAGTCGTGGTGAGCCGGCGTTCATCTGCGCAATCGATGCGCGAAGCTATCACCTGCTCTGAAATCGGGAACAGCACAGACTGGGAGCTTCCTGCTCGCCGCTATTTGGCGGCTGTGATGTAAAGGAGGCCAGAAGCAGGCAAGAAAAACAATCAATAATTATAAAAATTACATAAATTTAATTATAGAATCCCATAGCTTGCAGGAGCGCAAGACCTGAATCAAAGATTGCATTATCGGAAATTCGCAATTATTGGATATATTTACATAGAGGCAAGCGCCGCGAAGAGACTGGACAGCGGTTATGACCGGTGAGCGGGTGTCGCGTTAAAATCCGAGGTCTCTCATTTTTTGGGCGAAGAGCGGGAGCGAAGAAGCCCATCGCGCAGAGGCTCGCTGATTCGCTGCAAATGCGATGGACGTTTCTTGCCCGTGATATCACGATGCCATTTCCACGTCTTCAAATACTCCATGGCGATAACTGAGTTCGCCGGCGGAGCGGCTGAGAACCGCATGGCTGACGGCATCGATCACCGCATATTTCTCGGCTTGGTAGTTCCAGTATTCTGAGACGAATGTGTGGGAAAGCCAGAAGCTGCTTCTGCCTGCCGCGCCGACCCAGCCGACGCTGCCGAACTCGGCTGCTTGCCTGAAGAGGCGCTTCAGATGGGCGCTTGAAATCATGAATTGGCTCTGCATGGCCTTCAGCGAAATCGGGCCGATCAAAACCTTATCCGCCGCGTGATCGATCACGGTGATCCGCGAGATGAGATAGTCCATGACGATCCCGCCGGAGGTCGCCCCGTTGAACAGGTTGAAGGTAGGCCCTGGATTCTTGAGGCTTGTGCTGTCCAGGATAGCCCGGGCGACGATCGGATGCATTCGCCAAATGGCGTCCGCGTCGGCGGCGATCCTTCCCATCCTGTCGCCGCCGTCCAGAGTATCCAGGACGAGAAGATGCGTATGGATCCAGCGGGCCATGTAATCCCGTGTTATCTCGGTCGGCTCGAGGAGGACGATACGGCGGTCGGAGCATTCCGGCGCAGATCGCACGAACTTGTAGGCGAGCATTTCCTTCAGGAAGGCCGCAGCGGTATTGCGGCTGGCGATCTTGTGCTTGACGGCAAATTCGACGAAACGGCCATTATAGAGCCCTGGCATCGCATCGCCCGGATAGCCGAGGAAAAGTGCAAAGCCGGAATGCGCCAGCAGCCATCTTTGTTGTGAGGCCAGGATTGAAGCAATGCGCGGATTTTCATTATAGATAGCCATGAGCTCGTATGCGCTTTGCAATATAGCCGACAGGAAATTTTTGTTGGCATTAAGCTCTTTTGCCGTGAACACCATGGCGCTGCACTCATCATTTTAGTTTAGTCGAAATAAAGGCGCGAAAACTACCGGTATATTCCTTCCATAAGAAGGTTTGTTTGTCCTCTTGTTTTTGCTGTTAAGATTAAGATGCAAGCCGATATTGTGGACTGCAGCCGTTTTTCTGAGAGGGAATGCGGCGGCAATCCGTTATCGGCTGCCCCGTGCCAAGAATAGCGAAGCTATTTTCCACCGTTATCCGCGGACTTCATTGCCGCAAATGCTTCGGGAAAGCCGTCGAGCGAAAGTTTGATCGGAATGTTCTTGCCGTCGGGCGTCGCGACAATGACCGTGACAATGGGTTTTGTCTTCATCGCGTCGAGCAAGGTGTCTTCGATATTGCCTTCCACAAGGCAGCCCTGCGATGTGCAGCGGCTCAAAGCCATCGTCGTGGAATAGGTGCCGCTGACGTCGATCTTGACGCCCGTTTTCAGAGCTATCCCGAGCGGCACGGCAATTTGTGCGGTAGTCGACTTGCGATCTGCCGACGTCGCCAGACTCATGACCATGATGACTTGTTTCTTGTCCGGCGAAAGAACGGCACCGGAAACTTGGCAACGTCTCACCTTCGAGATATCGGCACATTGCAGGCTCCACGCTTTCGCCTTGCCTTCGCTAGGGGCGGTGACTGCCTGTGCTGGTTGCTTGGGTGAGCGTGACGGGCCTGCCGATGGGTGCCGCCGGCTGCCGGTATTGTCGATCAAGCCGCCATCCTCTTGCGACGAGCCGTTGAGGATTGGCGCACCCGTGGTCGATCGCGAGGCCGGTGTCGAAAACATCGGGCCGGTCGATTCCTGCGCAACAGCAGCGCCGGTATCCACCAAAGCAAGGACCATCACAATAGCGATCCCCGCAACGCCCATCTTGACTGACATCTAAACTTCTCCAATGTTAATCATATCCAAAGTTTCTGTTCCATGGAACTTAACTAAAGTCAAACTTTCCAATTAGTCTCGATTAATTCTGGAAATACTGAGATATCGCGACGGAAAATCTAGAAATACAAGAGGAAATAAGAAATTGCTCGGGAAAAATACGAGTTTTGCTTTGATGCTGACGACATTGACTGTCATTTCCGTCAAAGACGTTGGTGCTCAAGCCTATATCCAGCAGGTGTCACCTGGTGACAAGCAGGCCTATGTCGAGCAGACGCCCGCGACCGCCCGACCGACGGAGACGCCGCCGCCTTCTTCGAAAAGAACGGCTTCCCTGGCAGGAAAGGCGCGTCAGAAGGCGAGTAGAGCAAACTACAATCCATTCCCGTCCGTTGGTAAAGGTTCTACCGCCATTGTGCAGGCCGAAGGTGATGCCACAGAATGGCCGACAGTCGGCCGCGGTGCCGTGAATAGATGATTCAAGTATTAATCAGTAAATAGATTCGGAAATATGTGATGTAGTCTTGCTCATTTGTGCTGAAATGAAAAAAGCACCCAAAAATGAGATTCTGGAATCGCAAAAAATTAGTGATACGTCACCGCCATCGCTTATTCGCGTAATGCAGATGGAAAAGGACGGTTGCGTTTGAATATATGTTCTTAATCTAAAGTTATAATTGAATACAAAAATTCGCAGTTTTCGAAACGATATTGTTTTGTATTAAAGGCGAAGCGAATGTTTCAATTAATTTAAGAGCGGATATTCAAGAACGGCCCTTGGTGCTTTCGATGCATTGCGTAGCTTTGGGGGAATCATGAAGGCCCATCTTGTAATTGCATCGCTCGCTGGCACGCTGTTGCTCGCCGGGTGCCAGACCGGTCAGAAGCTCGACACACCGGCTGCCGCGCTGACTTCGCCGACGAAGACGACGGCGAAAGTGGTCGCGCTGCCGGCTGCCGAGATGCCGGTGGATGTTGCGGTTTACGATTTCCCTGATCTTACAGGCCAGGCAAAGCCGAATGACAGCTTCGCGGAATATAGCCGCGCCGTAACCCAAGGCGGCGCGGATATTCTGATCGATGTCCTGAAGAAGACAGGCGAAGGAAACTGGTTTCGCGTCGTTGAGCGTTCCGGCTTGAAGAACCTCGTGCAGGAACGCACGCTTATCGAAAACACGCAGAAGTCCTACGGGCAGAAGAGCGGCCTGCCGCCGGTCCGTTTCGCAGGGATTATCCTGCAAGGGGGGATCGTCGGTTACGATTCCAACGAACTGACCGGCGGCGCCGGCGCGCGCTATCTCGGCATCGGCGGCGATATGCAATACCGTTCTGATGTGGTGACTGTCAGCCTACGCGCGGTCAGCGTTCAAACAGGCGAAATCCTGGCTTCGACGACGACGACGAAGCAGATATTTTCCGTTCAGGTTAAAGGCAGCGCCTATAAATTCGCAACCGCCAATGAATTGCTCGAGGTCGAATTGGGCCAGGCGCGCAATGATCCTGGTGCGCTTGCCGTCCGTGAGGGCATTGAGCTTGCAGTCGTTTCCTTGGCCGTTGACGGCGTGAAGCAGGGCTTGTGGCATCTTAGGGATCGCTCCAGGGAGGCGGATTTCATAGCCTCCTTCGAGAAGAAGTATCGCGATATGCCGCTGTCCGGTTCGTGACCCGGCCCGATCGTTCGGGAATACAATTTAAAGCTGATTTTAGCATTGTCTTCAGATCAAGGTGCTGTCGAATCGTGAGATTCTGCAGCGCCTTTTTGTTCGTATAATTCAGTTAATTTCGGGATATCGCAAATATAAGTTCCTAAGATGGAATCTAAAATCGCGGTCATCCGCGAAATGTGAAGCTCATTTTTGGGTCTAATATTTCCGCAGTTAACTATTTATTATTTCTTATTCTTTTCGGTCTTGCGAAGATACATTTCAGAGTGGTAGTAAACGGACTGTTAACGCTTTGATGTTTGGAGCCTGGCGCCTGATCTCGCTGCTCCAGCTTATGAGGGAGAAGTCCATGAAATTCTCGGCAAAACGGACAGCACTTCTTGCAGGGGTTGCTGTCATTGGTCTGGCGAGCGGCGCTGCCGCTGCCGATTTCGACAAAAGCAAGGGCAATGAGGCCTTCATCGGCCAGCTTGACGACCACAACTTCGCCTACCTGTCTCAGGCCGGCCTGTTGCCGAACGGCGGTCCGGAAGCTCAGGCGGGCGCCAATGGCGGCTTCGTCTATCAATACGGCAGCAGCAACGTATTTCTGCCGCTCATCGACGGCAAGCCGGCAGACGCGCAGCAGGGCAGCAACGTTCTCGGTGTCATGCAGCTCGGCAAGAACAACTTTGTCGGCAATAACTTCCTGCAAAGCGGCGAGAACACAGCCGGTATTGCCCAGTTCGGTGCACAGAACGTCGTCGACAAGTTCCAGCAGGCCGGCATTGGCAATCGGGCCGCGATCTTCCAGGGCGGTTATGCCAACCTGGCTCGCACGCTTCAGGATGCGGGCAACAGCGGCAACGATTCGGGCATCGTCCAGATCAATCCTTTCGACACGCTTGTCGGCAATGTTGCCGAAAACGACCAGCTCGGCAGCAATTCTGGTGGATCTTTCGCCGCGATCCTGCAGGCCGGCGCGCTGAACGTCGCACTCAACACCCAGCAGGGCCAGAAGGGTTCAGACGCGTCCATTCTGCAGGAAGGCTTCTCCAACGTCGCCGCAAATACTCAGTCCGGCGCGCTTGAGAAGGGAAGCGACGCCAATACCGCTGGCATCATTCAGAGCGGCACGGGCAACAACGCCCTGAACAACCAGAGCAATTCCCAGGACGCGAATGCCGCCATCGTCCAAGACGGCATCGGCAATCAGGCCGTCAACGTTCAGAACAATGTCGATCCGACCTCGGCTTCGATCATTCAGAGCGGTTCTGGCAACGTGGCTGCAAATCTGCAGAACAACACCACCGAATCCAGCAGCGCCATCGTCCAGTCCGGCACGCAGAACGCGTCCGTAAACTTGCAGAACGGCGTCGATCATACCAGTGCCGCCGTGTTGCAGGATGGGGCCAACAACACGAGCCTCGTCACGCAGCAGAACGGACAGAAGATGTCGTCCGTCGTGATCCAGAAGGGCAACCGCAATGCGGCCGCCATGCTTCAGTCCGGCAGCAATGGCGCTGGTGCGAGCACGGCCCAGTCCGGCAACGACAACAATGCCGCCACGGTCCAGCTTGGAAGCGCTGCTGCAAGTGCATCGATCGTTCAGACCGGCGACAGCGGTCAGGCCCTTAACAGCCAGTTCGCGTCCAATGGCGCCGAGGCCGGTATCGTCCAGGGCGGCACCGGCAACCAGGCGGCCAACATCCAGAACAATGCGACGGACGGCTCGAAGGCAACGATCGTCCAGGGTTCCGGCGGGCTCAACACGGCTATCAACCTGCAGGACAATGTTTCCGGCGCTGATGCTTCCATCGCCCAGCAGGGATTGGGTAACCAGGCCGGCAACCTTCAGCACGCACAGAGCTCCAATGTCACTGCCGGCATCATCCAGCAGGGCAACGGTAACCGCGCCGTCAACAATCAAGGTCAGACGCAGACAGCCAGCTATGTCTTGAGCAAGAGCGGCCAGACGCAGCCCGCTCTGGTTTCCAGCAACCAGAATATCCAGATCGACAGATCGACCATTCATGGTGAGGGGAACGGCGTCGGCAATACCACGACGACAACGACGACGACGGACACGACGACGACCGCTGCCTATCAATGGGGACCGATCACGGCCACCGGCACCGGCTCTGCGCCGGCCAGCAATTCGGTCGCCACCGTTGCTCAATTCGGCAACAACAATACCGCCGTTAACTCGCAGGTCGGTAAAGTTGTGGTCCCGGGCGACAATGTGACTTTGTCGGGCGACGTATCGAAGGTGACGACGATCGCGGTCAAGACGACGACGAGCGTTCAAAACGGCAATAAGCCGCCGCAGACCACCACGACGCAATCGAGCAGCTCGGCGACGGCAGTTGCTTCGATCGACGATGTCAGGTCGAACCTTCCAGTGCTCAAACCGGCGGAAAGCCTGGCAACCACAGCTTCGTCTGCCGCCATCGTCCAGAATGGCGACGACAATGCTGCGTTCAACTTCCAGACCGTGACGGCCGATGCCTTGGCTGCGACCGTGCAGCTCGGCAACAAGAACGTGGCTCTTACGAGCCAGACCGCATCTGTCGGTGTTTCGGCCGTGACCATCCAGAATGGCGGCGATCAGGCCGTTACGGTCCAGGATCATGCCTATCTGTCCGCAGCCGGCACGATCCAGACGGGTCATAACAATTTTGCCGCCACCACGCAGGTCGCCAGCCTCGGCAATGCCGCTCTGACGATCCAGAGCGGAGACAATAACGCGGCCCTCACCGACCAGTCGCACAGCTTCGGCAGCCAATCGCTGATCCTCCAGTCCGGCAACCATTCGCTGGCGCTGGTCGATCAATCCGGCGGCCTCGGCAACAAGTCGCTCGTCGCTCAGGCAGGCGATTACTCCAATGCCTGGATCAGCCAGCCCGGCAGCGGCAACAGCTCCGCTGTGCTGCAATATGGCATCGGCGCCGGCAATGCCGAAAACTCGGCAATCGTCAGCCAGTCCGGCAACGGCAACAGCTCAGCTGTCGTGCAGGTCGGCCGCGGCAACGTAGCCTTCGTATCGCAGAAGTAACAGCAACCGGACGGGATGCTCTCGCGGCGTCCCGTCCTTTCCGGAGAGACGAGATGTTCGGCTTCAGATGGGTCATGTTGCTGTCGACTGCCCTTGCCGCGCCTCTAGTCGCCACTCATTCAGGTGCAGCTTCGATGATCGGTCAGACCATATCGGGTGTTTCGGAAGATCCGCGTGTTCATCAATGCGGTATCCGCATCGAAGGTGATCGCGTCGCCGAGCTCGTGCCGTTCATCGAAGCTGCAGCGGATTTCGACGGCAGCTTCGATCTCAGCATAACCAAAAGGTCCAAGGCCGGATCGAGCCAAACGCGGCAGAGCAATCGCATCACAGCCGGCACGATTGGCGCATCGCGTGTTCGCCTGAACCTTCCGGCCCGGATCGAAATCCTGATGAACGTTATGGATGAGACGGGAAAAACGGTTTGTCACGTTCGCGATAGCGTCGATCTGCCCGCACCCACGACGAAGCTTTGAGCACGGATAGAATCAGAAAGCAGGTGGAAACCCATGGAACGGTCAACGAGCATCATCACCAAGATGGTCACCGCTACGGCTATCGCCGCCACCCTTGCCGTCGCATCGGTCGCAAGGGCAGAAAATCTCCTTGTTCCGCAGGAGCAACAGAGCCCTGCGCTCCTGGATTCCCAAAGGGCGGGTGCCGCCCTCAACGAACTGATGGCACCGATCCAGCCTTTCGTTGCCGGCAATAGCGGCTCGACGACCTCCGTCCAGCAGATCGGCCTCAACAATTACGCAAATTCCGGCATCGACGGCCGTGGCAGCCTTGCCATGATCGAGCAGTCCGGTGTGAACAATCGCGCCGTCCAGGCCATCAAAGGCAACAATTCGGCCGCCCTGCTTGTCCAGGGCGGCAACGACAATTCGGTGGTGCAGGCGATCAACGGCGACAGGGACTTCCAGCTGGTCGGTGTTTCCGGCAGCAACAACCAGATCGCTTACGTTCAAAATGGCAATGACCTTGCCGGAGCGTTGAGCATCGGCGGCTCCAACAACACGGTTGTTGCAATCCAGACGCCAGGAAGTGGCCGTTACTTAATGCCTGTTGGCATCAGCGGCCTTTCGAACGCGACCATCGTTATCGGTCCGGGGAAAATGTACGTATTCCCCAAATCAAATAAATAAATAAATATTATCTAGCAATAGAAGGAGATGTCCATGCGTATGCTTATCAATACCGTTGCACTGACCGCCGCGATCATGGCGGTCGCCGGCGCTGCTTGTGCATCGCAGCTGGTGTACAAGCCGGTCAATCCTGCATTTGGCGGCGATCCTCAGAATGGAAACTGGCTGCTGTCGCAGGCAAGCGCGCAAGGCAAGGCTGCCCAGAGCTCGAGCAGCCCGAGCTTCTCCATCGACTTCCCCAGTTTCGGCAGCACGTCGTCAACGCCCTCGACGCCGACGACGACCCTGCCGAACGTCAATACCAATACCAACACGACGCCTACAAACTGAGCTGTCCCTGGTTTAAGTGACGCTTAAAGGGAGCGACTGCCTGGCAGCGCTCCCTTTCGGCATCATCCGACACACCGATCAGCGTTGGCGGATGATCGCAACGTTGTTGTTGCCGCGTTGTGAAATGAAGGCCTGATGGTTGTTGCCGACCTGCGTGATAGAGGCGGTGTTCATGTTGCCGACCTGCTGGATAAGGCCCGCGTTGCCGGAACCGGTCTGATCGATCGACGCGACGTTCAATTGACCAATCTGCAGCGTATCCGCCAGGTTGCCGGCGGCTGGCCGAACATCGGTTGTCGGCATCGCTGACACGAGAGCGAGCGCCGGCTTCATGATTGAGGCAGTGTCCAGCATCGAAACACCGGCATTGCTTGCCTGCTTCACGAATGCCGGGGACGAGAGGTAGCCGTCCGCAGCGAAGCTCTCCTGAGCGAAGAGACTGCCAATAATCATGGCGGAAATTGCAACTATATTCTTCATTATTATCTCCCTGTGTTTATACTCACAGGTATACGTGCGATTCATTAAAATACTGGGCGCTGTATTTGGTTAAGAAGGTCTATCGACTTTGAGCCGCAGTCGGGCTTGTTCAACAATGCTGCGAGATGCGGCATAGCGCCGGATGGCTGTCGGAGGCTTGCGATTGAAGCGTGGAAGGCTAAGAGTTTAAACTGCTTTGGACAGGGCAGTTGGAGTTTGCTCCATCAATCAATTTCGTGTATGGCGTCCGAGTATAATGGTTGAAATTTATCGCAGTCTGTGATCACGAGTCTCAAGATTAGAGAGGACAAGCCTCTCGTCGGAGTAGATCGTCCATCACAGCGATTTCGTAACCCCGTGAATATACGAGCACATGGCTAAGCAAACAAAGTCCTTCATCCTGGAAATCAAAACTTCCCGCCGAACGAAAACGAGACCAGCCGAACAGGCGAAATCGATCTGGGGTGAGCTTGCCTCTGATTTCAGGCAAAATCTGGCAGAAGAGCAGCAGATGCCGGAAGCTTCGCCTGTTCTCGAAAGCGGTCCGGACCAATCCGGTCCCGTGCCTGCGGTCGCTACGGATTCCGCCAAAGAAGCGGCACTGCCGCCAGGCTCGCAGTTTTTGGAAAAATGGATCGCCAAAAAGGCGAAAAAGCCCAAGATCGGCTCGCAGGATATCGTTGCGACATTCCTTGCACGGATTGACCAGCAGAAGCAGCTTCTTGCCGAATATCAATCGGATACTGCAGGCTTTGCGCGCTGGCGCTCGGCCTGGTTCCGGAAGGTGGATGGTGGTTTCGGCGTGAGCATCAGCCACGATTCCATCGATGCCGGCGACGGTCTGCGCTATGTTGTCGTAGATACCGTTCACGATGTGTCTGCGTTTCTCGATGATCTTGGCCACCACGCGCAAACCGATACAGGTTTTCAGCGTGCATTGAGCGAGAACCGCACGCAGCGTGCCGGACGTCGGGCCGGCACGCGCGCCATGTGAAACTTCCGTTCCATGCGAGTTGAGGTCAAATGTCTGGCCTCAACATTCGTTCGGGCGATTTCGCCATTTCGTGGCGCCAAATCCAGCTGAGCTGCCGGTCTGGTCATTCGGGCGCCAGGATCAGCGTATCGTCGATCTCGACCGCTTCTTCGGGAAAGGCGCGCTGACGCGCCAGGCGCAGAAGCGTCGCTATCAGCAGGATGGCCATCAGCCCGAGTTCAACCGCGATGGCGGTGACGCCTGCTGCAAGATAGGCACTCGAATATTGCAGCACCTGCGCAAATACGGCCCCCAGGATCGCCGGCCCGAGGCCAAGCGAAACCTGCTGCATGGTCGCGAGCATGGCACTGCCAGCGCCGGCATGTTCATGCGGCACGTCCGTTAGGCCGAGCCGGTAGAAGCTGTTGACGATCAGGGCCTGACCGAAGCCAATCAGGACGGTGGACGGGATGAGGTTGACGACACCGGGTTGCGGCCAGACCGTTTCGAGCGTCACGATCAGCAGAGCGAGCCCGGTCATCTGGATCACGCAGCCCATCGCCAGCATGAGCTCCCGGTGCATGTTCGCGAGGCGGCGCGCAACGAAGGCGGCCGAGAAAAAATAAGAGCCGCCGAGCGCGATCAAGGCATTGCCTGATTGCAGTGGTGTTAGCCCGGCACCTGCCTGCAGCGTCAGGGCGAAGACGAACATGAAGCCGCTCCAGCAGGTGAAGAAGATGATGGCGATCAGCCCTCCGAACCGCATGCTGGAGATGCGGGTGAGCGACGGAGGCAGGATCGGGAAGGTGCCGCGCACCTCCTTGGCTCGTTCAATGCGCCAGAGGAGTGCTGCCATGGGCAGGATCGGCACGAAGCCCAGCAGGCAGAGCCAATTCCAGTGGAGCGACGGGCCGAGCGCGGTCGGCAGCAGGACCGAGAGCGTCAGCAATGCCAGCGTGATCATGCCCGACCAGTCCACCGGAACCCTGCCTTGGCCGCGCGTTTCGGGAACGTGGCGCCACATGCTGAGCAGGATCAGGATGCAGATCGGCAGATTGATGAGAAAGATGCTGCGCCAGCCGGAACCGGCGATGTCAGCCGAGATCAGAAAGCCGCCGAGAACCTGGCCGACGATAAAGGCGATGCCGCCGATCGCGCCGTAAAGCGAAACTGCGCGGGCGTGATCGCGTCCGGTCAGGCTGACATGGATCGTTGCCAGCACCTGCGGCACCATGAGGGCGGCTGCGATTCCCTGCAGCGCGCGGGCAATGATGAGAAAGGCGACTGAAGTCGCCAACCCGCAAAGCAGCGAGGCAAGGCAGAACATCAGGACGGCCAGGCCGAACATGCGCCTGCGGCCAAAATTGTCGCCGAGGCGGCCGCCCATTGCCAGGCAGACTGCGAAGGCAACGCCGTAGGCGGCGACGAAGAGTTCGAGTTCGGTCTCGCTGGCGTGCAGCGAGGCGGAGATGGCGGCAAGGCCGACATTGATGATGGAAAAATCGAGCTGAAGCAGCAATTGGCCGGCAAGGAGGATCATCAGGCCGAATTGGCCAAGCCGGATTGGTGCGGATGACATGGGGACCTCAAAGGATTTCCAGAACTGAGTCCACAGCGTTCTACACCTATGCTAAACTGGTACAAGATA
>JBCNPI010000157.1:0-13429 GCA_039593415.1 Rhizobium sp. | reverse complement strand
GATAACGCCCCAGATAGGACCAATAGGCCTCCGGCGTATCGGCACGCCACGTCTCGCGCCAGGTGATCGCCTCACGACGGGCGGCGATGATGGCGCGGACGCGCCTCGCCATGGAATCGTTGGGATACGCGGCGAGGAAATCCTCATAACCCTGCAACGTATCGCGATCGAGCGCGGCGAAATAGGCATCGCGCTCGTCAAAATCGCGGATCGCCTTTGTCCGAATTGCGGCATTGTCGTAGCTGGAGACCTGGGTGGCCGGTGCATTGGGGCCGCGATCGAAGAACGTAAAGGCGTTCTTGAATTTGGAGGCATCCCAGGAGATCTGCGCGCCTTTGGTCAAATCGCTGACCCGCAAGCGCGTACGATCGAAAACGTCGCCCAGTGACAGACCGCCAACGCGGATCATCTCCGCCAGCGCATGTGCGTACGAGCCGTAGGGGCCCGCCTCCTGCGGTGCGACGGTACCGGGCGCCGCATTGAAGGCGATCAGCTGATTGGCATCGGGATCTACCAGCGCGAGACCGCCCGCGAGCGGCTGACTGGACTGCACGAATGGATTGGCCCTCGCCGCGTCGAGCACGACGATGCTGCCGCGATTGTTGAGGGCTGCCAGCGATTTGGTGAAATCGCTCACGCGCAGCGCCTGGACCGGCACATCCGTCGCATTGGCGATTTGAGCATCCACCGGCACGAAATAGTTATCGCCCTGATACTGCACGCCGTAACCTGCCAGGTAGACGAAGACGACAGTGTTGGGTCCCGACGCATTCGCTTTGGTCAGAAAGTCGCGCATCGCATCGCGCAATCCGTTTTGGTCGAGGTCGCGCGCGCCGATCACGTCGAAGCCTGCAGCCTGCAGGGTCTGCGCGATCAGGCCGGCATCATTGGCCGGCGTCGGTAAGGCGCCTGCCTTATAGGCGGCGTTACCGACTACAAACGCTATTCTCTTTTCAGGGGAACCTTGCGCCTGGACCGGGCTCACCGCGGCAATACCGCCTAAAACCAACATCAGGGCGAAGAATGCAAAGATCGTCTTTCTGAACGACAATCCCATCATCGAAAGCAAAGCTGACATACCGGTTTCTTTCACGAAACATGCGCTGCACGCGGGATTAACAGCAAAACAATGAGCTTCGATTCGGGCGAATACGCGGCACATTCCGGGTGGCCTCGGGGGTTCATGTCACGATCCGTTCACATTAAGAGGCGTTATGTTACAAACCCAGCTCGGCCCGCGACACCTGTCGAAACTTGATTTCGCACCCACCAAAATGGTGACGCGCCGGTAAATCGATGCTAAACGCGCCCGGCGACATTCAACAACAGCGACTTCGCCGCATTCTCTGTCGATGCGGTTTCGAGAGACCAAGATCATGGCTGAGTTCAAATCCGATTTCCTGCGCATTCTGCAAGAGCGCGGCTTCATTCATCAGATTTCCGATGAAGCCGGCCTCGACGATCTCTTTGCCAAGGAAACCGTGACGGCCTATATCGGTTTCGATCCGACGGCATCGAGCCTGCACGCCGGCTCGCTGATCCAGATCATGATGCTGCACTGGATGCAGGCAACCGGTCATCGGCCCATATCGCTGATGGGTGGTGGTACCGGCATGGTCGGCGACCCCTCGTTTAAGGACGAGGCTCGCCAGCTTATGACCATCGATACGATCGAGAGCAACATCGCTTCAATCAAGCGATGCTTCTCGAACTATCTCAACTACGGCGAAGGCTCGAAGGACGCGTTGATGATCAACAACGCCGAGTGGCTGCGCTCGCTGAACTACCTCGAATTCCTGCGCGACGTCGGCCGGCATTTCTCGGTCAACCGCATGCTGTCCTTCGATAGCGTCAAGACACGCCTCGATCGCGAACAGTCGCTGTCGTTCCTCGAATTCAACTACATGATTTTGCAGGCCTACGATTTCGTCGAATTGGCCAAGCGCTACGATTGCCGCCTGCAGATGGGCGGCTCGGATCAGTGGGGCAATATCGTCAACGGCATAGATCTCGGTCATCGCATGGGCACGAAGCAGCTCTTCGCATTGACCTCACCGCTGCTGACGACCGCCTCCGGCGGCAAGATGGGCAAATCCGCCACTGGTGCCGTCTGGCTGAATGCCGATCTGCTTTCGGCCTATGATTTCTGGCAGTACTGGCGCAATACCGAGGATGCCGACGTTTCCCGTTTCCTGAAGCTCTATACGACGCTGCCGATGGACGAGATCGCCCGCCTCTCGGCGCTTGCCGGTTCGGAGATTAACGAGGTCAAGAAGATCCTTGCGACCGAAGTCACCGCGATCCTGCACGGACGGGCGGCAGCCGAACAGGCGGCCGAAACGGCGCGCAAGACCTTCGAGGAAGGTGGCTTGTCCGAAAACCTGCCGTCGATCGATGTTCCAGCCTCCGAACTCGGCTCTGGCATCGGCCTTCTGGCTCTGATCGTGCGCGCCGGCCTTGCCGGATCGAACGGCGAAGCTCGCCGTCACGTCCAGGGCGGCGCCGTGCGCATCAACGACCAGGCCATCAGCGACGAGCGCAAGATCGTCGGCACCGGTGAAGTCACCGCGGATGGCGTCATCAAGCTCTCGCTCGGCAAGAAGAAGCACATCCTGATCCGTCCGGTTGGCTGAGCGGCGAATACACGGAAAGCAAAAAGCCGGCGCTTCTCGCCGACTTTTTCATATACACCGTATCTTGATTTTGATCGCTTTCCGCTGGCGTAGGGAAGATCACGTCCTCAGGTCAATCGGCGAGCAAGGAGGTCACATTATCTTCAATGATGATTGCGTCTCCATCGCGAACAGCCTGAAAAGGTAGTGAATTCTCTTCAAAAAAGCGAACAGCCTTTTCCGCAGCATCGGCCTCAGCATGATCGGATCTGTAGTGCGGGACGATGGAGAAATCGACAAGGCCCAATCCCTCCCACAGAACCGGCGGATCATATCCTTGGGCCATCTCATGGGGATCGTCCATGAGGTCGATTCCCTTCAACGTTCTTGTCGCTACAACAGCGCCTGCGCTGAATCCGCCATAGACGATACGGTCCTCCTCCAGCAATTTCAGTATCAGGTCATCAAATCCGCTCTGCTTCATGGCACGGCGAAGAAGAAAGGCGTTGCCGCCAAGCACCCACACCAGATCGATTTCTCTCAGCGCTTGTTCCAAGGCGCTTCGGTTTTCGAAGTATCGCCTGAGATCGAGATATTCGGGTTCGGCCCCTAAATCCGACAATTCCCTTAGGGGACTGTAGATCGTCTCTTCGTATCTTTGCCGCGCATCGTCAGGAATAAAATCGAGCGCATTGGCAATGATACCGACACGCCGCTCTCCCCGCATAAGATTAAACAATCGATCGGCATGATCGCCGAGGCGATAGGAAGACAGATACATTCTCATGGAATTGCACATAGCTGAAGATCAATACCGCCGGACGATATTGGCGGTTGAAAGCGAGCATATGACTTCCAGATTACAAATATTACCTCCGACCACGAGAAGGATCGGTGCACAGTACACATAGGCTTTGAATAAGCTCGCGGTAGCCAGGATTTGGAGGCGTGAGCACTTCGAAGGCAGACATGTTGGTCTAGAGAATTCGTCAGTTCACATCCAGCCCTTCGCCAGCTTTCTGCACGCGTGATGTCGGATTGCGGCCTTCCCGTTCGTCTTATGTTGGCATCCCAATTCAGGAGGTGGATTATGGATGAGGTCCCTGTCATCAAGATGAGGCGTAAGGGGCGAAGCCTTACGCAGAGCATGTTGATTCCAAGCGAAGAGATGGTTGCAAGCGCCCTGTTGGCGGCGCCTCCTGGTCAGTTGTCTGACCTGGGCGGAATAAGAAAGGCGCTTGCCAGGCAATACGGCGCAGATGCCTGCTGCCCTGTCACCGTTCAGCGGCATCTGGTGCAGATCAGCGAAAGCGGCACTGCGCCGTTCTGGCGCGTGGTCGATCCCGATCGACCATTTGCCCGGCGCATGGACGGCGGGGCGGAACGCATACGCCGGCAATTGGCGGGAGAACGATGACTTTCGGACAGGCCGCTCGTTAAAGGGTGCAAGGCGCCGGTCGCGACGGCTCGTCAAAACTCGAATATCTGCCTGAAAACGCCGGGCGCGATGATCGAGAGAGGATTGATCTGCATATTCGGCTTTTCGAAACTGCCTGTCAGCCGGAAAGTGATGCCGATCAGACCGCGGTCGCTGCCGTTGCCCAGGATGAAGCCGACGATCGGGACCTCTGCGAACAGCCGGTTCAGCCCGTAGGCGGGCATGAAGGTGCCGGTCATGTCCATCTTGCCATTTGCATCCTTCAGCATTCCCTGGAATGTCGCGCCGACCTGCACGCCGCGCACCACGCCGTTTTCGACCGAAAGCGCCCCGTCCCGCAGCACCAGCCGCGCAAATCCCCGTTCGAAATTCTGCGAACGCGTATCGATATTCTCCTTCACGGCCGAATTCAGGCTCTTTCCGTTCCGGCCGCTCGGCGTCGAGACGATGGTCGAGAGCTTCTTTTCGTCGATAATCGCGAAGTTGCGGATATCCAGCGACCCGTCCCAATCATCCTGCCCGATCGAGCGCAGCGACAGGTTGAGCAAACCGCCTTTCAGGTGCTTGTAGAGATCGGTGAATCGTGCGACTGCACCGGCATCGCCGCTCGTGATTCGGATCACGCCGTTGCTGCCCTTGCTCATCTGGGTGACGAAGGCCTCACCGCTGAGGGTGACGCCGGTGAAATCGACGCTGGTCGTCTTGCCACCCGCGATGGAATAAACCCCTTTCAGGTTGGCGATTGCCTCATCGTTGAAGCCGATAACCCTGTCGAGATTGGCCCGGACGGTCGCACTTCCGGAGGCATCGTCTTTCGAGCCGGCCTGTCCTCCCGACGAAGACGCCTTCAGTCGTGCCAGGATCGGACGTATGTCGGCAGAATCGCCCGACACCGAGATATCGTAACCACCGCCCTTGCCCCGCTTCAGCGACAATGCAAAATTATCAAGCGCGGAGAGCTTCACGCTGTCGAAATTCGCAGACGACAGGCTCCCCTTGCTGATCATCAAATCGCCGCTGACGCCGAAACCGTCGCCCTTGAGCGTGAAATTCTTGAGCGCCGTCTGATTGTCCGGCCCGGACGCTTCGAACTGCGCGATCGCAGAAATGCCGGCGCCCTTCGACCAGCCGATCCAGGGCACGGTCAGTGCTGCCTTGCCGAGATCGACCTTCACACCCTGGCGATCGTCATCGATGCGCGTCAGCTCCATTTTCACAGGTCCATCGATCATGTCGCGAAGACCGGGCAGAACGGTATCGCGCTGCGCGTCGGTGAGCGTGGCGGTAATGACGCGGCTGCGCTTGACGGCCGATTTGCTGTCGGTCGGCTCCACCATGTCGATCTGGGCCGGAATGCCGTCTATCTGGGCTTGAGCCTGCAGATGCACCGATTGCGGATCGGCCGAAATCTGGCCGGTCAGATTGTCGATCTTGCGATTGTTCATCGGCTTCAGCAGATCGACATTGTCGAGAGTGAGCGCGGCCTGCCAGTCCGGCGGAGGCGGCTGCTGATCCCTGATCAGCCCGATCCTAGCATCGACCTTCGCGACGATCTTGCCGTTGAAATTCTCCGGCTTGAATTCGGTCCGCTGCAGCACTTCCAGCGGCTTATAGGTCAAGAGTTCGCCTATCGCATCTCCGGAACCGGATATTGTCAGCTCAAGATCCGCCATCAGCGGCTTGTCGTAGGTTGCCGGAATCGAGAAGCTGCTGTCATTCAGCGTGATCGTTCGCCCGGTGGAGAAATAGGACGTCGCCGTCTTGATGGCGACGACCATCGTCGGACCGGTCAGGTCGAAATGGGCTTTCGCGTCGCGCAGCGGCGGAATCTCGCCTGGAACGTTGAGACGGGCGCCATCGATGTCGAAGGCAATGTGCAGCTCATTCTTGCCGAGCTGCAGCTTGCCCGTCTGCGACGCTTCCATTAGCCTCCCTGCGGGAATGAAGACGGATATGACGGCATTGGTCACCGAGCCGCCGAAGAGATTGCCCTCGACCCAGCTCCGTGGCTTCGATGCCATCCAGAAGGGCCATAGCTGCTTCACGACCGTCGTGTCGAGCTTGTCTGCACGGCCGCCGAAGCTGATTTCCGGCGAACTGTCGCCGAGCTTCATGTGCAGGGAGCCGAAGAGCGCACCCTGTGGAGTCGATATGCCGAGATTGTCGAACTGGAATTCCTTGGTCGCCGACAGGAAGCGGCCAACGGCACGGCCGTCGAACCTTATGGGCGTTTCCCCTGACAGCGCCGAGGCTGCGACACCGTCCTTGATCACAAAATCGATGCCGAAGCCCTTGCCCGCATTGGCGTCGATGCGATCGAGGTCGATGAGCGCGCCGGAAAACGGCGCGACGGTCCCCACGAACTGCGCCTTCGACGGTGCGATCTCAAGGGTCTGATGGTCGAAATTATAAGCCAGGTTGATGCTGGCCTGCGTCAACTCCTGTACATCCCGATCCATGTAGAGGACGCCAGGCTGGACATTGATGGCCGCATTCAATTTCGGATCGACACCCGCCTCCCCCTTGACGGCCGAAAGCGTAATGTCAGCGGAGGTCATGAAACCCTGACGGGGCGTACCGTTCGGATCGTAGGCCATCGTCAAAGGCTTAAGGTCGAGATTGGATATTTTGGCAATCAGCGACGAACTATGGCCCGCCTCCTGCTGATCCGCTTTCACATCCAAAGTTGCGACGGCCCCGTTGACGGCGACCTCGCCGTAAAGGTGAAGCACATTCGGCTCTGTCCGCTCGAAGGTCAAATTGTCAACCACGAGAGAAATCGGATCGCCTTCCTGACGCGCGATCTTCACCGAGAAACCGGAAATGTGCACGGAATTCGTGCCGCCGCGCTGCACGAAATGCTCAAGGAAATCGAGATTGTCGAAGGCCGCATTCAGGGCCTTGGGCAATGCATCGACGCGCAGGGCGGTCAGATCGATCGGGTCTCCTTGAGGCAGGAGTGAAGTGTCGAGCGCGATACCTTCCGCCGCCACGCTGGCGATTTCAACCCGGCCCTCGATCAGGGCCAATGGGTCCAGCTCCATATTGACGGCCGACATCGTCGACAGATGCTTGCCGCTGTCCTGATCGATGACATTGACATCACGCGCTTCGAGCGCCAGCCGCAGACCGGACGTGAAGCGGATCACCGTCGCGCCGACCTCGGCCTTGTAACGAGGACCAATAGCCCGATCGAGTGCAACCTGCGCCTTCTGGGACAGGGGCTCATCGAAGATTCCGCCTTCGATGGTCGCAATCACCGCCCCGAGAATGAGAGCGAGAAATGCAAGGAAAACCAGCGTTATGCGGCAGACGTGCCAAACATGCGAACGGCTGCGGCGAGCGCGCTCCGGCACATGCACGATGAGTGGATCTTCGATCTGAGCGGACGGCAGATGGTCGAGCGACACGAGATCCTTTTTGCGGAATATTACCTTTTCGCCTCGGATCACTCCTGTGCGTGCCTTTCGCTCTTCGCAATTTTCGGTGACGCTGCATCCCATTGGACGGCATACGTGGGCAGTATATATGCCTTCCCGTGAGTGTCATCTAAAAAACCGGCAAAAGAAAGGTTTTCCCGTGGCAGAAGTTTTTCAAGTTCAACTAGACATTGGCGACAAGGCACCGGATTTCGATCTTCCGCGCGATGGTGGCGGCCATGTGCGTCTCGCCGATTTCTCCGGGAAGCCGCTGGTTGTCTATTTCTACCCCAAGGACGACACCACGGCCTGCACAACGGAATCGATTTCCTTCACCGCACTCGCAGGCGATTTCGCCAAGGCGGGGATCGCTCTTCTCGGCGTCTCACCCGACTCCGTGAAAAGCCATGATAAGTTCGTCAGGAAGCACGGGCTTTCCGTTCCGCTTGCATCGGATGAGGAAAAAACCATGGCAGTCGCCTACGGCGTCTGGCGAGAAAAGAGCATGTATGGCCGCACCTATATGGGCGTTGTCCGCTCGACCTTCCTGATCGGCGCCGACGGCCGGATTGCCAGAATATGGGACAAGGTAAAGGTCGCCGGACACGCCGGGGCCGTTCTGGCCGCCGCCAGGGAACTTTGACGGCATGACCGGAGAGTCCTTACCGATTACGTCGCTGCGCGGCGGCGCCATCGCCGCTATCCGTTCGGCCGATCTCGATATGAAGACCACCCTTGCGCAGGAATCGGCAACGCGCTGGTTTGCTCGCACCCTATCGCTGCGTTCGCCGCTCGATCCTCCGCTGGCTGACCGCCCCGGGCGGCCGGACAAACCGGAACTGGTGCCGCCGAAGCATATGGAAAAGCGCTCCCTGCATACGCTTAAGGGTCGTATCGCGCTGCTCCATGCCATCGCTCATATCGAACTGAATGCCGTTGATCTGGCGCTGGATATCGTCGCGCGCTTTGCGACGGGGCCGGTCCCCAACTCATTCTTCGACGGATGGATGCAGGTTGCCTTCGAGGAAGCCAAGCATTTCCGCATGGTACGGGCGCGCCTGCGTGAACTGGGCGCCGATTACGGCGATCTGCCGGCTCACGACGGTCTGTGGCAGGCCGCCCATGCGACCCGTACCGACTTGACCGCCCGCCTCGCCGTCGTGCCGCTGATCCTCGAAGCGAGGGGGCTGGACGTAACGCCCGCACTGCAGGCGAAGATGCGCGAAACCGGCGACGTGGAAAGCGCGGCCGTGCTTGATGTCATCTACAATGACGAGAAGGGCCATGTCGCCGTCGGTGCCAAATGGTTCCGTTTCCTATGCGCGCGGGAGAAGCGTGATCCGGCCCGCACGTTCCAGGAACTGGTGCGCGCAAACTTCCGCGGCTCCCTCAAGGCACCGTTCAACGATATAGCGCGCGCGGAAGCAGGGCTGACGCCTTCCTTCTACCGTTCACTGACATCTACAAGCAATGCTTGATATACTGAGGTAAAACGGCCTTTTTCTGGTATCCGATACTAAGATGGAAAGCATTCATTAACCATAATGACGTGTACTTCCCATCAGGTGCCACAAGGCACCGATTGGGAGATTCTCGGTGACAGCAAGGCCTCATAACCGGGTTTTCGGCAAACAACGGCGGCAGCACACCATTATTCTGGCCAGCGGAGATACCGTGCGCCATATGACGGTGCGACCGTGGATGGCCGCTATCACGGTCTGCCTGATCGGGATCTTCTCGATCGGCTATCTTCTTGCGACTTCCTACCTCGTTTTGCGCGACGATCTGATCGGTGCGACGATGGCTCGCCAGGCGCGCATGCAATATGACTATGAGGATCGCATCGCCGCGCTGCGCGCCCAGGTCGACCGCGTCACCTCCCGCCAGCTTCTCGATCAGCAGATCGTGGAAGAAAAGGTCGACAAGCTGATCGAACAGCAGCAGCAACTCTCTTCACGCAATGGCAAGCTCGGCACCCTGCTCGACAGAGCCGGGAACTTTGGCCTTACCGACAAGAGTGCCCATCCGGATGCGAATGCCGTTCCCAAGAACGAACATGCCCAGCTTACTTCGCCTAAAGCGATCGAAAAGCTTTTCATGAGCGGCAAGCCGGCCGACGCCACGCCCGACAACTCCACGCTCGCCTATGTCCCCGCCCCGGAAACCGTTGCAGATCGGGCCGACCGCGTCTTCTCCAAGGTGACACTGTCGCTGAAACATATCGAACAGGACCAGCTATCTCGAATCCGCAGCCTCACGGCAGACGCGTCCGATACTGCCAGTTCGATCCAGTCGATCATGCAGAATGTCGGCGTCAAGGTTCCGAATGAGATAGCGGCCGTGGCTGGCAAGGATACGGATAGCGGCGTGGGCGGCCCCTATGTTCCGCCCGAGAATGTCGATCAGTTCGAGCAATCCATGGCGGATCTCGATACCGCCTTGACTCATCTGGAAACGGTGCGGGGCGCAGCCGAAAGCCTTCCTTTCCGCAATCCGGCACCCGGCAAGCTCGTCACCAGCCCTTTCGGCAACCGCAAGGACCCCTTCTTCGGCACGCTGGCGCTCCACACCGGCACGGATTTCCACTTCAGCCCCGGCGAAAAAATCAAGGCCACCGCGCCTGGCAAGGTAATAGCGTCCGGCTGGACGGGTGGTTATGGCAACATGGTAGAGATCGACCATGGCGGCGGCATCTCAACGCGCTATGGCCATATGGAGCAGATCCTCGTCAAGGTCGGCGACAAGGTCGGCGCCGGCGATGCGATCGGTCTTGCCGGCAGCACGGGACGCTCGACAGGAACGCATCTGCATTATGAGGTGCGCGAGAACGGGCATCCCATAGACCCGATGTATTTCATCGCTGCCGGCACGAAACTTGCAAGTTACATCCGCGGATTGGGGGCAATTTAGCTGCCGAAATTGTGACAAACGCGCAACAAAGATGGCACTAATCCAAAAATTGCGTTATGAATGAACTTCAGGCCTGTTGAAGCGCCTGCTTTCCTTGACTTCATTGGTATTTGGTTCTATGTCGCGCTGCGTTGCGATGCGTTCCTGCGTGTCGATTCATAGTGTTCGACTGAACCAAGACGGAATTAGTTTTCCCTTTGACAACATTTGCTGACCTTGGCTTGAGCCAAAAAGTCCTTTCCGCGGTGACTGACGCGGGCTACACCACACCGACTCCGATCCAGGCCGGTGCAATCCCCTTTGCGCTTCAACGCCGCGATATCTGCGGCATTGCCCAGACCGGAACAGGCAAGACGGCTTCCTTCGTGCTGCCGATGCTGACCCTGCTCGAAAAGGGCCGCGCACGCGCACGCATGCCGCGCACGCTGATTCTCGAGCCGACGCGCGAACTCGCTGCGCAGGTCGCCGAGAACTTCGAGAAGTACGGCAAGAATCATCGCCTGAACATTGCCCTGCTGATTGGGGGCGTCTCTTTCGAGGACCAGGACCGCAAGCTGGAGCGCGGCGCCGATGTGCTGATCTGCACGCCTGGCCGCCTGCTGGATCATTTCGAGCGCGGTAAGCTGCTGATGAGCGCCGTCGAGATCTTCGTGATCGACGAAGCCGACCGCATGCTGGATATGGGGTTCATCCCCGACATCGAGCGCATCGCCAAGCTCATCCCCTTTACGCGCCAGACGCTGTTCTTCTCGGCAACGATGCCGCCGGAAATCCAGAAGCTGGCCGACCGCTTCCTGCAAAACCCGGAACGCGTCGAAGTCGCCAAGCCGGCATCGACGGCCAAGACGGTGACGCAACGCTTCGTTGCCTCGCACGGCAAGGACTACGAGAAGCGCGCTACGTTGCGCGATCTCATCCGCGCCCAGACGGATCTGAAGAACGCGATCATCTTCTGCAATCGCAAGAAGGATGTCGCCGATCTCTTCCGCTCGCTCGAACGCCATGGCTTTTCTGTCGGCGCATTGCACGGCGACATGGATCAGCGTTCGCGCACGACGATGTTGCAAAACTTCCGTGACGGACAAATCCAGCTTCTCGTTGCCTCCGACGTCGCAGCTCGGGGTCTCGATCTTCCCGATGTCGGTCACGTCTTCAATTTCGATGTTCCGATCCATTCGGAAGACTATGTCCATCGTATCGGCCGCACCGGTCGCGCCGGTCGCTCCGGCGCTGCATTCACTATCGTGACGAAGCGCGATACCAAGCATGTCGACGCCATCGAGAAGCTGATCGGCGAAGACGTCCAGTGGCTGAACGGCGATCTTTCGGCGCTGCCGCCGGCCGACGAGAGCGGCGACGACAATCGCTCCTCCCGCCGCCGTGACCAGAAGGGCAAGGGCCGCGATCGGGATCGCAGCCGTGGAGGCCGCAACGCCTCGAGTCATAAATCTGATATCGACGTCGAGCATAATGACGTCGTAGCGATCGAAGCAGCACCAGCAAAGGCCGAAAGCGTGAAGAACGAGCGCAAGTCTGAGAACAACAATAACAAGTCCCATAACGGTTCTCGCAACAGCCACCGTCCCTTCCCTGCCGCCAATGACGACCATCGCGAGCGCCGCAACCGCTACCGCGATCAGGATGACGGTCCGACACCGGTCGGCTTCGGCGACGATATCCCCGCTTTCATGCTCATCGTGGCAAACGCCAAGGGCTGATAGATTCCGTCCAGACACGCACCCTCGGAATCTGAATATTGGGCCAGCCCGGCATCGATTTCCCAGGACTAGGAACCGGTCTCGCAATAGTGCGGGACGGCAAGATTTTGCTGTATCGGCGTCTCAAGGCACCCGAAGCCGGCTTCTGGAGCATCGTTGGCGGCAAGGTCGATCATATGGAGTCAGCCGCCAGGGCTGCCATCCGCGAGGCTGAAGAGGAAAGCGGCCTTTCTATCGGCAAGATCGACTATCTCTGCACCGAGGAAGTCATCATAGAGGCCGATCGCCAGCACTGGATCTCACTGATCTTTATCTGCCGGGAATTTTCCGGCGAGCCGCGGCTGACGGAGCCCGACAAGCTCTCCGATTTCGGCTGGTTCGGCCGCAACGAGTTGCCGGCTCAGCTTTCCGAGTTCGCCAGGGCAACTATCGCCCGTCTGAGCGAAGATGACTTCCGCTAGACCCGGACGATTCTAGGTCTGTTCGCTTGATGTCGTCCTAAAGCCGATCACACTTTTCGGCATCATGCTCTAACGCCCTGAGGCCTGGCGTCACATCCCCTTCATCGTCTCCGGTTAGGCAGGCCGAAATCCGGAGATCATCGATGCATTCCGCCGCACAACCAAATCACCCCAAAATCGCCGAGACCATTATCCACTCGACGGCGAGCATAAGAGATTCGAGCATCGGCAAATGCTGCGAGATCCTGGCCGACACGTCCCTGCATACCGTCGAACTCGGAGATTACTCCTATTTGGGGCCTCGCTGCATTGTCGGCGATGCAACGATCGGAAAGTTCTGCGCTATTGCAGCAGAGGTCAGGATCGGCGCGCCTAACCACCCCATGGACCGCCCATCCATGCACCGTTTCACCTACTGTCCGGAATATTATTCGGCAGACGCGGTGCGCGACACCTCCTTTTTCGATCAGCGAAAGTCAGACCGCCCCATCATCGGCAACGACGTTTGGATCGGCCACGGGGTCATCGTCTTGCCGGGCGTAAAGGTTGGAGACGGTGCCGTGCTCGCAGCAGGCGCGGTCGTCACGAAGGATGTCCAACCGTATACCATCGTCGGCGGTGTTCCCGGCAGATTCATTCGCGAGCGGTTTACGCGAATTATTGCAGAGAGACTCGCGTCGATTGCCTGGTGGGATTGGCCGTTCGAGACCATCATGGAGCGGCTTGCGGATTTTCAGTCGAACGACATAGAGGCATTTTGCGAGCGCTGGGCCTAGGCTGTGGTGACGATTTAACTATTTAAGCCAGATCATAATGCTTGCGAGCTTGATGAAGCCGAGGAAGTTGGCGGCGAGTTTGTCGTATCGCGTTG
>JBCNPI010000156.1:0-13446 GCA_039593415.1 Rhizobium sp. | reverse complement strand
GCCGAATTTATCGTATGATTCCCCCTGGGCCCACTGCCACAGAACATCACCACGCTCGGGGTCGAACAGGAACACGCAAACTGAAAGGGAATGGGATGTCCAGTAATCCAGGCAGTGCCTTTCGACTTGATGAAGGTAATTGCCGCTGTCGTCCCTCGCCGACGATGCCAGCCGGATCCGCATTGGCAGAAAGCGACCGGTTGACCATCCGTCCTCGAGCATCTCGGCCCGAGCATCCAGGCCGCTCTCCTGAGGATACGATACCCGCCGAAGACGCCAGTTAAAGTCGCGGACAAAGACTTTTTCGATGGCGTCGATAGCCGCGCAGATATCCGGATTCGTGTGGGCGGCGCTCAAGCCCATGACGCGCCGACGTCTTTGCGACAATTCCCCGCGGCCGGCTGTTGCAAAGAAGCGATATATCGCCATCCCAGCCGCAACGATTGTCGGAATAACTGTCTGCAGACGTCCAGCCATTGAACTTTGCCGTCGAACTAGCCGGTCCCCTCGCTTACATGATCGAGGAGTGCCAGCAAACCCTTGAGGATATCTGTCGGCGACGGCGGGCAGCCGGAAATATGCAGATCGACGGGCACGATCTTCGAAACCCCGCCGACCACGGCGTAGCTCCCGGCAAAGCAGCCGCCATCGCGCGCGCAATCACCCAGCGCAACGACCCATTTGGGATCTGGCATGGCATTATATGTCCGCTCCAGGGCTTCCGCCATGTTCTTCGTCACGGGGCCGGTGACCATCAGCACGTCGGCGTGCCGAGGCGAGGCCACGAAACGCATGCCGAACCGCTCGATATCGTAAAAGGCATTGCCGAGAGCTTGTGCTTCGAGTTCGCAGCCGTTGCACGACCCGGCATCGACGAAGCGGATCGCCAGGCTGCGACCGAGCCTGCGGTAGGCCTTGTTATCAATTGCAGTCGCGAGCTCTTGAGCCGCCGCATCGGCAACGACCGGTGCAGCTTCCGTCAAAGGCGGACGGATCAGGCTTTCGAACAGGAGCTTGCGCATGGTCTCTTGCCTTTACAGATCGTGCCCCGAATATGAGCAGTTGAACGACTTGTTGCAGAGCGGAAAGTCGGCGACGATATTGTCCTTGATCGCAGCCTCCAGCAGCGGCCACTGAAACCAGGACGGATCGCGCAGATGGCAACGTTCGATCTTGCCCGCAGGCGTCAGCCGCAGCCACGCCAGGACATCACCGCGGAACCCTTCGACAAGGGCCACCCCCTCCCGCGCTTCATTGACGGTTGGAACTTCCGCAAGGATTGGGCCGTCCGGCAACCGGTCGAGAATCTGTCCCATGAGCGACAGGCTCTGCTCAACTTCGCGAATGCGGATCCATATCCGCGCGTTCACATCACCATCGCGAAGCAGCGGCATATCGAAGGTCAGTTGGTCATAGGGTGGATAGGCAAGGTTACGCCGGGTGTCGAAGTCACGGCCGGCGGCTCGCCCGATATAGCCGCCGGCGCCATATTGACCCGCAAGCCTGTTCTCCACCGTGCCCGTATCGACCGTCCGGTCTTGAAGCGAGGCCGTATTGTCGTAGAGTTCCACGAGAGCGGGAAATTTCCGGCGGAGTTCGGCATGCAGCGCCCGCAGGCCGGCCCTTCCGTTGCTGTCGAGATCGGCGGAAACGCCGCCTGGCACGATACGGTCGCGCATCAGCCGATGTCCGAAAGCGGCGTCCGCGGCTCGCAGCACCAGTTCACGCAGCACGCCGCAATGGGCGAGCATCAGCGCGAAGGCGGCGTCATTGCAGATGGCGCCTATATCTCCGAGATGGTTGGCGAGCCGCTCGAGTTCGGCCATCAGCGCGCGCAGCCAAACGGCTCGGGGCGGCGCCTCGAGCTCAAGGGCCGCTTCGGCTGCCCGTGAAAAGGCATAGGCATAGGCAACGCAACTGTCACCGGATGTTCGCCCCGCAAGCCGCACGCCCTGAGCCAGATCGGCGCCCGCCATCAGCGCCTCGATCCCCTTGTGCACGTAACCGAGCCGCTCCTCGAGGCGGACGACGGTTTCACCGTTGGCGGTGAAGCGAAAATGTCCGGGCTCGATGATGCCGGCATGGACCGGTCCGACCGGAATCTGGTGCAGGTTTTCTCCATCGGCAGGCAGAAAGGCGTAGGAGAGTGCGGAGGCAGGTGCGCTGTGCTTTCCGAGCGGAAACTGCAGATCCCAGCGGCCGTGGTCGAGCCACGGCCTGCTATCGGTAAGCCCCTCCGGCGCCAGTCCCGTCAGGTCACGGAGCGCTCTTTCCAGGCGCAGTGCCGGCGGGTGATATTGCGCGATGGAGGGATAGCCGTTCTGCAGTTCCTCAAGGCTCAGGATCGCAGTCATGCCGGCTCGTTCGTCAAGCAGTGCCAAGTGCACGGCGTTGCACTCGCCCCACAAGCCAAGCATCGTCAATTGTCCCTCCGACAACCGCGCCGCAGCCGCGATCCAGGTGGACGTATCGGCAACGGCGCGCGGCCAGGGTCCATGATGCGAAGCCGGACGGCTATTGCGTAAGAGATCTTCTAACATCGACATAGTCCGGCCTCGCGTCATCGAAGAAGATTGGCGATATGCTGAAACCAGGTAACCATTGGAGGCGGCAGGTAGATTCCGGCCGCCAGCACCAGCGCAAGATGCAGGAACATCGGCAAGTAGGACGCCTCGGCCGGGGCAAGGCTGCCGCGCGGCTGACCAAAGATGGCTCCGGTCAATCGCAGCAATAGGGCTCCGAAGGCGACCAGCAGGCCAAATACCAGCGGAATGGCGAGCAACGGCTGCTTCGCGAACGTCGAACTGACGATGAGGAACTCACTCATGAAGATACCGGCCGGCGGCAGGCCGGCGATGGCGATGACGCCTGCCAGCAAACCCCAGCCGAGCCCGGGATGCGTCTCCGTAAGGCCGCGAATGGCGGAAAGCCTCTGCGTTCCCTTGATCTGGGCGATATGACCGACAGCGAAGAAGATCGCCGACTTGGTCAGCGAATGCATGACCATATGCAGCAGGCCGGCAAAATTGGCGAGCGAGCCGCCCAGACCGAAGGCAAAGACGATGATGCCCATATGCTCTATGGAGGAATAGGCGAACAGGCGTTTGATGTCGCGCCGGCGGTAGAGCATGAAGGCTGCGAAGATCAGCGAGATGAGCCCCATCGTCATCATGAGCGGCCCAGGGCTGATTGCCTCGGGGGTGGCGGCGAGCAATATCTTGAACCGCAATACGGCATAAAGCGCGACGTTGAGCAACAGGCCGGAAAGGACCGCCGAGATCGGTGTCGGTCCTTCCGCGTGGGCGTCCGGCAGCCAGGCATGGAGCGGCGCCAATCCGACCTTGGTGCCGTAGCCGAGCAGCAGGAAGATGAAGGCGAGGTTGAGAAGCGCCGGATCGAAGCCGGCGGCGTGCTCCACCAGTGTCGTCCAGACCATGGCGTCATAGCCGGTGCCGACAACGGCCTGGGCCGCGAGGTAGACGAGAATGGTGCCGAACAATGCGAAAGCGATACCGACGCTTCCAAGAATGAAATATTTCCAGGCAGCTTCCAGCGCCTCATGGGTGCGGTAGATGCCGACCATCAGCACCGTGGTCAGCGTCGCCAATTCCACCGCCACCCACATCAGACCGATATTGTTCGACACGAATGCCAGATTCATGCCGAACATCATGACCTGGTACATCGCGTGGTAAAATCGCAGGTTTGCGGGTGTCAGACGGCCGATATCGAGTTCATGGGCGATGTAGCCGGCGCTGAAGACGCTAGTGGTGAAGCCGACGAAGGCATTCAGGACGATGAAGACAATGTTGAGATCGTCGACGAGCAGATATAGGCCCGGCGGCGGCCGAGCGCCAAAGAAGAGGAAAAGCGCCGCAAGCAGCGTCAACAAACTCGCGAGGATGTTCAGTCGTGCCGTCATGCGGTAGCCCGGCAGGAACGCCAGTAGCGCGGCCGCAGTGATCGGAATGACAAGTACGGCCGTAACTGCATCGAGGCCGAGGATGGAGGAGGGGAGGACGTTCATTTCCGCCGCCTTCCCTTGAAGTCGTCGAGCGCGCGGACGTCTACTGTGTCGAAACGCTCGCGGATGCGGAATAAAAAGACACCGATGACGATGAAGGCGATCAGGATCGAGAAGGCGACGCTGATCTCCACGACCAGCGGCATGCCCTTTGCGCCGGTCGCCGCCAGCACCAATCCATTTTCCAGCGACATGAAGCCGACCACCTGGCTGACGGCGTTGCGGCGCGTGACCATGATCAGCAATCCGAGCAGCAGAACCGACAGGGCGAAGGCAAGGTCTTCCCTCGCGATCGGATCAGCCGACGGGGTCACCCGCAGCATGACTACCGTGGCCAGCGCCACCAGTCCCAAGGCGGCGAGCATGGTGGGGCCGATGCCGACAACCGTCTCGATCTCGCGGTGGATGCCGAGTTGGCGGATCATCCGATGCAGCACGACCGGAATGATGATTGCCTTGAAAATGAGAGCGATCGCTGCCGTCACGAAAAGATGCGGCGCGTCCTGAATGACGGCTTGCCAAGCGACCGATAGCGTCAGCACCAGTGAATGCAGCGCAAAGACGTTCAGCAGCGCATAAAGACGATCCTGATAGAGCATCATCATGCTGACGAGCACTAGGCCGCCGGCAAGCATGTGAGCGATGTCGAAGACCGACCCGGTCATCAGAGCCCCCTCGACACGAAACGCAACAGTGCCGCCAGCAGACCGAGCATCAACGCTGCGCCGAGGAAATCCGGCACACGGAACACGCGCATCTTGGCCGTCGCGGTTTCGAAGAGTGCCAGCAAGGCCCCGCCCGCCGCAAGCTTGGTGAGATAGACGGCCAGTCCCGTCAAATAAGCAAGCGGCCCGGCCCCGAAGTCGGCGAGTTTCCAGGGAACGAAAAGGCAGGCGATCAACGAAATATAGAGCAGCAGCTTGAGCGATGCCGCGAGCTCGATCATGGCAAGGTGCCGCCCGGAATATTCGAGCACCATGGCCTCGTGCACCATGGTCAATTCCAGATGGGTCGCCGGATTGTCGACCGGAATACGGGCATTTTCGGCAATCGCGACCATGATGAGAGCGACGAGAGCAATCGCCAGCGAGACGCGCAAGCCGACCTGCGGCGAAGTCATGAAGGCCGCGATCGAAGAAAGCTGGGTCGAGCCGGCGACCAAGGCAAGCGTGAAGATGATGAGCAGCATCGAAGGCTCGGCAAGCGTCGCAATCATCACCTCGCGGCTCGAGCCGATCCCGCCGAAGCTGGTGCCCACATCCATGCCGGCAAGCGCCAGGAAGAAGCGCGCGCTTCCAAGCAATGCGATAATGGCGATCAGATCCGCTGTCCAGCTGAACACGAGGCTGGTGGCGAAGGTCGGGATGAGGGCGGCCGCCACCCATGTGGCCGCAAAGATCAGATATGGTGCGGTTCTGAACAGCCAGGACGCGTTCTCAGCAACCACCGCCTCCTTGCGCAGAAGCCGGATGAGATCGCGATAAGGTTGGATCGGGGAAGGGCCGCGACGGCGCAGTAGCCGCGCCTTGAACAGGCGCACGAGGCCTGTCAGCAGCGGCGCGAGCAAAACGACAATCGACATCTGGAGAGCCTGGATGAAAAGGGCTGATATCATGACCATAGCGCCAGTACCAAAAGCAGGAGAACGAGCGTGAGGAAGACCAGGCTCAGATATCGCCGGATGGTCAGGAACTGCAGATGATTGAGTTTTTCGGCCGCAAAACCGACCGCGCCGACGATGGGTAGATAGAGTCTCTCCCAGATATGATCATGCATCTCCAGCGTGAACCGCGCTGGGCGGAGATCGCCGGGTGACGGTATGGTCACCCGGTCGCGCGCATGAAAGACCAGCGTGCCGAAGACGCGCCGTATAGGTTGAGCAAAACTGCTGGCGGTATATTGCGTTGCCGGGTTGCTGATCGGAAAGCCGCAATCCCAGGCCGGCGCCCGGCGGATGCGTCGCGAGCCAAAGCGGTGGACGAGATAGGCGGTGAGCGACGCCGAAAAGAGGATGAAGAGGAAAACGAGCAAGCCATTGTAGGAGCTGCGGGCTTCGGCGATCGGCACGATCGACAGCCATGGAATATCGGTTTGCACCGGCATGCGCTGGCCGATCAGCGAGAGCGTCACCGGTGCGAGCGCGTCGATGACGACCCCTGGCAGCACACCGGCGGCAAGGCAGAGGAAAGCCAGCGTCGACATGGCCGAAAGCGAGAGGCCATCGACCTCCATTGCCCGTTCTGCCGACCCAGTACGGGGACGGCCGAGAAACGTCACGCCGAAGACCTTGACGAAGCAGGCCGCAGCCAAGGCAGCGGCAAGGGCGAGCAGTCCGCCCACCGCCGGCACCAGAAGCTTCAATCCCCATTGGGGCAGGGCAGGGCTCTGCAGGACGGCCTGAAATGTCAGCCATTCGGAAACGAAACCATTGAAAGGCGGAAGAGCCGAGATTGCGATGCAGCCGACGAGAAAGACGACGGCCGTTATCGGCATGCGATGGATGAGCCCGCCGAGTTTTTCCATGTCCCGTTCCCCCGTCGCCGTCAGCACGGCTCCGGCGCCAAAGAAAAGCAGGTTCTTGAAGAACGAGTGGTTGAGGACATGGAACAGGGCGGCTGTCAGCGCCAATGCCGCAGCCAGTCCCATGCCGTTTGCCTTGAATGCAAGCGCCAGACCGAGGCTGACGAAGATGACGCCGATATTTTCAATGGTGCTATAGGCGAGCAGGCGCTTGAGATCGCTTTCCATCAGCGCGTGCAGTATGCCGAGAACCGCAGTGATGCCGCCGATGGCAAGGACGACGATACCGAACCACCAGGCCGGCGTGCCGAGCAGATCGAAGACCACCCGTATGAAGCCGTAGACCGCGACTTTGGTCATGACGCCGCTCATGAGCGCGGAGACGTGGCTGGGGGCAGCCGGATGCGCTCGCGGCAGCCAGACATGCAGGGGCACCAGTCCAGCCTTTGATCCGGCGCCTGCCAGCAGCAGGGCGAGCACCAGGCCTGATGTCAATGGCGCGTGTTCGGCGGCACGCATCGAAGCGAAACTATAATTGCCATCTGGTCCTGCAAGCAGGCCGAAGGCGAGCAGGAGGGTAAGCGTGCCGAAGCTCGCCATGACGATGTAAAGATAGCCGGCTTTTCGGTTGTCGCTATCACGATGATGGGCGATCACTAGCGCCCAGGATGCGAGCGACATGAACTCCCAGGACATCAGGAAGGTGAAGGCGTCGTCCGCGAGGGTCACAAGGTTCATGCCGGCGATAAAGGCCGGGAAGAACGGTAGCACCCGGTGCGGCGCGTGCTCGTGGCGGCCATAGCCGAGGGCATAGAGACTCGAAAGCATGCCGCCGAAATTGACGACCGTCAGAAAGAATGCCGATAGCGCGTCCAGACGGAAATGACTGCCAAGCCAGGGCAGGCCGATGGGAAGCACGAGCAGGGACGCGGCGTCGGGAGCACCCCCCGTTGCGAGCGCGTCGGCCGCTGCGGCAAAAGCGATTGCCGACAGAGCGAAACTCAAACTGTAAATGAACTTCGTCGCCTGTCTCGACCGGGCGATGAAGACGGCAAGGGTTGCGGTTGCAAGCAGGAAGACCGAGCATGACAGGAGCGCGGACAGGGCGATCATGAGCGAGGTCCCGTTCCTCGCCCGGACATGCCGGGTACTCCGCTCTCCGACCGCTTGGCCTTCAGCCTGACGCCGCGCCCTCCATCCTGGCTGACGGCGCCCTCATTGATCACCTCTACGCCGGCTTCCCTTAGAGCTGCCAGCAGCCGCATCAGGGAATCGACGTTGCCCCGCACCACATCCGGGCTTGCCTCCATGCGCTGGATTGTCGGAACGGATACCCCCGCCAATTCGGCGAGTTGGCGCTGATCTATACCAAGAAGGGCTCTGGCGGCACGCATCTGAGCGGCGGTGATCATGGCGGAACCATCACTTATGCTTCATAAGCTGTGATGTTAGAAGTTTAGCGCGTGCTTAGTGATGGATCAAATCACAATTTTGATGCGGCATCTTCGCAGACGGCCAAAAGCTCACTTGTGAGAACGCCACATCGGGTAGTAAGACAAAGCATCACCATTTCGGACATGTTGGCCTGCGCAGGAATCGTCGCGACCCGATCCCGAAATACCGAGAGGGAAAGAAGGCTTGACGGCTCCTGGTCCGGCTTCGGAAAGATGTTCAACCTGAATCCGGGAAGGAGCAGAGACTTCCGATGCCTCCGACAGCCATCCGCCAACAGTGGTTCTCATGCTTGTAAGACAAGGTACCCATCGCAACGAGAAAATTGACCGCCGGTTGGCGGCTTGCCTGGCGGCAATCGCCGGCACATTGAATGCTTCGGCCTTCTATGCCGTCGGCTTCTTCTCGGCCAACATGACGGGCAATGTATCGACGCTGTCCGATCATCTTGCCGTGGGACAATGGCTGTCGAGCCTGTTTTATGGAGGGATCGTCGTAGCCTTCATCCTGGGTGCTGCGGTATCGACGCTGATTATCAACGCAGGCCGCCGCCGCAATATGCATGCGATCTACGCTTACAGCATTCTGACCGAGGCCGTGTTACTCGCCGCGCTCGGATGCGCGGATCTCTGGCTGCTTGCTGCTTGGCGCGCTCCGGTTCTCGTTCTCGGGCTTGCATTCCTGATGGGGCTTCAAAACGCGGTCGTCACTCGCATTTCTGACGCCAGGGTTCGCACCACGCATGTTTCCGGGATGGCAACGGATATCGGCATCGAGCTGGCCATTGCCCTGGACGCTCTGCGCGGCCGCGAGCAGGCTTCGGAGGCGCGGCACAATCTGGGCAAACTCAGATTACATTTATATACGATCCTTTCATTCCTCGTCGGCGGCATTTTAGGCGTGCTCGTTTATCGCGCCATCGGCGGCTATCTTCTCCTGCTGGCTGCGGCCACCCTGGTTGCCATCGCTCTGAATGCAATTTTTCGGGCGCGAAAGGTGCTTGTTCCCCAGGGAAGCTATTGATCAGCATTCAAGCGCCGACAGGCGGACGCGAGATCGGCGTGGCCGGCGTAATTCCTGAAGACCAAAATTCACTGCCTGCAAAACCTGGCGGTCTGCACCGCTGACGCAGCCATGCATGCCCGTTTGCTTCCCGTCCGGCATCCGACGCCGGGAATTGGAGGGAGGCTGTAGTTCATGACGCTGTCACACCTCGGCACTAGCGTCCCTCCCGGGGGCTTATTTCCATCAAGGAGGCGTGGATGTACAAATTTATGGCCGGTCTTTTGCTCGGCACGTCGTTGACTTATGTGGCAGCTGCAGCTCCCGCGAATGCCAAGCCCTATGAACATGTGCTGTTGATTTCCGTGGACGGTCTGCACGCCGTGGATTTGGCGAATTACGTTGCGGCTCATCCGCAAAGCACGATGGCTTCCCTTCAGAAGACCGGCGTCTTTTATCCGAACGCCGTCACCACCAATCCCTCGGATTCATTTCCTGGCCTGGTTGCGCAAGTAACCGGCGGCACCCCCGCTGTCACGGGCGTTTATTATGACGATTCCTTCGATCGCAGCTATTTTGCCGCAGACTCGAAATGCCAGGGCAAGCCCGGTATCGAGGTCGATTTCGCAGAGACCATCGACATCGACCATACCCGCCTCGACGGCGGCGGCACGCCCGGTAAACCGATGACGCAGATTGATCCGGCCAAGTTGCCGCGCATGCTGGCAAACGGCGAATGCAAGCCGGTATTCCCCCACGATTTTGTCCGCGTGAACAACGTGTTCGAGATCGTGCATCAACATGGCGGCCGTACCGCCTGGAGCGACAAGCATCCGGCCTATGAATGGCTCAATGGCCCGTCCGGCAAGGGCGTCGACGATCTATATGCGCTGGAGCAGGATTCGCTCATTCCTGGCAGCAAGGTGAAAACCACCGGCAGCTTCAAGGCCGAGCGGGAATTCGACGAGGCACATGTGAAAGCCGTGATCAATGAAATCAAGGGGCTCGACAGCACGGGTGCGAACAAGCAGCCGGTTCCGGCACTGTTCGGCTTGAATCTGCAGGCCGTGAGCGTTGGGCAGAAATTGCCGAAAGCAGGGCCTGGCGATGAGGCCGGCCTGATCGGCGGCTATGCAGATGCCAACGGCACGCCGAACAACGGGCTGGCACTGCAACTCGATTATGTCGACCACGCTCTGGGCGAATTGGTCGGCGCCTTGGATGATAACAAGCTCGACGACACCACGCTCGTTGTCATTGCGTCGAAACACGGCCAGTCACCGATTGATCCGTCGAAGTTCCAGCCGACCGACGAAGATCCCTACACGAAAATGCCGGGCTATGCCTTCCACATCGCCGACGATGCATCGTTGATCTGGCTGAAGCCGGACGAGCGGGCAAAATCGCTGGCCGCCGCAACCGAGTACCTGAAGGATCAGGGTAAGGCGCTCGGCATCGGCCAATTGCTGACCAGCAATCAGGTGGCGTTGGCCTATCAGGACCCGGCTAGCGATACGCGCGCGCCCGATTTCATCGTGACGGTCAATCCCGGCGTGGTCTATACCGGTGGCAAGAAAATCGCCGAGCATGGTGGCAGCAATGCCAACGACCGCAATGTGGCGCTGCTTCTGAGCAATCCGTCGATCTCGCCGCGCTCGATTACGGCGCTGGTGCAGACGACACAGGTGGCGCCGACGATCCTGCAGGCACTCGGCTACGACCCGAAGGAATTGCAGGCGGTTCAGAAAGAGGCGACGCAGGCACTGCCCGGCACGCCGTTCTGATGCGTTGCAGCGACGTTTCCTCGGGCTTGCATCGGGAAGGCAGAGGAAGCGTGCGGCTTCGCTTATTGTGCCGGCGCAGACTTTGCGCCGGCATTGTTCATCATGCCATGCGCAAGATTTGCGGATTGCCGTAATGAGCCGAACCGACCGCGTGGGTCCAGGCGAGCGAGAAGGTGCCGGCAGGTCCGGTCCATATCAATCGTGTCCGCGGCCGCGATATGTCGTCGGAACACCGGCTGCCTCGTGGCATTGCGCGAGAGTTTCCAGCCACGTAGCCAATCCGGCTGGCACATCGGCATTCCCTGCTTCGAGCGCTTCCACCCATGACAGGTCACATTGCAGGGCGCTCGCCAGATTGATCGGCGTCCAGCGGATATGCAAAAGGCATTCGGAAAAGCGTTCTGGGGTCATGGATCCTCCAATTTCTGAAGACATGTCACGGTGCCAGAGGGCGGCGCCAAATCAAGCCAACAGGCAAATCCGGACGCACCTGTAATCGAGACGGACGGCGAAAAGCTCCGCAACGGTTTTCATCGATGATAGTCACCAAACGCTATTTGGGTTCGGTGCTCTGTTTGTCCAATGCTCTGCCGAAATCCGGAACTGCGCCTGTTGCCTGCTGGCTCGCTCTCAGATCGTTTTCGTCAAAGGCGTAGCGGCGCAGGAGGGAAAAGAGCGTTTCATTCATTCGAGCGCCATCCAGGAGTTCGGGACTGTCGCAAATGACGTTGATGGTCCGCTGAACGACTCGATCCGCAGCCGCGTCGGAATCAACGAATTTCCTAGCCCAGTGGCGAAGAATCGCGCGAAGCTGCGAATCCTGCGGCACGTCCGGGGAATTTGGAAGGGGCACGCTCACTCCTGTTATCCTTGCAGGCGGGTCGATAAGAACCGTAGGTCGTCACCGCCTGCAGGACTTTTCGGTGACATATGATTGATAGTATTTCTTTGGGCCACTAGTCCAGCTTTAATCGAGCAGGCAGCGGCTGTCGCACGTTGTGCCGCCCAGCTGCGGAGTGGTATAGGAGCCGTCGGTCAAGCGCCTTCCAGCGCAATCCGCGCAAGAGAGAAGGCGGGCAAAGATGCCCGGCCCTTGCTCGCGTGGAATCATGTCCATGGGGTGGAGAAGGGCTCTTTGCTTCCTATTTCACGAAGAAGTGGAAAGCGACGAGCGAAGGGACGAATACAATGGCAAAGAATACGATCTGCCTCTGGTACGACAAGGATGCTGAAGCCGCCGCCAGATTCTATGTCGAAACCTTTCCCGACAGCAGAATGGGCGCCGTCATCCGCGCGCCCGGAAACTATCCGGAGGGCAAGCAGGGAGACGTGCTGGTAGTCGAATTCACCGTCGCCGGCATTCCCTGTGTCGGCCTGAATGGTGGACCGGTCTTCAAACACAACGAAGCCTTTTCATTTCAGATATCGACCGAGGATCAGGAAGAAACCGATCGCTACTGGAACGCCATAGTCGGCAATGACGGCCAGGAAAGCGACTGCGGCTGGTGCAGGGACAAATGGGGCGTGTCCTGGCAGATTACGCCACGCACTCTGATGGAGGCGCTGCGCGCCGGCGGCGATGAGGCAAAGCGCGCCTTCGATGCGATGATGACCATGAAGAAGATCGACGTCGCGGCGATCGAAGCCGCACGGCGTGGCTGAAGGGAGCCGGGCGCAACGCGATGACGATGCGTTTATCGCTCGCTATCGAGCGCGGCATTGAAATCGCTGGAACTTAAGATTGAAGTCGCCGAGACGGCGGGAAGATAGCCGGCTCGGCGATGAGTCGCCAAAGAACCCTATGCGCCAGGGCAGGCGATGCCATGGGTGCGCCGTTTTGGACTATCGGCCTATTATTGCTTTTGTTGAGGACTCCATTAAATATGGTCGGGCATGGCAAGCCGGCCAAGGCGGGTCGGATCGTAAAAACTCGTGCTTAATCAGAAGCAGAGGCAGGCGATGGCGTTTGACTGGTCAGGTTTGCACAGGATGGCCGTACGGAACGCCAGCCGCCTCAATCATGGCAAAGTCGGCGCCGTCTTCGCTGGACGGATAGCGCTGGCCGCCGGACGTCCCTGCGGAAATGCACGACAGTTCGAGCCTGAGGAGTTCCGTCACGATCGATTTTCGTTCAGGCGCCGGTTGCAGGCCGCGTGCTTGCATCCGTTTCGGTGCAAGGGGATTTTCGTGAAATCCGCCAAAGCCGGCATAATCGGAATTCATACCGACCTATTCCCGAAGAGTAGAGTTACCAGTCATGATAAAACGCATGATCATCATGCTGATCGTCATAGGCTTGATCCTGGGCGGTATTTTCGGCTTCCAGGCATTCAAGAACCGGATGATCGCGGCCTATCTGGCTAATCTCAAGTCACCGCCGCAGACCGTCTCGACAATTACCGCGGCGAGCAGCCCTTGGCAGACGACGCTGCTATCCATCGGCAGCTTCAATGCCGTCGAGGGCGCAAACCTTTCGGCGCAGGTGCAGGGCATTGTCCAGAAGATCGCCTTTCAGGATGGTCAGGACGTCAAGAAGGGCGATCTGATCGTGCAGCTGCTTGCCGATCAGCAGATCGCGACGTTGGAGCAGTACAAGGCGACAATGGCGAATGCGCAAATCGCCTATGACCGCGATTCCAAGCTGATCAAGGCGAACACCATTGC
>JBCNPI010000155.1:0-13502 GCA_039593415.1 Rhizobium sp. | reverse complement strand
TGGTTGGTTCTTTCGGTGATTTTTGCCGGGCTCGTTTTCCTGATTACATGGTCGAGCATGAGAGCGGAATTCGACCGCGCGGCCTTAGCCGAATACGTGGCCAACGACCCAGTGGTGGTGCCGGTTATCTGTGGAGAAGCCAGAGGGACGGCGAACGTCGATTACACCACAGAAAAGCGCCTTGCAAAACCGAACCCCTTCGACATCTGCTGGTATGACATTCCGAAATACCGGACGCTTTACCCTGAAGACAGTGCCCTCTCCGACACCGACCTGCCCGACCAGCTCTATCGGCAGATGAATATTCCCATCAATCATGCTAAACCACCCCATCCGTGGGACAATCTCGCCCGCATCGTCGCGCTCGCATTCGGGTTCCCTCTCGCGATTCTGCTCCTAGGCTCGGCGTTTATATGGGCGTTCTCCGGTTTCAGTCGTAAGCCGGCGGCATAAAAGTCATTTCATTTGTGGCAGCGGCTGAAAGTAATCACGCTTGCCCATTCGCTGCTTCACGAGCTGCGAACCGTTTTCATTCATAGCATATACCCATCTTCGCCCCTGGCCGATCACTGCGTCGTTCGCCTGCCGGACAATCTTGCCAACCGCCTGAGCGCGAACCGTTTTCGATATCTCGTCTGTCATAAAGCCGAGAAACAGTTTGGTGGGGCTGATTGGAATTCCAAAATGGCCATCACGACGACCAAGACCATTCGTCATGAAAAGTGGATGGTCTGAGGTCATTAGGCGCCGTTGAACCCTACTGGTGTCAAGCACCCACCATCTTGCCTGCATGAGCATCTTTAAGACGAATTCATTCTGAATCATCTTTGTGGCAGCGATGATTGCGCTCCGTTCAAACGATTTCGGATCTTCACCCTTGAGCCATTCTGCCAGCGTTTCGGGCCAGCTCTGCTCACGGGCGGCGCTGTAACGCTCTTGCAAGCCCGCAGAAGGGTTGTCCCAGTACGCGCGCATGATTTCCTTAAAAAGATGGATTTGGTCGGGCGTCCTCAGCATCAACGATAGGAGGAAACGCGCCCAGGCGAACCGCAGTTCGCCATCAGGAATGACACTATTCAACAGCAAATCGCGCGCTAGGCTGGCCTTGTTATCGACCGCGCCCATGAAAATTTTCTCGACGTTTTGGCGGGTCTCCTTGGATGCGCCCGGGAGTGTGTAAAGATTTTCCTCGTATCCAGTCTCATTCAAGCCACGACGCTTGATTTCGAGACGTGGACGAAGTTCATCCTTACCCTGTTCCCGTCTATATTCCAGAAGCTTATGGTCGTTTCCGAGCCATTTTCGAAGATAGAACTTCGGAATATAGTGGTGTTTCAAACGGGTTCCATTCGATCACGGTAGATAGATGCCGGCACTGGCAGCGGCGGGCTTGATGACGTCATAGGCAGCCTTTAGAGCCGGAACGAACTTGATCGCCTCGGCGATTCCTTTGATCGCGCTCCCAATCTTGATCTTGTTTGGCTTGGGCTTCTGGACTTCGGCAAGCGCGTCCTCGACAAGCTCCTTGACCTCGTCGGCATCGATTGGCGTCCCGGCCGGCAGCGCGGCCAAGTGATCGAGCGAAGCCTTCAGCGCATTCGCAAGCGCAGTGGCCGCATTGGTGTCGATTGTAGTTGCGACGTTGACCTGGTTCCCGTTACCGGTGTTGACGACATTACCGTCACCGTTGATGGTGATGCCCGGTTGGTGTGCCGTGGGTTTCATGTTGTCCGAGGCCGCGACTAGGAGTTGGACCTCGGCTTTCGCGCGAGCGAATTCATGTTGAAGCGCCTTCTCGATGATGTCCATTCCGGCTTGCATTGCATTGGGTGGGAGCTCGACGCGGAAAACGGCGCAGCCCTTAACGATGGCCATAACGGCGATCGATGAATTGGCCGCCTGCGACCCTACTTCCGATAGGAACATTGGCCCAGACTCTCGATTGACCTCGATGCCATATGCAGCCATCGTCTTGGAAAGCAGTTCCCACGCCTTACGGCATCTGGCTGCGAGCGAATCGGTGCCAGCCTCGCAAGCGAGCTGGATCGTGCCCCCCGAGATAAGAGTTCCACGCGCGCTGGCCTGGCGCTCAACCGCCCGGATCGCATCCTGCAATTGCTTGTCCAAACTTGCGTACTCGACCCGCACTAAATCGTAGAATGTGTTCAGCATCTCTGTCGGCAAGGTGTTTATCATCGGATCAGCCCTGTTTCCGGACTAAGTACCATGCCACTCATAAGAGCATCGAACAATCTTTGCTGGAAAACCGAGTATGCATATAGAATTCACAGAAGAAGAGATGGCGCGGGTCGCCTGAGGTGGAACCCTTAGTCAAGGCTACCTCGTTGCACTGTCGGGTGGGTTTGCCTCCAAGCATGTATGCCCGTCGCCGTTGCGGCGCTTAATGCAACGGCCGCCCGTTTTTCGGGCGACCGTATTGCTTCTCAAATCAGTCCGATTCCGGCTCTTTCGTCTCGCTTTCGCCGGCAGGCACCATCTGCGAGGTGTCGACCTCGGCCGGCTTCTCCTGGGCGATGAGGAACGGCTCAAGTTATGCCGCCAGCCGATCGACGCCGGCGGCGTAACGCTCGACTTCGAGCTTGCAGGAATTCGATCTGATTCTTGAGGGATTTGACGAGCGCAGAGCAAAGAAGAGTGAGGTACTGATCATCTTAGCGATCACGCAGCGGCAGGATAGACCTCCCACCGCAGCGATGTTCTTTTAGGCGCTGGTTAGCTCCGCACCACCCAATTAATGGTTCTTATTCGGCCCCTTGCCCGTGGAAAAGCTGCAGGTCTTGATCTTGCAGCTTGGGTCGTCGCTCGTGGGTACGCTCGCACTCGCCATCGAGCCCTGCCCCAGGCAAGCCATCGAATTCGATACCGTCCGGTTGTACATCATCATACCCGGATGGTGAGAGGGATATCTCAGCACGATCGATCCTTCCTGGGCCATCTTTTCATGCACGGTGGCGCAAGTCATCGATTTGGAATTATAGGCCGACATGGCCATCGCATTCGTGGAGAACATTCCAATTGCGGCAAGGATGATGATCGTCTTCATGGGGCTTCCTTTGGTCGCGCTGAAGGGCGCTATCGAAAATGAGATAGTCGTTGATTAGCATTGGATTATGACAGTGAACCGACTTCCCTTTATCGGCTGTTTGACCGCTGCCAAGGTGACCCGGCGCCCGTTTGGATACGATTGCGCTAAGGGTCACGGTGCGCCGCAGGATGCCTGTCGGCAGGATGCGGGCGGAACGGAAATTTAAAAATCGTCCGTCAAGAAGGATAGGGCCCGATGTGAAGACCGGGCCTTATTTGCGAAGATCGGCCTGGACCGAAATCAGAACGTCCGCTCGAAGCGGAGGATGCCGGAGAAGCTATCGTCGCTCGGCAGATCATAGTGAACATAGGTCACTTCCGGCTCGATCAGCAGGTTCTTGACCGGGTTGAACTTTACGTTCGTGGTCGCCTCGAAGATCTTGGAGTCGGTATAGGCGAGCTGGACGTTCCACTTCAGCTTGTCGTTGATCGGAACACCGACGCCGCCCCAGACTGCCCAGTCGCCCCAGCCGCAATCCGCGCCGTGAACGACACCGTCGGAGGTGGTGCAGGCCGAGACGTTCTGGTTCGAGCCGGCATACTGGTTGAGCTTGTTGCCATCCGTGTTCCAGCCGCCCATCAGGAAGGCGGAGAAGACGCCGAAATCGGCATCGACACGCGCCTTGATCGCGCCTTCTTCGACGATGGAGTCATAACCGCCGACCACGCGGAACTGCCATGCGCCGGCCTTGTAGCCGAGGCCCGCGACAACATTCGGCGCGTAATGATTGGTCTCGGACAGCTGCCAGCTTCCGCCATAGGCGCTGGTGGTGGTTCCGGAATTGCTGTCTTCGACCGAGATGACGCCGGTGAAGCCCGTACCGCTGTCGTAGTTGTAGCTGATCTGGTTCAGTTCGTACGGACCATCATAGATGACGTCGTCCTGGATTACGTCGCCGGCATAGCCGATGAACTGGTTATACTGAGAATCGGTCTTGCCGACAGTAAAGCCGCCGAGGGTGATGTAGGCCCACAGCAGGTTCGTCGACGTGGCGTTGCCATCATTCCAGTCCCAGCGAACGATCGTTTCGGTCTTGAGCGGACCATATTCGGTATCGGTTGCGGTGTTGAGGTTCAGCTCCGCGCGGGTATGCCACTTGGTGCCGAAGTGGCTGTCGCGGTTGTAGGGGTCCTTCCACTGGCCTTCCGTGCGGACCTTGCCGCCGACCCGCAAACAGGTTTCCGTGCCGGGAATGAAGAAGTAGCCAGCGCCGAAGGCATCGCAGATGCGGACATATTCCAGCGGCTCCGGCTCGGCGGCGACGATGGCGTCAGCCGCATGAGCGCCGGATACGACGCAGAGGGCAGCAGCGGAACCGATAAGCAAGCTCTTGATGTTCATGGTAACTCCATTCGTCAAATGAACTTGCGCGATGGACGAACCTGGGGGCCGCTCGACATCAAGTTCCAGTGCCTAACCCGAAGCATAAGGCTTCGCTTCCGATAGTAAGCTGCATTTACTATTTTGCTTTGCCAAGCGTTTAATCTGGCGCCCAACATATGTGACAGCACCTACATATGCCGTGTTGCTCAAACGACGCACATGTGTATGAACGATGACAGCCAGGCGACAAATGGATGACAATGAAGGCAACTACGCTGACCTTTGCCATGCATACCGAGATACATTGCTGGACTGACAGCGATGTATCTTGCTAGACTTGAAACCACACAGACAGCACATCCACCCATGGCAAATCGCAGGCAGGATCACCATGCCGAAGATCGATATTGCAGCCATACCCAAAATCAAGGGCACGCACTATCCAGCCCCGTTCAATGATCCCTGCACCGAGCGCGTACGTCAGCGCCTGGGTGATGCAGGCGGCCTCAGGGATTTCGGCGTCAATCTCATGCGGCTGCCGCCGGGCAATTGGTCGAGCCAGCGGCACTGGCATTCGGAGGAGGATGAATTCGTCTACGTGCTGGAAGGCGAGCTGACCTTGATCGAGGATGACGTCGAAACCGTGCTGCGCGCGGGCGACTGCGCCGCCTTTCCGAAAGGCTCGGGCAACGGCCATCACATGATCAACAAGTCCGATACCATCGCCGTCTATCTCGAAGCCGGCTCGCGTTCGCCGACGGACCTTATCACCTGCTCCGACATCGACATGATGAGTTCCAGTACGGACGGGCGCTTCGTGCACAAGGATGGCATGCCCTATCCGGACGGCTAAATCAGGCCGCCGTCATCAACGACGCTTGTCTGGCAGGAAAGCAAATACTGCCGGGACGCACAATCCCGACAACGCGGTGACGAAATCGAGATCCCGCCCTTCGGGCATGCGCAGGGATAGGCGCTGCGTATGCCGGATCATGCCGTCCCCTCGAAGGATCATACCGCCTCGGCAAGTTCATGCGGATCATAGCAGCAGGCATCCGTGGAAACGCACATACTGCATCCGCTCGCCTCCAGCGCTTCCGTGACCACTTCCACGAACAGGCGGCGGAACCATACCGCGCGGCTGTCGGCCTGATCGACGCGTCGATAGAGCATCGTCACCGGATCGGCCGGCAGTTCAAACGGCGGTTCCGAAATCGTCAGGTCATGCAGTTGCGCCATGCAGCGGGCAATGGCTTCGGGAACCGTCGCAATAGCCGGAATGGCGCGTAGCGTCGTCGGCAGCGCTGAAAAGCGGGGAACCGTCGCCACCACCTGCCGGCGGTGGCCGAGCCGTGCAAGGGCGACGTCTACATTGCTGGATGTAGTTCCTTCCAGCGAAACGGTGACATGCGGCGCGCTGGCGAAATGCTTCAGGCTCAGCGGCGCCGTGCATTTCAGATGCCGGCCATCGTAGATGCAGAGCGAAGCCTGCTCGAACAGCGGCGCGCGCACATGCCACGACGCCGGCTCCTCATGCACCGAGATGCTGAAATCAAACGCGCCTTCGTCCAGCAGGCGCACGGCATCGCGCCGGTCGAATGCCACGCTGGTCAGCCGCGCATTCGGCGCAAGCAGCCGTAGCCGCGCCACCAGCGGTCCAAAGAAGGAGGATTCGAGATTGTCGCAGAGACCGATGCGGAACTCGCCATGCCAGTTTTCCGGATCGAAGGCGGCCGGGGGGCGAATGGCGCGTTCGATGCCGGAGAGCGCATCCTCGATCGCCGGCGCAATCGCCAGCGCCCGTGGCGTCGGCTGCAAACCGCGCCCAACGCGCACGAACAATTCATCATCCAGCGTCTCGCGCAGCCGGCGAAGGGCTGCGGAAAGACCAGGCTGGCCGAGCAGCAGCCGCTCGGCGGCGCGGCTCACATTCCGCTCCTGCATCAGCACGGAGAAGGCGAGCAGCAGATTGAGATCGATTTTTCGAAGGGTCGCGTCATTCATCATCACCAGTAATACCTGACATAGTTACTATCAATTTGCAATAGGGTTTGAAGATGTACATTTTCTCGTTCCCTGCCGCTTTCACCCTCCCAAAAGGTGGCAGCCTAGAAAGGAACAATCCCGATGACTTCTTCCCAAACCCGAAGCGGGGCAGGATTGGCGTTGCTGCTGCTATGCGCCGCCAATTTCCTCGACGCCATGGACGTCTCCACCATCGGCGTGGCCCTGCCCGCAATCCAGAAAGAGCTCGGCATGCAGGCAACCTCGCTGCAATGGGCCGTTAGCGCCTATGTGCTCGGCTATGGCGGCTTCCTGCTGCTTGGCGGCCGCGTCGCCGACCTCTTCGGCCACCGCCGTGTCTTCCTCTGGTCGCTCGGCGTCTTCGCCGCGGCCAGCATTGCGGGCGGCTTCGTCGATAGCGCCCCGACGCTCATCGCCGCTCGCCTGATCAAGGGCATCGCTGCCGCCTTCACGGCGCCGGCAGCCCTTGCCCTGCTTCTCTCCATCTTCGGAGAAGGCGAAGCCCGCGCCAAGGCGCTCGGCGTCTTCTCTTCCACTGGTGCCGCCGGCTTCGTGCTCGGCATGGTGCTGGGTGGAGCGGCGACGCTCATTAGCTGGCGCGCGACCATCGTCATGGGCGCTCCCGTCGCGATCCTGGCGCTGATCGTCGCCCCGCTCGTACTGCCCGCCGACCATAAGCGAAGCGGTCCGGGCGCCCGCTTCGACTGGGCCGGCGCCTTGACGATCACCCCCGGCCTGCTGCTCTTCGTCTTCGGCGTCACCAACGCCGCCGCCGATGGCTGGCAGGCCTTTGCGACCTGGGGCTCGCTCCTTGCCGCTTTGATCCTGATCGTGCTGTTCCTGATCGTGGAATCGCGCCATCACGATCCGATGGTGCCGCTCGCCATGTTCCGGCGCGCCAGGCTCAGCCATGCCAATGCTGTTGCCGCACTGTACCAGGGAGCCTATGTCGGCTTTCAATTCGTTGCGACACTCTATTATCAGACCGTCGTCGGCTGGTCGGCTTTCGCCACCGGCTTCGCCTTCGCCATCGCCGGCACCTGCGTCATGTTCCTGGCACCCCGCTTCGCGACGATCGGCCAGAACCGCGGCACGACCCTGCTCATGACCTTCGGCGTCGGATTGCAGGCCATCAGCTATCTCTTCTGGGCGCTGTCGGCGGGACATATCGAGACGACGGCGCTCGTCGCCATCTCACAGCTCCTGCTCGGCGTCGGCTATGCCATGACCTACCCGTCGATCCAGGTCGCAGCTCTCTCTGACGTCGGCGACGATGAATCCGGTCTTGCCTCGGGCATGCTGTTTGCCTCCTTCCAGATCGGCGGCGGCATCATCCTGGCCGCTGCGTCGGCCGTCTTCAGTGCGGCACCGAGTTTCGGCTGGAACCCATATATTGCCGGCATCGGCTTCGTGACGATCCTTGCCGCGGCCATCACGCTGCTTGCAGCCTTTGGCCCACGCCCGTCTACCGCGAGAGCCTCGAATTATCAGGCTGCGGAATAATTCAAGGCAGGATTGACCCGCCGCTCGGGCCGGTCAATCCTTCTCCTTGCCGGCAGCTTCGCCAGCACGGCGCATCAGGAAATCACGCTCCCTCTGATTTTCAGCAAGCGCGGCTGCCGCCTCAAAGGCCCGCCGTGCCTCGTCATATCGGCCGAGCTTGCAGAGAAGATCACCGCGAACGCTCGGCAGGAGATGATAGCCCTTCAGCACGGGTTCATCGTGGAGTTTTTCGACGATTTCAAGGGCGGCCTCCGGACCATCGGCCATACCGATGGCGACGGCGCGGTTGAGTTCGACAACGGGCGAACGCAAAAGCCCGCCAAGTTCCCCATAGAGTTCGGCGATCCGCCTCCAGTCTGTTTCGTCGGCCGTTCTCGCCCTTGAATGACACGCGACGATCGCGGCTTGCAGAGCATAGGCCCCGCCCGCACCGTCAAGCTCCTGTGCCCGCATCAGCGCTTTCAGGCCGCGTTGAATCTGCAGCCGATCCCAGCGGCTGCGATTCTGTTCGAGCAGGAGGATTGGGTTGCCGGCAGCATCCGTGCGGGCGGCGGCGCGGGAGGCGTTGAGCTCCATCAATGCCAGCAGCGCATGCGCCTCCGGCTCCTGCGGCGCCACCGATGTCAATATTCGCCCCAGCCGCAGTGCCTCGCTGCACAATTGCAGCCGCATCCAGTTTTCGCCCCGCGCAGCCGTATAGCCCTCGTTGAAGATCAGGTAGACGACCTCCAGTACCGAGGCGAGACGTTGCGACAGCTCCTCGCCATGGGGCACCTCGTAAGAGAGCCCCGATTCCGACAATGTCCTCTTGGCGCGGGCGATACGCTGGGCGATCGTCGCTTCCGACACGAGAAATGCCCGCGCGATTTCCTCGGTCGTCAAGCCGCATATCATCCGCAAGGCGAGAGCTACCCTTGCCTCCCGCGAGATCAAGGGATGGCATGCCGTGAAAACCAGACGCAGCATTTCATCGCCGATATCATCATCGAGAGGAGTGTCTAGATCAGGCATGATCTGCTCTTCCTCCTCCGTCTCCCGGGTGATCAATTCATGCTTCTCGTCAAGCATCCGGCGTCGGCGCAGATGGTCGAGCGCCCGACGTTTGGCCGTGGTCATCAGCCATGCGCCAGGCCGCTCGGGGATGCCCGTGTCCGGCCATCGCTCCAAAGCTGCAATCAGTGCCTCTTGAGTGAGATCCTCGGCCAGGGGCACATCGCGCAGCAATCGCGTCAGACTGGTGATCAGCCGCGGTTGTTCGATCCGCCAGACGGCAAGGATCGCCCGATGAGTGCCGGCGGCCGTCACGACCGCCCGCCTCGATGGCGGATCGAGTGCATCATACCCTTGCTTCGGCGAGCGGGTCGCATACACCCTCGGCATTCGGCTCGAAATAGGCGCGCACCTCACATGTTCCTTCCCAGCCGGGCATGAAATCCTTGTGCAGCTGCATGAACTCGACCGCCAGCGCCACGGCCTCCTCTTTGCTCTGCAGCTCGAAGATCGCGTAGCCGCCGACGACTTCCTTCGCCTCGACGAAGGGACCATCGACGACGCTCAGTTTGCGATCCTTGATCGTGACGCGCGCGCCGGTCGCAAGCGGCATCAGCCCCGCAGTATCGATCATGCGGCCGGCCTTGATTTCACGATCGGCAAGCTTGTGCATGGCCTCGGCAAGCTCCGGCGTCGGATGCATGAACTCGGTAGAGGTGACGATAGACATGAAGCGCATGGGAAAATTCCTCCGGAAGCGAGACGCCGGCACCATTGCCGCTCAACAAGCCCGCTCATATTGACGACGAGGCAGCTCTCTGAAAATCGACAGTCGTTTCGAAAAAATCTTCGTGGGAACCGAAACGCCGGCGAATCCTACGTCCAGCCCATATAACTGATCAAGATCGAAGATCGACTGAGTCCAAAACGCCGTTGGACGCTGCTGAAAGCTTCGGTTCCGATGATCCTTCAACTTGCCACATCGCTTTGTTGACTTCGCACAATCATTGCAAGATGGTGAGGCGAAATCGCACCTGCGGACTTTCGAAGGCTGGTGCCTCCTCAGGGGCGCATCCTCCGGCAAAGCTCCGCAGACAACACGGCGGGAGCTTGTTTTCATGTTCGACCATATCTCGATCGGCGTCAAAGACCTGGCGCGGGCGCAGGCGTTTTACGATGCTGCATTGGCACCACTCGGCTATGAGCGCCTGAGCAACTTCGATGGCACGATCGGATATGGCGCGGAGCGCGCTCAGTTCTGGGTCAGCGAGGTGGAACGCCCCGTGCCCGCCGATCGCGGCTCCGGCCTCCATTTCTGTTTCGTGGCGCCGAGTCAGGCGGCCGTCGACGCCTTCTATGCCGCCGGTATCGCCAATGGCGGCGAAGACAATGGCAGGCCGGGCATCCGCCCGGACTATAGCCAGTTCTACTATGCCGCCTTCGTCATAGACCCGGACGGCTATCGGCTCGAAGCCTATTTTCAGACCGGCGAATAGAACCCAACCAGCGGCGCCTTGGGAATAGGCCCGGCCGCTGCCTGCCGGGCCGCTATTTCCCTAAGCATTCGAATTTTCAGGCAATTGTCAGGCATCTGTCGTAGTGGACGCCCACTGATGGCCGTCACGGCGTCTTGCACAACATTGGCGGGCACTCGATTTGAACCTGTTCAGACAGCAGCCAGTATTCCCATGTCCGACAATCCCATTGCCTATACAAAACGGACTAAGCCGGTAAGCAGGTCCTTCATTGCGTTTCTTGTGCTGTCTGCGCTTTGGTGGCTGCTGCTCTTTGTCTTCTATCGGTTCCCCGGCATCGATCTCGCCATAGCAAGAGGCGTCTTCACAGCCACATCCTGTGTGCCAGCGACGCTTCCGGATGAGGTCTGCGGCACCTTTGCCCTTGCCAGGAATCCCCTCTTCAAGATGACGCGGAGTGTGACGCTGGTCCTGCCCTACCTCGCCATCGCCATTCTCTTGGCAGTCCTGGCCTCGTCATGGCGCAGATACGGTCTCCGCTGGCGAACGCTGAAAACGGATCAATCCATGGCCGCGCTGATCTCACTGGCGATCGGCTGCGGGCTGATCGTGAATATCTGGCTCAAGGGTCATGCCGGCAGACCAAGACCGCGCAGTACGGATCTTTTCGGCGGTTCGCTCGATTTTGTCCAGGCAGGCTCGTTTGCGGGCCGTTGCCTCAGGAACTGCTCCTTCGTTTCCGGCGAAGCATCGTCCGGGGGCTGGCTGCTCTGCCTGATATTGCTGCTCCCGCCGCGCCTGCGCCTTCCGCTTGGCATCCCGATCGCGATCGTCTCGATCACCATGCCGGTCATGCGCGTGCTGACAGGCGCTCATTACCTCTCGGACGCAGTCCTGGGCTGGCTTTTGTCACTGGTGGTTTTTGCAGCCGCACTCGCGGTGCTCGACCTCGCGCGACCTCCGGTCTCAACCCGTGCCTGAAAGCGGTTTGCTCAGCCGGCATTGCGCATGCGGATCAGGCGACCGTGCCTTGCCGCTTTTCGAACGCGAACCGCCATCTCGGCGAGCGCAAAGGGCTTCACCAGATAGTCGATGGCGCCGATGCTCATGGCTGCCATCTGATCCGATAGCTGATCATAGGCCGACGTGACGATAACGGGGGTGGCATCTCCGCGCGCTTCCATCAATTTCAGCAGGTCGAGGCCGCTTCCGTCCGGCAAGCGAAGATCGAGAAGGACCACGTTATGCGTCGCTGCTGCAATTGCCGCGATTGCGGATTCCAGGCTCATCGACCAGTCGACGGACCAGCCTTCCGCGTGCAGATGGTCCTGCACCGCATTTCCTATAATCGGATTGTCTTCGACCAACAAAAGCCGCACGATTGCATCCTCAATTGCAACCGGTAGCTATGATGCCTATTTCTGACGATGACCTGAATCCTGGATATGAAAGCAAACATAATGCGGGACCGGGCGCAAAACAGCCTCGCGTAACAGCCGCCGTTCAGGTAAATGTCAGGATTGGCCACCATGGTGGCCGGCTTCAGCAGCCAGAGCACATCCTGCAATAGTGGGTCTTCAGGCCCGACCAACTGCAGATGCCTCGGAGAACGCCATTGACCCATGAACAGGCACCATCCGGCCGGCAAAATATCAGGCCAGCCGTCGGTAGCGTCTTACTCTGCCTCATAACCGCCCTCTATGTACTTCTTGTGACAAACCGGATGTTCTGGACCAAGGCATCCGTTTATTTCACGGCCGAGCCGGCCGCCTTTATCGCCTTCGTAGCCGGTATTTCGGCCGGCGTGGCGGGGCTCTTCATCCTTTTCTCCGCCAAATACGTCACGAAGCCGGTGCTCATCTTCTTTGTGATGGTGGCGTCCGTATCGTCCTGGTTCAACGATCAGTTCGGCGTCATCATCGACAAGGAGATGATCCGCAACGCAGCCGTATCGACGGGCGCGGAAAGCGCGCATCTGATCACGGCGCGCTTTATAACATATGTCCTGCTGACGGGTGTCCTGCCTTCGCTCGTCATCGCATGGGTCCGGATCGTCCATCGATCCATCCTCAAGAAGCTTGCCTACAACACCCTCGTCATTCTCGTCTGTACGGCGATCTTCGTTGCTGCCGGCACCAGCTTCTACAAAACCTATGCCGGCGTCGGGCGCGCGCATCGCAACCTGATGGATACGCTTAACCCGGTGATGCCGATCGCGAGCGCAGTTCGCTACGTTATCGACGCCCAAAGGAATTCGAACGTCGTCGCCGAGCCGTTGGGAACGGATGCCCGCAGGGTGGGCGTGGTGGACAATGGCAAACCGCGCGTGACGATCATCGTGGCCGGAGAGACGGCGCGCGCGCAGGATTTCTCGCTTGGCGGCTACGCCAAGATGACCAATCCGGAACTGGCAAAGCGCAATGTCGTCTATTTCCCCAACACAAGCAGCTGCGGCACAGCGACGGCAACCTCCATACCCTGCCTGTTCTCGGTCTATACGCGGACGCAGTACTCGCATCGCAAGGGACTCGAGACGGAAAACCTGCTCGATGTGCTGACCCGTGCAAAGGTCGATGTGACCTGGCTCGACAACGACACCGGCAGTTACGACGTGGCGAACCGCGTCTCCTATGCCTATCTGCCGCCGTCCGCCGACCCGCGTTTCTGCAAGGACGACGAATGCAGGGACGAGATCCTTGTCGACAGGATCGACGGCTGGCTGAACAATATAAGAGGCGACAGCGTGCTGGTGCTGCACCAGCTCGGCAGCCATGGCCCCGCCTATTATCAGCGCTATCCGGAGGAATTCCGCCGGTTCCAGCCGGATTGCCGTTCGAATGATTTCAGCTCCTGCTCGCAAGAGGAAATCACCAACGCTTACGACAATACGATCCTTTATACGGATCACATCGTCTCGATGGTCATCGACAAGCTGAAGCAGCGCGCGAACACCGTATCCGGCTCCGTGCTCTATTTCTCCGATCACGGCGAGTCTCTCGGCGAAAACGGCATCTATCTGCACGGCACGCCCTATATCATCGCGCCGGCTCAGCAGACGCAGGTGCCGATGCTGGTGTGGA
>JBCNPI010000154.1:0-13545 GCA_039593415.1 Rhizobium sp. | reverse complement strand
AACGGCTCGGTCTCGCCGTCCTCCGCCGTGACCGATTTCAATCTTCAGGCGATCACCGCAACCGTCATCGGCGGCATCTCGCTCTTCGGCGGCCGCGGCTCGATCCTCGGCACATTGTTCGGCGCCATGATCGTCGGCGTCGTCTCCATGGGCCTCAATATGCTCGGAGCCGATCCGCAGTGGAAGGTGCTTCTGACCGGCGTACTCATCATCGGCGCCGTCGCGATCGATCAATGGATCAGAAAGGTATCGGCATGACCATGACCGTCGAACCCATCCTCACTGCCCGTGGTCTCGTCAAGCGCTATGGACGCGTGACTGCGCTCGACAACGCCGATTTCGACCTCTATCCCGGCGAGATTCTTGCCGTGATCGGCGACAACGGCGCCGGCAAGTCCTCGCTGATCAAGGCGATCTCCGGTGCAGTCACGCCCGATGAGGGCGAGATCAAGCTGGAGGGAATGCCGGTCCACTTCCGCTCGCCGATGGAAGCGCGCGAAGCCGGTATCGAAACCGTCTACCAGAATCTGGCACTGTCGCCGGCGCTGTCTATCGCCGACAACATGTTCCTCGGCCGGGAAGTGCGCCGGCCCGGCATTCTCGGCTCCGTCTTCCGCATGCTCGACCGGCCGGCCATGGAAAAGCGCGCTCGCGACAAGCTCACCGAGCTTGGCCTGATGACGATCCAGAACATCAATCAGGCGGTGGAAACGCTCTCCGGCGGCCAGCGTCAAGGTGTGGCCGTAGCGCGCGCCGCCGCCTTCGGCTCCAAGGTCGTCATCATGGACGAGCCGACAGCGGCCCTCGGCGTCAAGGAGAGCCGCAAGGTTCTGGAACTCATCCTCGATGTGCGCGCCCGCGGCTTGCCGATCGTCTTGATCTCGCACAATATGCCGCACGTCTTCGAGGTTGCGGACCGCATCCATATCCATCGTCTTGGACGACGCCTGACCGTCATCAATCCGAAGGAATACACCATGTCCGACGCTGTTGCCTTCATGACCGGTGCCAAGGCTCCGCCGGTCGAGAATGTCGCTGCATGAGTGTTTCGCTTGAAGATGTCGCCGGCGAGATCATTGCGCGCGCCGGCAACGCGAAGCGGTTCCTGGTGGCGATTGCCGGTCCTCCCGGCGCCGGCAAATCGACACTGGCCGACAATGTCGCCAAGGCTTTGAAGGCAAAAGGAGAAAGCGTCGAAGTCCTGCCGATGGACGGCTTCCACATGGATAATGCCGTCCTCATCGAGAAGGGACTTCTGAAGCGGAAGGGCGTGCCGGAGAGTTTCGACGTGCGCGCCTTTCTCGACATCGTCAAGGCCGTGCGCGCCGCCTACCAGGAAGTCCTGGTTCCGGTCTTCGACCGTTCAAGGGAGATTGCCATTGCCTCGGCCCGCATCGTCTCCGCCGAGCATCGCTTCATCGTCGTCGAAGGGAACTATCTGCTGTTCAGCCAGGGAAAATGGGCGGAGCTGGAAGGCATGTTCGACTATTCGATCATGCTCGCGCCGCCGATGGAGGTGCTGGAAGAGCGGCTTTGGGCGCGCTGGAGGGGCTACGATCTCGATGAAGAAACAGCCCGAGCCAAGATCTATGGCAATGACCTGCCAAATGGCCGGCTGATTCTTGAGAACCGCCGCCGCGCGGATGTCACGATCGACATCGTGCAGGATTGACTTTGACCATCATTTAGGCGCCGTCGCGGATTGTTTTGCGGGGGCGGATGGTGCTATCGAAGCGCGATAGCAAAGGTGCGATCCTGAAAAGGCCGAAGCAGGCTTCGGGCAAGATCGCGCTCACATCCCGGAGGTCGCCCATGCAAAAGCTCACCATCCGCCGTCCTGACGACTGGCATCTGCATTTGCGGGATGGAGCCATGCTGGAAGGCGTGATCGCCGATACCTCCAGGCATTTTGCCCGCGCCATCATCATGCCCAATCTCGTGCCGCCTGTCGTAACGACGGCGGACGCGGCCGCCTATCGCGAGCGCATTCTGAAGGCGTTGCCGACGGGTGATCGTTTCCAGCCGCTGATGACGCTCTATCTCACCGAGCACACCAGCCCCGATGATGTCGAAGAGGGCGAGAAGAGCGGCCTCATCACCGCCGTCAAGCTCTACCCGGCAGGTGCGACCACCAACTCGCATGGCGGCGTGCGCGATCTGAACAAGGCAATGCCCGTGCTGGAGCGCATGGCGAAAATCGGCTTGCCTCTTTGCGTTCATGGCGAGGTCACGACGCCGGACGTCGATATTTTCGATCGTGAAGCGGTCTTCATCGAAACCGTGCTCGATCCGCTGCGTCAGCGCCTGCCGGAGCTGAAGGTCACGATGGAACATGTGACCACCTCGGACGGCGTGGACTACATCAGGTCCGCAAAGGCCAACCTGGCCGGCTCGATCACGACGCATCATCTGATCATCAACCGCAATGCCATCCTCGTTGGCGGCATTCGCCCGCATTATTACTGCCTGCCGGTCGCCAAGCGCGAGAGCCATCGCCTGGCGCTACGCTCAGCGGCAACAAGCGGCGACGCCAAGTTCTTCCTCGGCACGGATTCGGCGCCGCATGTCGATCCGCTGAAGGAATGCGCCTGCGGCTGCGCCGGCATCTATACTTCGATCAACACCATGAGCTGCCTTGCCCATGTCTTCGAGCAGGAAGGTACATTGGATAGGCTTGAGGCATTTGCATCGCTGAACGGCCCGGCTTGGTATGGTCTGCCGGTAAACGAGGATAGCATTACGCTCGTGCGCAGGCCCGAGGCTGTAACCTTCCCAGCCAAGATCGAAACGGGCTCTGGTCCGGTCACCGTTTTCGACCCAATGTTCCCACTGCATTGGGACGTCGAGATTTAGCAGAATCATACATAAGTAAATTCAAATACAAAACCATATTGCCGCAACTCATTGGTGTTTGCCGCAATATGAAACGTATATTTTGTTGAAATATATTTTCTTTATTATTTGCCGTAACTAATTCGATACCCCTGACGGCCTAGTGTGCCGATGACACCTTGCGGTAGAAATCAAACCGTCGAAAGAGCATGATGCTGGTCGATTACAATTCCCTGCTTCTCGCCCTCGGTGTTTCCGCGTCATGCCTTGCGGTCACATTGGTCGGAAGCTGGTTTTCTCGCCGGCCCGATACCTTTCTCCTGACGTGTTCCGCCGGCCTTGTACCTCTTGTCGGCGGTATCTTCATCTACGGCGCCTATGTCGATCATCCCAGGCCGATTTTAGCCATCCTGACGTTCATCTTATTCTTCATCGGCTTCGCGACGATCTGGGTGGCTGGTTATCAGTTTCGCACGCGTCGCCTTTCCAGGATTCGCTTTGTTATCGGTTGTCTGCCGGGCATGACAGCATCGATTGGGCCGATGCTTGCCGGTTATGACGGGCTGGCCTTCATTGCCGATAACCTTGTGATCTGCGTGCTCCTGCTTCTGACGGCGCGCGAATATTGGCTCAGCCGGCGCGAGGCACCGACGCCGCTCCATGGTATTACGGCGCTTTACACGCTGACGGCTATTTCCTTCGCGCTCTGCGCAGCCGTGCTGATCGCCGATGGCAAGCTCGTGCTCGGTCATGCACCCGACAATTGGGCCGAAGATGTCAGCCTCGCCGTCTGCATAGCCGGAATGACCGGGATCGGAGCACTGTCGCTTGCCTTGCATCAATGGCGCCAGGCCGCATTTCATCGTCAGGAGGCGATCACCGACGCCCTGACGGGGCTGCTCAATCGCCGTGCATTGTTCGATCTCTACGGCCACCGTTCCTTCGGTCCGTCGATGGCCGTCATCATCTTCGATATCGACCGCTTCAAGGCGATCAATGATCAGCATGGCCACGCCGCAGGCGATCTCGTACTCAAGCTTTTCGGCCAGGAGCTTTCCTTCGGTCTGCGCTCTCCGGATACCGTAGCCCGACTTGGCGGCGAAGAGTTCGCGCTCGTTTTGGACAGTACGCTGCCTGGCCGCGCCGAGCAGGTCGCCGAGCGGGTTCGCGATTCCTTTGCGGCGCGGGCGATCAGCATTGACGGCAAATCTTTCGCCTGCACCGTCAGTGCCGGTGTTGCGACCGGCACCGCCAAAGGGCTGGGTTTCGACGACGTGCTTCGCGCCGCCGACAAGGCGCTCTATGAGGCGAAGCGAAACGGCCGAAACCGTGTCGAGATCGCGGCCTATCTGCACGCCGTCTAAAGCAATTCCAGAGAAAATGCGTGGCGTTTTTCGTCCGGAATGCGTTGGGAAACAAGAGGATAGAGTGTTTTCGCGATCTGAAGAAAAACGGAAATGCTCTGATCGATCAATTCGCCGAACCCCCATAGCTTTCTTTTGACCGGTTAAAACAGAGCTCGCACGAAGGCGCATGCGGCAAGAAGCGACGCCACCGTGCGCACATGGTTCCACCGCATCCAATCATCGAGATAGGTCGCCCATAGCTGCGCTGCTTCTGCTGTATGGCCATCGACCTTGTCGAGCGCGTCATTCAGCGGAACGTTGAACATGATCGTCGAGAGGAAGCTGGCAACGATATAGAGCGCAGCGCCCGTCATCATCATCACGCTGACGCTGCCTCGCCAATAGATGATGGCCATGGCGGCGACGAAGACCGACAGAGCAGCGGCCAGCATGAACACGATAATGAACGGCGAACGCACAATCGTGACGTTGATCGACTGCATGGCGGCGATCCCTTGATCGACCGGAAGACGGGCGAGGGACTGCATGACGAAGGTCGAGAAAGCGAAATAGACACCGGCGAGAAGGCCGCCGCTGAGCGCTGCGGCGATAAGGGCGATATTCGTGATCGGAAAGGTCATGGCTGTACACTCCAGATGCCGGCTGCAGGGGCTTCACGGCCATAATCGGAAAAGTCTTGTTTACCGAGGATTTGGCTGACGCCGCTCATGCCAGGCGAGTTGCGCAAGCCCTCTGCCGAAGTTCCCGATTCACAGATGATGGCAATTGCCGAGATACACATTTCAAGCTCCTCCTGCATAAAATGTGATAAACTCTCTCATTTGCGAAATGTGATAAACTCTCTTATACTTCTTGTCAACAGTCACGGACAGGGAATGGCATGATGCAGGAACCGATCGCGAGGCGCAGGCGCAGCAAGGATGAGGCGGGCACACCGCGGCGCATACCCAGCCAGCAGCGCGGCCGCGAGCGCGTGGATCTGATCCTTTCGGTGGCATCCGAGCTGATAGCGAGGAATGGCAGCGATGCGCTGCGCATGGGCGAGATCGTCGAGAAAGCCGGGGTCTCCTTCGGCTCGCTCTATCAATATTTTCCGGACAAGACGGCGATCATCCGCGTGCTGGCCGAGCGCTTCAACGAACAAGGGCGACACTGCGTCGAGGACGAGCTGGCGGCGATAAAGAGTGCCGATGAGCTTCAGGCCGCTCTTGGCCGCATTGTTGATGGCTACTATGCGATGTTTCTCGACGAACCGGTCATGCGCGATATCTGGCACGCCACCCATGCCGACAAGTTGCTGCAGCAGGTCGATGCCGAGGATATGGAATGGCATTCACAAGCATTCCTCTCCGTCCTCGTCCGCCTGTGGCCGGAGCGCGACCATTCCGAGCTGGCAAGGATCGCCCGGCTGACCATGCAGCTGGTCGCGGCTGCCGTCCGTTATGCGATTTCGATCGAACGGGAAGAAGGCGATAAGGTGATCGCCTTGTTCAAGACCATGCTCCCCGCTGACCTGGGAATGCTCCGCTAGCCGCCTCCGGCTGCGCCTCGCCGGCGGTACGGCAATGGATGTCAGCAAAAGCTCCTCTTTGTCTGGAAACTCGGGCCGCTTGCTGCTATTGCCGCTGGAACATCAGCGATGCAAAGGAGGCTCCGTATGACCCATATGACATTTACCGATCGCGCCGTTATGGCTGAGCTGGTGGCCAGGATGCTTTGGGAAATCAAGGCGGTCCACTTCAATGCAGACAAGCCCTACAAACTGGCCTCCGGCATGGCGAGCCCGGTCTATATCGATTGCCGCAAACTGATCTCCTATCCGCGCATCCGCTCGACGGTTATGGATTTCGCCGCAAGCATCATTGTGCGCAATGCCGGCTTCGAGCAGTTCGACTGCGTTGCCGGCGGCGAGACGGCAGGCATTCCCTTCGCCGCTTTCCTGGCCGAGCGCCTGGACCTGCCGATGATTTACGTCCGCAAGCAGCCGAAGGGCCATGGCCGCAACGCCCAGATCGAAGGCGATATGAAGGACGGCGCCCGCGTGCTCGTCATCGAGGATCTGACGACGGCCGGCGGCAGCATGTTTACTTTCATCGATGCCATCCGCGCAGCCGGCAGTATCGTCGACCACGGCATGGCCCTGTTTTACTACGGCATCTTCCCCGAGGCGGAAGAGCGCTTTGCCAACAGAAAGGTCCGCCTGCACCATATCGCCACCTGGCGGAACGTGCTCGCCGTCGCCAAGGAACAGAAGCTCTTTGACGACAAGACGTTCGAGGAAGTCGAAGCCTTCCTCAACGCGCCGCTCGCTTGGTCGAGCCGAAACGGCGGCATTTCGGAGCTGCCCACAAACTGATGCTTTGCTTTTGTCGTGAATTTATCTAATCGATTTATGAGACTGGATAAGACAGACGCGCTCTTTGGGAGGCCGGAATGATATTGTGCTGTGGCGAAGCTTTGATCGACATGCTGCCGCGGGAGACGACGCTGGGTGAAAAGGGTTTTGCGCCCTATGCCGGCGGCGCGATCTTCAACACCGCGATCGCGCTTGGGCGTCTCGGCATTCCCACGGGCTTCTTTACCGGCATCGCCGACGACATGATGGGCGAGATCCTGCGCGAGACTTTGTCGGCCTCCAAGGTCGACTATAGCTATTGCGCCATCACGCCACGTCCGAGCACGATCGCCTTCGTGAAGCTCGTCAACGGCCAGGCCACTTATGCCTTTTACGACGAGGGCACAGCAGGCCGCATGATCACCGAGGCCGATCTTCCGGCGCTCGGCGATGATTGCGAAGCCTTGCATTTCGGCGCCATCAGCCTGATCCCCGATCCCTGCGGTGCCACCTATGAGGCGCTGATGAAGCGGGAGCATCGGAGCCGCGTGATCTCGCTCGACCCGAATATCCGCCCGGGCTTCATCAGGGACAAAGCGGCCCATATGGGCCGCATCAGCCGGATGGCGGCCATGTCCGATATTCTCAAATTCTCCGATGAGGATCTGGAATGGTTCGGCATTGCTGGCAATCACGATGAGCTGGCCGCCCATTGGCTGAACCAGGGCGCCAAGCTCGTCGTCGTCACCAAGGGTGCGGAAGGCGCAACCGGCTACACAAAGTCACTGAAGGTTTCGGTTCCGAGCGAGCGCGTCACGGTCGTCGATACGGTCGGCGCGGGCGATACCTTCGATGCCGGCATTCTGGCCTCGCTGAAGATGAACAACCTGCTGACCAAGGCGCAGGTGGCTTCGCTTGACGAGAAGGCCCTGCGGGATGCGCTGGCTCTGGGCGCCAAGGCTGCGGCGGTGACCGTGTCGCGCGCGGGCGCAAATCCACCCTGGGCGCATGAGATCGGACTGTAACCTTTTATGTGTTTTGAGAGCTTGGAGAGGCCGTACCTCCCTCTGTCACTGTCGTGACATCTCCCCCACATGGGGGGAGATTGGCAATTCGCGGTACTTCACCACCCCAAGCCTATATTGCGTCTGCTGAGACTGAGTCTGTTGGACCTTGCAGGGGCGCGGCAAGCCCCCAACGATCTCCCCCGTGTGGGGGAGATGTCCCGAAAGGGACAGAAGGGGGTATTCTCGCCGCAGATTTCGACAGGCGAGAAGGGGCAGGCTCACACCAGCCCCATCGCCCAAACCTTACTTCGCGCGGCTCGCCAGTGCAGCCACCAGCCCCTGCGTTGAGGAATCGTGGCCAGCAGCGCTTTCCTTGCCTTCGACGACTGGGAGCAGGCCGGTTGCCAGTTCCTTGCCGAGCTCGACGCCCCACTGGTCGAAGGAGTTGATGCGGAAGAGCACGCCTTCGACGAAGACGCGGTGTTCGTAGAGAGCGATCAGGCGGCCGAGCGCATAAGGCGTCAGCTTGTCATAGACGAAGGTGATCGACGGACGGTTGCCGGTGAAGACGCGGTGCGGCGCGATGAAATCGGCCTTTTTGTCGTCCATGCCCTTAGAGGTGAGCTGTGCCTTGGCTTCCTCGAAGGTGCGGCCCTTCATCAGCGCTTCCGATTGCGCCAGGCAATTGGCCATCAGTAGCTGGTGCTGGTGACGCAGGTTCGGCTCGAAGCCGTTGGCGGCGATCATGAATTCGGCCGGGATGATGCTCGTACCCTGATGGATGAGCTGGTAGAAAGCGTGCTGGCCGTTGGTGCCGGGCTCGCCCCAGACGACCGGGCCGGAATTTCCTTCGACCGGGGTGCCGTCGATGGTGACGCCCTTGCCGTTCGATTCCATGTCGAGCTGCTGCAGATAGGCCGGGAAGCGCGACAGGCGCTGGTCATAAGGCAGAATCGCGCGCGTGGGATAGCCGAGCACGTTGCGATGATAAAAGCCGATGAGGCCAAGCAGCATCGGCAGGTTTTCCTTGAAGGGCGCCTGGCGGAAATGATTGTCCATCGCATGCGCGCCATCGAGGAACTTGCCGAAGTTCTCCGGGCCGATCGCGATCATCAGCGGCAGGCCGATCGCCGACCAGATCGAGTAGCGGCCCCCGACCCAATCCCAGAAGCCGAAGACGCGCTCGCTGTCGATGCCGAAGGCAGCGACCTTGTCGAGCGCCGTCGAAACGGCGGCGAAGTGATGCTGGACGGCAGCTTCGCCGAGCGCATCGGCAATGAACTTGCGTGCCGTTTGGGCATTGGTCATCGTCTCGATCGTGGTGAAGGTTTTCGAGGCGACGATGAAGAGCGTCGTTTCGGGCTTAACGAGCTTCAGGATGTCGGCGATATGGGCGCCGTCGATGTTGGAGATGAAATGCGAGCGCGGACCGTCATGGAAAGGCGCCAGCGCCAGCGTGGCCATGACTGGACCGAGATCGGAGCCGCCGATGCCGATGTTGATGACGTCGGTAATGGCCTCGCCCGTCGAGCCCTTCAGCGCGCCGGAGCGGATGCCATCGGCAAACTTGCCCATGGCGGCCAGGACAGCGTTGACGTCAGGCATGACATCCTTGCCGTCGACAAGCACCGGCTTGTTGGAGCGGTTGCGCAGCGCAGTGTGGAGTACGGCGCGGTTTTCGGTGAAGTTGATGGCGACACCCGAGAACATTTCCTCGCGCTTTGCCGCAACGCCGCCCTCGGCTGCGAGCTTCTCGAGAAGGGCGAGAATCTCGTCGTTGACAGCCGTTTTGGAGTAATCCATCAGCAGGTCGTCGAATGAGGCGCTGAAGCGGGAAAAGCGTGTGGGATCGGCTGCGAAGGCAGCGCGAATATCGATGGCCTTCGTTGCCGACGCAGTGCTCTTCAGTTGATCGACGAGGGCGTTCATGGGAGGCTCCTTGCGGTTCGCGTAGCCGGCTTTCAAACATCGCCGGACGCTTTGAGTTTGGTCGCGGAAACTATTCCCTATGTAGGGCGTAAATCAAGTTCACCTATCGCCCAAAACGAAAAATGCCGCTCGTAAAACAAGCACGAACGGCTTCCTCAATGGCGTGGAATTATGTCAGCCGCGCAACTCCTTGCGCAGGATCTTGCCGACATTGGATTTCGGCAGTTCGGTGCGGAATTCGATGAAGCGCGGGCGCTTGTAGTTGGTGAGGTTTTCCGCGCAATGGGCCTTCACATCGGCCTCCGTCAAGGCGGGGTCCTTCTTAACGATGAAGAGCTTAACCGCTTCGCCGGAATGCGGATCGGGCACGCCGATCGCAGCCGCTTCAAGAACGCTCGGATGCATGGCGGCGACTTCCTCGATCTCGTTCGGATAGACGTTGAAGCCCGAGACGAGGATCATGTCCTTCTTGCGATCGACGATCTTGGTGTAGCCGCGCTCGTCCATGAAGCCCATGTCGCCGCTGCGGAAGAAACCATCCGCTGTCATGACGCGCGCGGTTTCAGCCGGCTGCTTCCAGTAACCCGCCATGACCTGAGGCCCGCGAATGCAGATTTCGCCCACTTCCCCGAGCGGCAGCGAATTGCCGTTCTCGTCGCGAATATCGAAATCGGTGCCCGTAATCGGCAAGCCGATCGTTCCGGAGAATTCGGAACTGTCGAAACGGTTGGCGCTTGCGACCGGGGAAGTCTCGGAAAGGCCATAGCCTTCGGTGATCCAGGCGCCCGTCATTTTCCGCCAGCGCTCGGCGACCGGCCGCTGCACCGCCATGCCGCCGGCAAGCGTTGCGGTATTCGACAGGTTGAGCTTGGCGAAATCGGAATTGTTCATCAGCGCGTTGAACAGCGTGTTCAGGCCGGGGAACATGTCGAATTTGTATTTGCCGAGTTCCTTGATGAAGGCAGGTATGTCGCGCGGATTGGCGATCAGCACATTGTGGCCGCCGAGCGACATGCCCATCAGCGAATTCACCGTGAGCGCGAAGATATGATAGAGCGGCAGCGCGCAGACGAAGGTCAGCTGCTCCGGGCGTGGCTTGTTGATATAGGCGGATTGCAGCCAGAGCAGCAGTTGCAGCTGGTTGGCGAGCAGGTTGGAATGGGTGAGGATGGCGCCCTTGGCAACGCCGGTCGTGCCGCCGGTATATTGCAGGAAGGCGATGTCGCTGCCGCTAAGCTCGGCGGGCTTCAGCGGCAGGCGCGCTCCTTCGGCGATGACGTTCTTGAAACTGCGATGGCCAGGGATCGACCACGCAGGCACCAGCTTCTTCACCTTGCGGACGATGAAGTTGACGATGTGGCCCCTGGCGCCGAGCATATCACCGAGCGCGGTGACGACGACATGGCGAACATCCGTATGCGCCAGAACCTGCTCTACCGTATGCGCGAAATTTTCCAGAACGAAGATCGCCTTGGCGCCGCAATCGCGCAGCTGATGCTCGAGTTCGCGCGGCGTATAGAGCGGGTTGACGTTGACGACGACGAGGCCGGCGCGAAGTATGCCATAGGTGGTGACAGGGTTCTGCAGCACATTCGGCATCATGACGGCAACGCGATCGCCCCTCTGAAGGCCCAGGCTTTGAAGCCAGGCGGCAATCTTGCGTGTCTGGGTGTCGAGATCGCGATAGGTAATGGATTTACCCATGCTGGTGAAGGCGAGCCTGTCGGCATAGCGCGCGCAGCTCTCCTCCAGCAATTCGGCGAGTGACGCATGCTCCAGCGGCGGCAATTCGGCCGGCACGATATCCGGATAAGAAGCAAGCCATATCTTCTTGACTCGCGGGCTATCCGAAGGAGCGGAGACTGAATTCATGCGCACTTCCTCCTTTACGCATCATCACCACGCCTCGCCATTTTAGAGCGGCGGCTATGTAAAGTGTCACTGCACGACCGAAAAGTCTCCCGCTTTTCACATCGCTGCAGCCATTGCTCTCAACTAAATTACCCGAGCCTGCGGGAAGCTACAATAACCTTAACGTAAACGTCAATAATTCCGGCATATTCACGTTTTTTTACAGTTTTGAAAAAAATGCTGGAACTTTTTCGGCAAGAGGGCGTTAATGACCCGTGGGCGAAAACCCATCGGAGCATCGTGCTGCCTTCGCGAGCAGATCGGACGCTCCAAGCTTATGTACGCGTATCCAAAAGGAGGTGCGCATATGCATAAAGAGAGTGCCGATATCCAAGGCCGTGACCTTTATATCAGGGACATGTCGATGCTGGTTGCTTGCGATCGCGTCGAGGGCTCGAAGGTATTCGGTTCGGACGGCAAGCAGATTGGTCATATCGAGAGGCTGATGCTTGAAAAAAGCGATGGACGCATCGCTTTCGTCATTCTGAGTTTCGGCGGCTTTTTTGGCATCGGTCAGGATCACTACCGGTTGCCGTGGGAAAAGCTGCGTTACGATGCCCGAATTGACGGCTATCGCGTCGGCATGACCAAGAACGACGTTGAAAAGGCGCGCCGCTTCGCCAGCAAGGACGAGCACGACCATAAGGATCATGGTCAGAAGAGCCATGATTATTTCGGCGTGCCGCCCTATTGGATGTGAGTGCGCCGGCAGATCCGGCCTTACAAGCCCCGCTGGCGTGGGGCTTTTGTTTGTGCGGACTATAGAAACCGACCGTGCCTTTGCACCACCTCGATCTTGTAGCCATCGGGGTCGGTGACGAAGAACATCAGCGCAAAGAGCTTTCCATCGCGATTGAGTTCAACGATCTTACCGGGATTGAGACCGAGCGAGATCATGCGCGCATGTTCATCTCTCAATTCCGCAACGGAGACGGCGAGGTGGCCATAGGCGTCGCCCAGCCCATAGGGCTCGGTGCGGCCCTGGTTGACGGTCAGCTCCAATTCGAATCCGGTTTCGGCGTTACTGAGATAGATCAGCGTAAAGGTTTCGAAGGCGATGCGGTCGGCAATCTCCAATCCGAAAGCTTTTTTGTAGAAGTCGATCGAGCGCGCCTCGTCTAGTACGCGGATCATCGAATGAATCATCTTGGCCATCGGAGCCTCCGTTGATTGTCTCGCCCTGTCACCTAAAGCCAATGCCATCGCCGATTGATGAAGGCAAGCATGCCGAAAATTGACGGATCTGCAGTCGAGTGCAAATCCGGGGGTTCCTGGATACTGATAGGTCTGCTTAACTCCCCAGCGCTCAGGCATATGTCTCAAGGGGGAAGCCATGTACTACGCTATTCTGGCCTATCATGAGGAAGATATCGTCGAATCCTGGAGCGAGGAGGAAGATGCCGCGCTCATGACGGAGCTTTTGGAAATCAACGACCGCTTGGTCGCGCGGAAGTCGCTGGGGCCGGCGGCGCGCCTGGGTTCGACCCAAAATGCCGTTACTTTGCGCGGGCCGGGCGTGGGACTGGTTATCGACGGCCCCTTTGCCGAAACCAAAGAGCAATTGCTCGGCTTCTACGTCGTCGATTTTCCGACGATCGATGGCGCGATCGACGCCGCGCGTGAACTGCGCCGCGCCAATCCCACCGCGGTTTATGAAATCCGGCCGGTCTCGCTCTACTTGCCCGGCGCCCCCTTGCCTTTCGGCGAAGGCAATTGACGGCTTCACGCACGCTGCCGGCCGCAGGAAGCCGCTGTGGCCTTCGGTCTCAATGGGACTGGAGCCCGATCCTGCGGGTTATGGAATGTTCGATCATCTCCATGCCGTCATAGATCAGCACCGCCATCAGGCCGACGATCAGGCCGCCCTGCAGGATGAAGGCGGTGTTGTCGTTGATGAGACCGGCGATAATGACTTCGCCAAGCCCCTTGGCGGCCACCGTGGAGCCGATCGTTGCCGTGCCGATATTGATGACGGTCGCGATCTTCAGTCCCTCGATGATCAGGGGCAGGGCGAGGGGCAGCTCGACGCGGGTGAGGCGCTGCCAGCCGCTCATGCCCATGCCGTCGGCGGCATCGAGCACCGAGGCCGGCACCTGTTGCAGACCGGCGACCGTGTTTTCGAAGATCGGCAGCAGCGCATAGAGAAAAAGCGCGATCAGCGTCG
>JBCNPI010000153.1:0-13556 GCA_039593415.1 Rhizobium sp. | reverse complement strand
GTGAAGACCCGCAAATGGGATAACGCCACCGTCGGCAAGGTTCTCGCCTGGATGACCGACAATCAGGGTACGAACGAGGACGGCGCCAAGTATTTCCTCAAGACCTACCCGGACATGTGGACCAAGTGGGTTGCGCCTGACGTTGCCGCCAAGATCAAGGCTTCGCTCTGATCCGCTCTCCGGAATCGGCGGCAGGCTCGCGTCTGCCGCCGATTTCATATTTGTACGCCGCTACCGGAATAACGCTCATACCGACGGAGCGACACGGAGCGAAGTCGCAACGAGCGCAGACCAGCGACGGCGAATGCTGTAAGAATTCAAGGGCAGCCTGAAGAACCGGTCGCAGCGCTGCATGACCATCCATGCATGAAGGCCACATGCACGGACCAGGGCAGAACCGGACCAAGAAGGGGAAATACATGGCTATTCAGTGTACGATCCTGCCGAATGTGCTCTGCAACTTTCCGGCAATAGACGAATCCATCATACGTCTTGCACGCAAGAACATCGATGACGGCTTCAGGGCGTCCGTCCGCGCTTATGGCAACCTCATAGACGCCGTCGTGCGGCCACTCCAATGGTTTCTGAACTATCTTGAATGGGCGTTCACCAATACGCCCTGGTTCATCGTGCTCATCGTCATGATGCTCGTCGTCTATGCCGCCAGCCGCAATCTGAAGATCGTCGCCGGCACCGCGATTTCCATGATCCTCATCGGCGTCTTCGGCCTCTGGACCGACACCATGGTCACGCTCGCCATGGTGACGGTCTGTACGCTCATCGCCATCGTCATCGGCTTGCCGATCGGCATATTGATGGCACGCTCCGACCGGCTGCAGTCGATCGTCAATCCGATCCTCGATGTGATGCAGACCATGCCGAGCTTCGTCTACCTCATTCCGGTCGTCGTCATCTTCGGCATCGGCAAGGTGCCGGGCCTCATCGCAGTCGTCATCTATGCCGTCCCGCCGATGATCCGCCTGACCAATCTCGGCATCCGCCTTGTGGACAAGGAGGTTCTTGAGGCCGCGGATGCGTTCGGCTCGTCGCATCGTCAAAAACTGTTCAATGTGCAGATTCCGCTCGCATTGCCCACCATTATGGCCGGCATCAACCAGACCATCATGATGTCGCTCGCCATGGTCGTCGTTGCCTCGATGGTCGGCGTCGGCGGGCTGGGCAAGAACACGCTGCAGGCGATCAACAACCAGTTCTTCACCGTCGGCTTCCTCAACGGTTTCGCGCTGGTCGCCATCGCCATCATTTTCGACCGTACGAGCCAGGCCTATGGCAGACGGCTCCAGAAGCACTCGGAGGTCATTCATGGCTAGTCACGCGATTCAGATCAAAAGCCTGTACAAGATTTTCGGCCGTCGCGGGCGGGACTACGTGGATCAGGTCAGGAATGGCATGAGCAAGGCGGAGCTCAACGAGGCCCATGGGCATATACTGGGCCTGCAGGATATCAGCATCGACATGCCGGCAGGCGCCATCACCGTCGTCATGGGTCTTTCCGGCTCCGGCAAATCGACGCTGATCCGCCACATCAACCGGCTGATCGAGCCGACTGTCGGCGAAGTGCTCTATGACGGCGTCGAGGTCTGTAAGATGAACGAAAACGACCTGCGCGAATTCCGCCGCCACAAGACGGCGATGGTGTTCCAGAAATTCGCGCTTCTGCCGCATCGTACGGTGATCGAGAACACGATCTACGGACTTGATATCCAGGGCGTACCCCGTTCCGAAAGCGAGAAGAAAGGTCAATACTGGATCGAGCGCGTCGGGCTCAAGGGTTTCGAAAGACACTATCCGAACCAGCTTTCGGGCGGCATGCAGCAGCGCGTCGGTCTGGCTCGCGCTCTGACGAACGATGCCGATATCCTGCTTATGGACGAAGCCTATTCGGCGCTCGATCCGTTGATCCGTGTGGATATGCAGACCGTGCTTCTCGATCTGCAGAAGGAGCTGAAGAAGACCGTCGTGTTCATTACCCACGACCTCGATGAAGCACTGCGCCTCGGCGACAAGATCGCGATCCTGCGCGACGGCAAGGTCGTGCAACAGGGAACCGGCCAGCAGATCGTGCTGCAACCGGCCGATGATTATATCACCGCCTTCGTCAAGGAAGTGAACCGCGGCCGCGTCATCCAGACGCAGACGATCATGAAGCCGCTTTCGGGCGAGCCGGGCGGCGCGCGCGTGCCTGGCGACATGACGCTGGAAGTCGCCGCCAAGCAGATCACCGAGGCGGGCCAGACGGGCGCCGTCGTCACCGATACGGGCGGGAGGCCCATCGGTGCGATCGACCTGCAAAGCATCATCGCTGCCATGGTCACACCGACATCACACGAGACGGCGCAGATGGCAGCCGCCTGAAGACATCTTCACCGCGAAAGGAAAGCGCTCCCAACGGGGCGCTTTTTTTTCATCATCGCATCGCCGATGCGGGAACTGCCATCTCGCCGTTGTGTTCACATAAAGAAATGTTTATATCTGCATCTGACATCCGAATTTCCGACGTATCCGAGGACACGCCATGACCGCCGCCATCAATCCCTTGACCGATCTCCTTGCCGAAAAAGGCGTACTGCTTGCCGACGGCGCAACCGGCACGAACCTCTTTGCCATGGGCCTGGAGGCCGGTGAAGCGCCCGAACTCTGGAACGAACAGCACCCGGATCGCATCACAAAGCTGCATCAGGACTTCGTCGATGCCGGCGCCGACATCATCCTCACCAACACCTTCGGCGGTACCCGTCATCGCCTGAAGCTTCACCATGCACAGGATCGCGTGCATAGCCTCAACAAGACGGCAGCCGAGATCGCCCGCGCCGTTGCCGATAAGGCCGGCCGCAAGGTCATCGTCGGCGGCTCGGTAGGACCGACGGGCGAGCTGCTGATGCCGCTCGGCGCCTTGACCTATGAAGACGCGGTTGCGGCCTTCGTTGAGCAGATCGAGGGCCTCCAAGCCGGCGGCGCCGATGTCGCCTGGATCGAAACCATGTCGTCGCCGGAAGAAATCCGCGCCGCTGCCGAAGCCGCGGCAAAGGTCGGCCTGCCCTATACCTATACAGGCTCTTTCGACACGGCCGGCAAGACCATGATGGGCCTCCACCCGAAGGACATTCATGCCGTCGCCACCGATATCGGCGGAGGTCCGCTCGCGGTCGGCGCCAATTGCGGCGTCGGCGCGTCGGATATCCTGTCCAGCCTTCTCGACATGACCGAGGCGGACCCGGCCGCAATCGTTATCGTCAAGGGCAATTGCGGCATTCCCGAATATCGTGGTGCTGAAATCCATTATTCCGGCACGCCGCCGCTGATGGCGGACTATGCCCGCCTCGCGCGCGACGCCGGCGCGAAGATCATCGGCGGCTGCTGCGGCACCTCCTGCGGCCATTTGGCCGCCATGCGTCAGGCGCTGGACAGCTACATGCCCGGCCCTCGCCCGACACTGGAAACGATCGTCGAACGGATCGGACCGCTACGCAACAAGACCGCCAACGAAAGCGCCGCCGCGCCGGCGCGCGAACGCCGCAGACGATCCTAACGGAAAAAAGGAAAAAGCCCGGGCGCCGGGCTTTCTCTTTATAATTCAGCCATTTTCACGATGACTTTCGCCCAGCATCGCCTTGAAGGCATACCGAAGGCAATCACATGCCTGCCGCGATCTATTTCTCACCGCCGATGGAGCGTCCCTCGGTGAAACGCGGAACGATACGGCTATCGAACGCCTTCAAAGCCGCGCCGATTGCCTGATGCATATCGAGATAGCGGTAGGTGCCGAGCCGCCCCCCGAAATGGACATCGGTCTCTGCTTCAGCCCGTTCGCGATATCGCAGGAAGATCTCTTTGTCCTGCCGTGTATCGATCGGATAATACGGCTCGTCGACCCGCGTCGCCGAGCGTGAGTATTCTCGCACGACGACGGTTTTCTCATTCTGATAGCTGCGCTCCGGATTGAAATGGCGAAATTCCAGAATGCGCGTGTAGGGGATCGTTTCGTCGGCATAGTTCATGACCGCCATCCCCTGGAAGTCGCCGGTATTCAGGGTCTCTTTCTCGAAATCGATCGTGCGCCAGCCGAGTTCGCCCTCGGAATAATCAAAATAGCGATCGATTGGACCGGTATAGACGATCGGAAGTCCAGCCGGCAGCGAGGATTTCAACGAGAAAAAATCGACATCGAGGGCGATCTGGATTTTGGGATGCTTCAGCATCCTCTCGAAGATTGCAGTATAGCCGTCGACCGGCAGGCCCTCATATTTGTCGTTGAAGTAGCGATTATCGAAAGTGTAGCGGACCGGTAGGCGCGTGATAATGTGCTCCGGCAGATCGCGCGGATCAGTCTGCCACTGCTTGGCCGTGTAGCCGCGGATAAACGCCTCGTACAGCGGCCGCCCGATCAGCGAAATCGCCTTCTCTTCCAGATTGGCTGGATGACGATCTGCCATCTCGGCCGCCTGCTCCGCAATCAATGCCTTCGCATCGGCGGGAGAAAGGCGCCGTTTGAAGAATTGCGAGATCGTGCCGAGATTGATCGGCATGGAATAGACCTGGTCGCGATAGGTCGAATAGACGCGGTGCTTGTAATCCGTGAAAGCCGTGAATCTGCTGAGATAGGTCCAGACCACTTCGTTCGGCGTATGGAAGAGATGCGCGCCGTAACGATGGACTTCGATGCCCGTCTCGCCGTCAAATTCGCTATAGGCATTGCCGCCGATGTGGCGGCGCCGGTCGATCAGAAGTACATTCTTCTGCAGCTCGTTCGCCACCCGCTCCGCTATCGTCGCGCCATAGAAGCCCGCGCCGACCACAAGCAAGTCAACATCCGCAAAATTGATCATGATCGCGAGACCAATCTTCCTGCCGCCAACTTTCGATCAGACCTGCCCGAATACACTGAAGACCTCCAATTCGAACTTTGTCTCTTCGATGGCAATAGAGCGCCGATAGACGCCGAAATCCTCGAACCTCTCCGGGAAATTCTGGATCACGTCATCGATCGCTCTTGCAATCTCATGCGTTCGCTGGGGATGATTGCCAAACTTATATTTGGCTGGAATGGGCAAATCCTCGAAATTGTTGGCCGAGCCGTTCCGGCCGGTGATCACGCAGCATCCGAGCAGCGCCGCTTCGCGCGGCATGCGATCCTTGCCAGCATGCGGACCGAAGTCGACGTAAAGCTTGGCTTGCGCCATGTTTTGATGGACTTCCGTCGGCGACATTTTACTCAGGATCTTGAATTCATATTGCGGGCACATGGTCGCCAGTTGGCGTCCGAAAGCCTCGGCCTTGTTGTTGAACAGAACCAGATCGCGCCGCAGCTCAATCGGCTGTGGCGCCACATTGTTTGCCAACGTCGTAAAATCCGAGATCCGCAAGACATCGCTGAAGCCCAACATACTGAGCTGTGCCGTGGCATAAGAGGATTGCGACAACATCTTGCAGTCGTTCGCCAGAAGGAACGGCACGCCGCCCAACGGCATCAGATGCCCCATGCCGTAATCGAAACTCAGCCACCAATAGGCCTTAACCGCCTTCTTGAAGAGTGGAATCAGATGCGGCCATATCTCCGGAAACACCACGATCGCGTTTTCGTTGTCGATGATATAGTCCGAGCTTTCGGTCGCGTAGGCCCGATATTGCGGATGAACGGCATTCTCGTATTCCCGAAATACCATCGTAGTTTCCCCATCTGGGGATGGCATCAGGGAGTGATCGGAACCGTTGGTATAGACCATTCTGGCGATGCGCCCGATTTTGGTCAGCCTTGCGCAAAGCTGGTGAAGGGCTTCCGGGCCGCCCGTCATATGATTGGGTGGGCAGAGGATGTAGATCGTTTCGTTTCCAGTCATCAGTCGCAATCCGCCTTCATATGTCGTTTGCCGATTCAGCTGCCGCAGGCATCCAGCTCGGCGCCAAAATGCATTTAAAAACCTAGCCGCCCTTCGCCATCAAAGCGGAAAGGATGGCCGCTTGCTGGCGCTCGCACATCAGGCCGAAGCCGTGGCTTGCAATGGCCGACCGCCTCTCGTCATCGCGAACAAGTTCGATGCAGGTTTCGACAAGCCGATCGTAATTGCAAAACGCCATTCCCTCGGCAAAAGCGGCCACTTCCGGGTCATGGATATTGCCTTCGCTGACGACGCAAGCGCCGTTGGCAAGGAGGAAGGAAACGCGGCAAATCTCGAAGATCGCGGCGTCGAAATGGTGCACGTTGAGGACGATTTTGGAGCGCCCGATGAAGGCGTCGCGCTCGGTGCCGTAGACACCGAACAGGTGAACGAGGTTCAGCCCACTTGCCTGCAGCGCCACCAGCACATTCTTGCGGCGCTCATTGACCGAGCCGTAAAAGAGAACGTCGATATCCTTCACCGGCGCTTGGGGCACACGCGTCAGGTGGGTGTTGTATCCCACATCAAGAATTTCGGCGGGAACGCCGAGCCTGGCTAATCCCTGGCGATTGCGCTCGCTGTAATCGAGCACGGCGAATTTCTTGAGCAGTTCGAGATACCGATGATTGATCCAACTGCTTTCAGCCGAGACCTGCTCCATATTCACGATGATGCTCTCGCGGGGCAGCCATTGCGCCGCGACCGACGGCAGCAAATTTGCGCCGTAAACGATCGGCACCCGTCCGTTCCAGTCTCGCGGATCGGTCACCAAAGGCGCACTGCCGCCGAGTTCGGCAAAGGCGTAGTGGAGACCGAGGGCAACATCCTCGAAAGCGCGGCTGTGAATGTAGCCCTCCGGACTGACGATCCAAATGCAGTGCCGGTCCTTGTGATGCTCCCAACCGAAAGGAAAGGCTGGCAAGGCGTGTTCCGCGCCATGCGATGCGACAGTCTGTTTCTCCGCTTGGGCGTGCATGTTGATCCTTCTCAAAGACTCGCTGGAACCCCTCGCTTAGAAACTGGGCGACGGGCCTTGCTCAAACCTTGCGAGGCCGAGAGCCGGTGGAGAGCTTCGGGAAGGTGTTCTTGCCCGTGCATGGAAGCTGCCTTAGCCCGGCAGCATTTCCGTCACGGCAATGATCGGCCCAAGCGGAAATAGGCTGTCGCGCCTTTGCCATTCCGGTATGTCGACGCTGGAAATGCTGCCGTCGAGAAACAGGGCATTCGGACAGTTCAGATCGTCACGAAACAGCGTCGCAAAATCGTGGAAGCGCACAGGGCCGTCGGAAATCGCGAATACGACGAGCCCATCGACGGTGACGCCGACACCGTTTCTGGTTTTGAGGCTGGTGCTATCGGCCAGAAACGACGGATGGAGCTTTCCGCCGATGACGAGCATCGGACCGGACTGGGTCGCATAGAATGGCCTGCGGCCGGAAGCAGCGAAGGTCTTGCTCTCCATGATTCCCGCCTTGCCTTTGTCGACGTAGAAAACCCCGTTCGGCAAGAGGTGGAAATTGCCCCAGCCCTTATTGGTGTTGATCGCCTTTGCCTCGCGTCCGTTTTCGATGAAGAGACCGACGGGAGATTGATCGTCGAGATACATGCCGCCATTCATGGCAAAGCGCACATAGACGCGATCCCGGCTCAGATCCATTTCCAGAGCCCGGAACGAACCGTAAGGTTTACCGTTGTGATCATTTTGGAAAATCTGGATGTCGTAGCGAGCGGGATCAAAGGTGCAAACCGTATAGCCGTCGCCGAGATGCTGAACCTTGCGGCAATCTTCGCCAGCCGAGGCAGTGGCGGCAAAAGCAAGAACGGCAAGGATGAGCATCAATCGAATCAAGCGCATAGCTCCGCATGAATAATATGGGCCTTAGAACGCACCGCAATGCGGCGAAACAAGGAACCTCAGAGAGCTAAAGCTGGAGTGCAGCCATATGGAATGCAAGCTGTTCGGCGGGATATCGATAGCTTGCACCGACAGGGCAGACGTTGCGGGCGAGACAGCCGCCGACCATGCAGCCGGCCTGCCCCTCCTGTGTGCGTAAATGCGAGCGACAGCCCTGAACATCGAAATCGGCTGCCGTCACGGCCCCTACCGGACAAGCAGTAACGCAAGGCTTCTCAACGCATAAATCGCATGGGTGCTGTGAAAATGTCGGAAGGGCGTCGTTCGCAATTGCTTGCGTAAACCCCAACGCGCCCCGATAGCCGTGCCACAAGCCATAAACGGGATGAATTAGGATACCCAGCGGCGATGCCTTCAAGCCTTCGGCCTGCATGGCCCATCGCTGAAACGGCTGCCACGGCGGATCCGAAGGAAAATAGGCCGTAGCCCCCAAGCTGCTTGCAACTGGTCGGATGACTGTCGTCGACCAGTCGTCGATCGGGTCGGACCGCCCGACATTCTCAGGCAATTGCCGCCAATGCGAAAACGGTATCCAGATTGAACCGCCGATATTGCCAAGCAGGATCACGCTTCGCGCCGCCGCGCCATCGGCCAATGGCGGCCCCTCGCCGTCGCCGAAGGACACTATACCTCGAACGAAAACTCCGTGGACGCCGAGCGCCGCACGGAGCTGTTCGAGTATGAAAGGGCCGCGACTCACCGTGGCCCCTTATATTCATAGTGCGGCCGCCAGACTTCCTTCTGGATCAGGTCGGCAACGCGTGTCGCACCGCCTTGCTCCCTGGCGGCCTCGGGCTCTCTTCAGGTGAAGGCGTCCGGCATCGAATCCTTGCGCTTCTGAATATAAGCGAGCAACGCTTCGTCGATCGCCGGATCGAGCGGCGGCGCTTCATAGTGATCGAGCCAGGAGCGGCAAAGCGCGTTGGCGCGTTCCTCGACGCGCTTCTGTCCTTCGATCTCCCACTGCTCGAAGGAATTGTTGTCTGCGAGCGCCGAGCGATAGAAGGCGGACTGGAAGTTGGCCTGCGTATGGGCACAGCCAAGATAGTGGCTGCCGGGGCCGACTTCACGGATGGCGTCCAGCGCCTGGCCGTTCTCGGAGAGATCGATGCCTTCGGCCATCTTCTGCATCATGCCGAGTTGATCCTGGTCGATCATGAACTTCTCGTAGGAAGAAACGAGACCGCCTTCCAGCCAGCCGGCAGCGTGCAGCACGAAATTCGTCCCCGCCAGCAGCGTCATGTTCAGAGTATTGGCCGATTCATGCGCAGCCTGTGCATCCGGCACCTTCGACGCGCAAAGCGAGCCGCCGGTACGGAACGGCAGGCCGAGACGGCGAGCAAGCTGTGCCGAGCCGTAGGAAACGAGCGACGGCTCCGGCGTGCCGAAGGTCGGCGCGCCCGACTGCATCGAGATCGAGGCGGCGAACGTGCCATAAAGCACCGGCGATCCTTTGCGGATAAGCTGCGTGAACGAGGCACCGGCAAGTACTTCCGCCAGGATCTGCGTCAGCGTGCCGGCGACCGTTACCGGGCTCATTGCGCCCGAAAGAATAAACGGAGAAACGACCGAGGCCTGATTGTGCCGGGCATAGACCTTCAGTGCGCCAAGCATGGTCTCGTCGAACACCATCGGCGAGTTGGCATTGATGAGGTTCAGCGTGACGCAGTTGTTTTCGACGAAATCATCGCCGAAGACGATCTTCGCCATCGCAATGGTATCCTCGGCCCTTTCCGGCGCCGTGACCGAGCCCATAAACGGCTTGTCGGAATATTTGATATGGCTGTAGACCATATCCAGATGGCGCTTGTTGACCGGGATATCGACAGGTTCGCAAACAGTGCCGCCGGACGAGTGCATCGACGGCGCCATATAGGCGAGCTTCACGAAATTGCGGAAATCCTCGATCGTCGCATAACGGCGGTTGCCCTCGAGATCGCGCACGAAGGGCGGCCCGTAAACCGGCGCGAAGATCGTTGCCTTGCCGCCGACGTGGGCGTTGCGGGCGCTGTTGCGTGCATGCCAGGTAAATTCCCTCGGCGCCGTCTTCAAAAGCTCGCGGCAAAGTCCTTTCGGGAAGTGAACACGCTGGCCGCGCACGTCGGCTCCGGCTTCCTTCCAGAGCTCAAGAGCTTCCGCATCGTCACGAAATTCGATGCCGATTTCCTCCAGAACCTTGTCGGCATTGCGCTCGATGAGCTGAAGACCTTCTTCATCCAGCACTTCGTAAACGCCGATCTTCCTGGTGATATAAGGAAGCGAAGGACCTGGCCCGCCGCCGCTGCGCGAGGCGCGCCGTGCCGCGGCACCTCTGCCCTCGCCGCGCGAACGCCGTCCGCCACCATCACCGCCTGCAACCGGCTGCTCGATCATATCGTCCATGATGTTTCCTCACTCCTGCGCATGAATGCGTCTGTCCTGACCTATGCTATCCGATTCCGCTGGCCAGACGTTCCTTAATGCGCCAGCAATTAGCATAGGACAGACATGGATGCGTCAATATCATCGCTTTCCCTCCGTCGCGAATGATCCGCACGACGTCGCATTCAAAAAGAGTTTTGGCCGTCTTCCGGTCTATCGGTAATGGCGGCAGTGTTTTATACAAGTCTCTGATGCATTGCACGAAAACGGGATGGAGCGCATGTCTGACGACGAAATCATTCTCGCGGAACTTTCGGATGAGGAACTCGTGCAGCAGATGCATGACGACCTGTATGATGGATTGAAGGAAGAAATCGAGGAAGGGACGCGGATCCTTCTCGACCGCGGCTGGACGCCTTACGATGTTCTGACCCAGGCGCTGGTCGAAGGCATGCGCATCGTCGGCATCGACTTCCGCGACGGCATTCTCTTCGTTCCGGAAGTGCTGCTTTCGGCCAATGCGATGAAGGCCGGCATGTCGATCCTGCGGCCGCTTCTGGCGCAGACCGGCGCGCCGAAGCTCGGCAAGATGGTGATCGGCACCGTCAAGGGCGACATTCATGACATCGGCAAGAACCTTGTCGGCATGATGATGGAAGGCGCCGGCTTCGACGTCATCGACCTCGGCATCAACAACCCGGTCGAAAACTATCTCGACGCCATCGAGCGCGAACAGCCCGACATTCTCGGCATGTCGGCCCTGCTGACGACGACGATGCCTTATATGAAGGTCGTTATCGATACGCTGAAGGAAAAAGGCCTGCGCGACGACTATGTCGTTCTCGTTGGCGGTGCGCCGCTGAACGAGGAATTCGGCAAGGCCGTCGGTGCCGATGCCTATTGCCGCGATGCAGCCGTGGCGGTCGAAACCGCCAAGGAATTCATGAAGCGCAAGCACAACAGCCTAGCTGCCGGGGCCTGATTGCCGCGCATTTTGACGCCGGCGGCAATCAAAGACTTGTCGCCGGCCGATCCACATCTCACATTAGAGCATGCGTCACAAAACATGCCTCGGTCTTGCGACGGCGACATGTGCAAAATCAAAGGCCTAAGGCGCGAGAAGCGAATCTGTGGGATCGCGGCGCGCGCTTTAGTTCTGAGCGGCCCGCTTGACCTTGTGACCAGCATCTTCCGTCGCGTTGACGGCATTGGCCGTATCTCTGCCCATGCCGCGAATTGTGTTGGAGCATGAAGCGAGTACCATAAGTACGGCAAAGGCGGCGGCGATTTTACTTGTTGTCGATGCGCTCATGATCAGGAGCCTCTTTTGGAATGGATGTTGATCGGCACGATACGAAAAAGAACCTTTCCGGCGATAAACGCATATCCAAGCAAAAGGTTCATGTAATCGCGTGCGGAGCAATCGCGCGTGAAATACTGGCCATCGTCAGAATAAATGGGCTCGATCATATCGATCTCCATTGTCTTCCCGCGATCTACCATTCCTATCCGCAGAAGATCGCACCGGCCCTGGAAGAAGCGATTGCCGATGCCCGCGCGCGCGGCTTCAAGAATATCTACATCGGCTATGCCGATTGCGGCACGGGAGGAGATATCGACAGGATCTGCGAGCGCGACGGAATAGAGCGCCTTTCCGGGCCGCATTGTTATTCCTTCTTCACGGGCAATGAGGCTTTCGCGGCGCGTGACGACGACATCACGTCGTTTTTCCTGACCGACTTCCTCGCCCGCCAGTTCGAATCCTTCGTCATCGTCCCCCTCGGTCTGGACCGTCATCCGGAGCTGCGCGACATGTATTTCGGCAATTACCGCAAGGTGGTCTACCTCTCGCAGGAAGAGGACCCCGCGCTGCAGGCGAAGGCGAAGGAAGCCGCCGCCTATCTTGGTCTGGACTACGAATATCGCTACACCGGTTACGGGGATCTTGCCCGAGAATTATCTGCTGTGTGATCGCTGCGTCCTCACGCTCTTTATCCGGTCCCTTCTTTGCCGAAACCGACATGCTGGATGAACGATCGACATTCAGTCACGGTTCGAACCCGGCCGTTTCAAAGGATAATGTGCGTTCGGAACGCTCGCGGACGAGGTTTTCGCGTCGCGTCGTTTTTCGGCATGTGCCGCGTCGTGGCGAGCGCAGTCCGATGGTCGGCCGGCGTGCATTCTTATGTGAAGAGGAGATTTGTGCATGGCGGATCGCATTGTCGTTTACTGGCGGGACATTCCGGCCCAGGTGATTATCAAAAAGGGCAGGCAGACGGCAAAACGCGAGCTTTCGCTACGCTTTACCGAGGCGATCGACATGTGCGCCATGCGCACGGGTGCCGCCGAAACCGACGACTATCTCGCCGAATGGCGCAAGGCTGATCCCGTGCCTGTTTCCGACGACCTTGAAGCCGAAGCAGACAAGGCCGCAAGCGAGCTCGAGGCAGCTTATGATCGCGAGCGGCTGGTGGCACTCGTGAAGGCCGGAGGCCGAGACAATGGCTGATGCTGTCCAGAAGCCCGGCAATGCCGCCGCAGGCGCAAAGGCTGCCAGTGGCGCCTATACACCGGCCGGAGTTTCGCCCAATCGCCGTGCCCGACGCAAATATACGGTCCGGCTCTGGGCGGTCCGTCATTCGCGCTTCTTCGAATGGTTTTACCGTCGCTTCGCAGACGCCTTTCTCCTGCTGCATCCATTGTGGAAGGCGTTCGGCTATGAACGCGTAGAGCGCCCGATTACCTTTATCGAACGCAATGTGAAGGGCTTCCTGTTCGATTGCCGCATGTGCGGCCAGTGCGCGCTGTCGTCGACGGGCATGTCCTGTCCGATGAATTGTCCCAAGCAGCTGCGCAACGGCCCCTGCGGTGGCGTGCGCGCCAATGGCAATTGCGAGGTCGAGCCCGATATGCCTTGCGTCTGGGTGCAGGCCTGGAAAGGCTCGCAGAATATGACTCAGGGCGATGCGATCCTGAAGGTGCAGAAGCCCGTGAACCAGTCGCTACGCGAAACCTCCTCCTGGCTTCGCGTCACGGCGGAGGCCGCCGCAGCCCGCGAAGCGGCGAAAAAGGAAGCGTAAGCGATGTCGCATATCGATGAAAATCCGCTTGGCGTGCATCTGCCGCTCGATCCCCTGCCCGGCCATTATTCCCGCGGACGGCTGGAACGCGTGCTTCGCCGCGGCGAATTCGCCGTTACCGCCGAGCTGAACCCACCCGACAGCGCCAATGCCGAAGACGTCTACGAGCGTGCGGCCATTTTCGAAGGCTGGGTCGATGGCATCAATGCGGTCGATGCCTCGGGTGCCAACTGCCATATGTCCTCGGTCGGCATCTGTGCTTTGCTGACGCGCATGGGCTATGCGCCCATCATGCAGATCGCC
>JBCNPI010000152.1:0-13560 GCA_039593415.1 Rhizobium sp. | reverse complement strand
GACTATGAGATCGTTGGAGACGGCGCATCGGCCTATTGCAGCTTCGGGCGAACCGATACGCCTCCCTGGGGGATCGAAGGCGGCAGGTCCGGCAGCATCAATCTCCTGCAGGTGGAAGAGGATGGCGGCAAGATCAGCAATTTCGGACGCGAGCCGCATATCGCGCTGAACCGTGGCGACCTCGTGCGGATCATCACCGGCGGCGGCGGCGGCTGGGGTGATCCGCATGCTCGCGAGCCCGAGCGGGTCCGCCGGGACGTTGAAGACGGTTACATCACCGAGGAGGTGGCACGCAGCCTCTATGGATATGAAGAGAGGATGGCGGGATGATCAGACTGGCGACGGATGTGGGCGGTACCTTTACCGACCTCGTCGGTTATGATGAGCGCACGGGCGAGATCTTTACCGCCAAGAGCCTGACCACAGTCCACGATCAGTCCGAGGGTGTTCTGACGGCGATCGAACTGGCTGAGAAGAAGGACGGGCTTTCGGCACGCGATGTGATCTTTTTCGCCCATGGCGGAACGACCGTCATCAATGCCATTACCGAGCGCAAGGGTGTCCGCACCGCCCTTGTGACCACGGACGGCTTTCGCGACGTGCTGGAAATCGGCCGCGGCAACCGCCCCGATCTCTACAATCTCCAGTTCAGAAGCCCCGAATCCTTTGTACCGCGCAGCCTTCGTTTCGAGGTGCGCGAACGCATGGACGCCAAGGGCAGAGTGCTGACACCCATCGAACTCGGCGACATCGAGCCTATCATTCGGGAGTGCCGTGCCCGCAAGGTAGATGCGGTGGCGGTCGTTTTCCTGCATAGCTACGTCAATCCCGAGCATGAGATCGCCTGCGCGAAGGCGCTCGCGGAAGCGCTGCCGGATGTCACCGTTTGCGCCAGCCACGAGGTTTCCCGTCAATGGCGGGAATACGAGCGATCCAATACGGCCGTGCTCAACGCCTATGTGCAGCCGATCATCAAGCGCTACTTCGCGCGGCTGGAACGCGCGCTGACCGAACGCGATCTCACATGCCCCTATTATGCCATGCAGTCGAACGGCGGCATCTCCACCTTCGATCAGGCGCAGATGAGCCCGCTGACGCTTGTCGAATCCGGCCCCGCCGGTGGTGTGGCGGGTGCCGCGCGTATCGGCAGCGTCCTTGGCGAATCGGAAGTGCTTTCGCTCGATGTCGGCGGCACGACGGCAAAATGCTCCTTGATTCATGACAGCCGGCCGACACTCGACAGCGAATACAGGCTCGAACACACCCGCATCGCCCCCGGCTATCCGGTGCAAGTGCCGGTCGTCGACATCGTTGAGATCGGCGCCGGCGGCGGTTCCATTGCCCGCATCGACGAGCGCGGTGCGCTTTGCGTTGGGCCTGAAAGCGCCGGCTCGAGCCCAGGCCCCGCCTGCTACGGGCGCGGCGGGACCAGGCCGACGCTTTCCGACGCGCTCCTGACGCTCGGCGTTTTCGATCCGGCAAGCTTTGCCGGCGGGCAGATGCGGCTCGACAAGGGCAAGGCTGCTGCCGCCATTGCAGGCGTTGCCGAACCGCTTGGCCTTTCGGTCGAAGATGCCGCACTCGCCATCGTCGAGATTGCCCATGCGTCGATGATCAACGCATTGAAGCTCGTCACCGTCCAGCGTGGCCACGATCCACGCGACGCCGCCTTCGTCATCTCCGGGGGCGCCGGGCCTGCGCTTGCCGCTCGTCTCGGCCGCGACCTCGGTGTGAAGGTAATCGTCGTTCCGCCGCATCCCGGCATCTTTTCCGCCTGGGGAATGCTGGCGGCGGAGCCGCGCGCCGATTTTCGCGGCACTTGGTTCTCGCCTCTCGCGCCGGAGGCGGTCAATGACCTGAAGCGCCGCTTCGAAGAGCTGAAGCGCGATGCGGTCGCCTATTTCGCCAAGGGGGATGCTGCGGAGATCCGCTATACCTGCCGCGTAGAGGCTCGCTATCGCGGTCAGGAGCATGGCGTGTTCGCATTGTTCGAGCTCGATGACGATGCCGAGAGTTTCGCTGAACGATTCCATGCGGTGCATGAGCGCGCCTATACCTTCTGCCTTCGCAACTCGCCGATGGAGATCACCATGATCCACCTGGAGGCAGTACTCCACGGCCCGGTGATCGCCATCCCGAAACTCGACGGAACCGGGCGCTCGCTCGATGCAGCCTTCAAGGCCCGTCGCGACGTCTATTTCGGGGGGACGGCGGGTTGGGTGTCCTGCCCGGTATACGACCGCGCAAAACTGCCTGCCTTGCAAAGGATTGCCGGTCCGTTGATCGTCGAGGAGGCGACCGCGACATCGCTGGTGGTTGCCGGACAGGAGCTTGAGGTGAGCGAAGAGGGTCTGCTGCTCATCCGCGAGCGCGATGGGAGCAGCGTCTGATATGGCGATAGCGATCGGCCTCGACCATATCGTCAGAAGTTACGGGCCGATGCGGGCCGTCGACGACGTGACGCTCGACATCAGGGCAGGGGAGTTCTTTACGCTGCTCGGTTCGTCGGGTTGCGGCAAGAGTTCGCTGTTGAAGCTGATCGGAGGCTTCGACAGGCCCACCTCGGGCCGCGTCCTTTTCGAGGGAAAGGATATGGCTGGTATTTCGGCCAATCGCCGCCCGGTCAATACCGTCTTCCAGTCGCTCGGGCTCTTCCCGCACATGAACGTCGCCCAGAATGTCGGCTACGGGCTGAAGCTGCGTGGGCTTTCCGGCGCGGCGCTGAAGGCCAAGGTCGGGGATGCTCTGGACTTGGTCGAGCTTTCCGGCTTTGCCGATCGCGACGTCAACCTTCTTTCAGGCGGCCAGCGCCAGCGCGTGGCCCTTGCCCGCGCGCTTGTCATGGAGCCGGGCATCCTTCTGCTCGACGAACCTCTGACCGGGCTTGACGAACGGCTGCGCCAGCAGATGCGCGACGAATTCGGTCGGCTCCACAAACGCACCGGCGCGACCTTCATTCTCGTCACCCACAATCAGGACGAGGCGCTCAGCCTTTCGGATCGCATGGCGGTGATGCATAAGGGGCGGATCGAGCAGACCGATGTGCCCGCACGCTTCTTCGAAGCGCCCGCCAATGCTTTCGTGGCCCGTTTCATCGGCATCGACACGCTCCTCAAGCCTGAAAGAATTTCGATTTCCGGCGACAAGGCCATCGTCACGATTGCGGGGCAGCAGATGAGCGCGAGCTTTTCCTGTGCCGCGCCGTTCTCCGATGCTCTCGTCGCGATCCGTCCCGACCGCATCGAGCTTGTCCCGGCTGCCGTTGAGGCGGCGGACATAATTGAACTTACGGTTGTCGAAAGCATCTATCGCGGACTCAGCCATGACGTTACGCTCGCTTTCGCCGACAGCCAGCGTGTGGTGTTAACGACCAGCGCGGACGCAACTCCGCCCTTGCCGGGCGAAAGCGTGCGTGTGCGCCTGAAGCCGGGTGCTGCGCTCTTGATTGATCATTCCGGAATACCGGCCTTGGCTGGAGGCGATGAGTAGAACCCGAAACGGCTGAAACAAGCGAAAAATGAGGGAAGGGAATGACGCGATGAACAAAAGTAACGATCTCGCCTCCTCCGCCTTGAGGAGCAACATGCAACGCCGTGACATGCTCAAGCTGATGGGCGCAGGTGCGGCCGCGCTGTCTCTCGGTGGTCTTGGCGCAACGAGCGTCATGGCCGATGAGGCAACGGTCGCGTTCTGGGCGACAGCAACTCTCGATATCGGCGACAAATGGCAGGAATTTGCGCGCCAGAACGGCGTTGCGCCAGAATTCACCGACAACGGCAACGACGTCGGCCCGGTGGTTGCGCGTCTTGCCGCCGGCAATGCCAACGATCTCTTCGACGTTGGCGGCTTTCAGGGCGGCGCCGAACGGGAGCTCGCCAAGCAGGGACTGATTGCTGCCTGGGATGTGTCCAAGATCCCGAATTTTGCCGGCATCTGGCAATGGGCCAAGGACATCCCGACCTTGACCTATGAGGGCAAGCAGTATGGCATTCCGACCGTCGTCAATGCCGATTCCATCATCTATCGTCCCGACAAGCTCGGCAAGGTCGACAGCTATGGCGTCATCTTCGATCCGAAGCTCAAGGGCCGGGTCGCGATGGAAGATGCGTGGATCAACAGCGCCATCTTTACCGCCATCTATCTGAAGGAAGCCGAGAACAAGCCGATCAAGGAGCCAGGCAACCTGACGGAGTCCGAGCTGGGCCTCGTCATGGAATTCCTGATCAAGCACAAGAAGGACGGCCAGTTCCGTACCTTCTGGAACGGCTGGGAACAGGGCGTGCAGCTGGTGGCGAACGAAGAAGTCGATGCCATGACCGGTTGGGAGCCGATCGTTTATGAAGGCCGCAAGCGCGGGCTTCAGGTGGAATATGCCGCACCCGTCGAAGGCTATGAAGGCTGGGGCAACAACACTGTTCTGCTTAAGGGTGCCGCAGGGCGCGGCAAGGCGGAGGCTGCCCACAAATTCGTCGATGCGCTGCTTGCCGGCCTCTATGGCTGCGAACTGGGCAAGGCGCGCGGCTACCTCGTGCCGACAGACAACAATCTCGCCTATGCCAAGGCCCATCCGGACGAATACAAGGCCGACGACGTTGCCAAGCTCGCCGACCATGTGAAGGCCAAGTTCTCCGGAAAGGTCTATTGGCAAAATTGCCGGCCGGACAATTTCCAACTTTACGAAGAGTGGTGGCAGAAGCTGCGCAATGCCTGATGTGACGTGATGGATCGGGGCTGGCGCATCTGTCGAGGGACAGGCCCGCCCCGAGCCGATGGGATCAACGCTAAGACAAGGAGGACCAGACCATGAAGACACCAGTTCTATTGCTGGCTGCTCCGCTTGCGGCGATCCTCGCGCTTGGCCTTGCGCCGCTCGTTCTGGTCGTGGTCTGGAGCTTCTGTGCCTGGGACCCGGCGACCTATTGGATCAAGCCTGAGTTCAGTGTTGCCGCCTACGGCGCCATCCTGGACGCCGGACGCTGGAGCGTATTTCTGTCCACCCTCGGCAAGGCATTTTTGACATCGGCCATTTGCCTTGTGATCGCCTATCCCACCGCCTATGCGATGTATTTTCTGGCTGGGCGCCGGCTATCGGTTTTGCTTGCGGCTCTGCTTACCATCCCATTTTTCACCTCCTATCTCATCCGCTCTTTTTCCTGGCGGCTGCTGCTTGGCCGCACCGGGGTCATCAACACCCTTCTGCAGCAGGCCGGCATCATCGACACGCCGCTCGACTGGCTGCTGTTCAGCGATTTTGCCGTCATCGTCGGACTTGTCGCCTCCTATCTGCCGTTTGCAACCTTCCCCATTCTGCTCTCCATGCGCCGTGTCGATCCGGTCACGCTGGCGGCATCGCGCGATCTGGGTGCCGGTTTCTGGACGATGCTGCGCACCGTGCTGCTGCCGCTGACCTATTCCGGTGTCTTTGCCGGGTCCCTGTTCGTCTTCGTCATGGTTGCCGGCTCGTCGACAGAGGTGCAGATGCTCGGCGGTGCTGGCGCATCGATCGTTTCCGTGATGATCAACGACGTCATGCGGGTCGCCAATTTCCCGCTCGCCTTTGCGATTTCGACACTCATGCTCGTGATCGTCTTCGGGCTGGTGCTGATCGGCGATGCTTTATTCGGTCTCTCTTCGCTGTTCGAGGAGCGTGGCCAATGATCGTCAGGGAGGGAACGACTCCGCGCATCGTCATCTGGACGCTGACCGTCATCGGTCTCATCGTGATCTATGCGCCGCCGCTCTATCTGCTCGGAGTCTCGTTCAATCCGGCGCTGCAGCCGGGACTGCCGCATTTTTCCGACATTACCCTGAAATGGTATCTGTCGCTCGGCTCGGAAAGTGCGCTCGTCGCGGCGCTCGGCCAATCGATCGTCATTGCGCTTGCAACGGCCGTCATCGCGACGCTGCTGTCGCTTGCCGCGGCGCTGGCCCATCGCGAACTCCACCGCGGACGTAGTCTGTGGTTCCTGACCGTGCTTCTGCCGATGTTCGTGCCAGGCGTCATCCAGGGGCTTGCGCTATCGACCGTCATCAGCCGCTCCGGCGTGAAGGCATCGGCCTTGACCGTGATTGCCGGCCATTTGCTATGGGCGATGCCCTTCGCCTTCATCGTCATCCTGACGAGCTTTGCCGCGGTGAAACGGACCTACCTGATGGCGGCGGACGATCTCGGTGCCGGCCGCTTCCGGCAATTCCTCGATATCACCCTGCCATTGATCCGGCCTGGCCTCATCAGTGCCTTCATCTTTTCGTTCCTGCTGTCGCTCAACGAGTTCACGCGCGCCTTCTATCTCGCCGGCCGCCAGAACACGTTGCCGGTGGTGCTGTTCGGCAAGATGAATTCCGGTGCGTCGCCGACGATCTATGCGATGTCGGGCGCAATCTTCCTTATTTCCAGCGTCTGCGTGGTGGCCGTGGCACTGCGTTCGCTGCTCATGCAACGCCGTGTGGAGTGACCGATATGCATAATGGACTGACGAGCCGCAAATTCCGCCCGCCCTTGGACCTCCATCAACGGGAGTATAGAGGATGAAACAAGAATCGAAGCTGATGGCGCTGATCCGCGCTGGAAAGAGGCAAGAGGCGCTTGACATGGTCGAGCGGCTGAAGATGGCCGCCCAATCGCTGCCGACATCGATCAAGGTGGGTCGCACCGGCGCGGTTACCTACTACAAGGGAAATCGCCGCTTTGTAAGAAACATCCAGGGCGGTTGGGATCAGGTGCCGAAGAAGAAGTAGATGACCGCCCGCATGGAGCTTGGCGTCCAAGTCCCTCGCGCTTGTGCATTCCGGCTGGAGAGGAGGAGCTCAATAAGCGGCATCTTCGCCAGGCGGACGAGGAGGGTGCAGTGTGGCGAGGTATGAAATCCCTGGCAGCGAACTCCGATAAGTCAGGATTCACCATGGACATTGCTCAGTGCAACAGCAATTTCATCAAGTATTCAACATATTGAGGATGTAATAATATGAGAAACTACCTTATTTAGAAATATAAAATTAACGTCCGAAGTCTAAGGTCTCCCGGTTCGTCATCGCGCAGATGACGGGCGATCGAAGGGGACAGGACTATGTATCGTGTTTCTCAACTTAACAGGGCGCGGGAGGCGCCGCAGCGGTCGAATTCGCTTTAATCGCGCCGCTTTTCTTCCTTCTGCTTCTCACGCTGGTTGCCTTCGGCATCTATCTCACCGCCGCTCATTCGTTGCAGCAATTGACGGCCGATGCCGCCCGCACGGCGATTGCCGGGCTATCGGCGGATGAGCGAAGCCAGCTGGTCCAGAACTTCGTCACGAATTCGACGATCAACGATGCTTTCATCAACAAGAGCAAATTGACGATAACGGTCGCCACCGATCCGACCAATGCCAATCAGTTCACGGTCAGCGCCAGCTATGACGCGTCGGATCTTCCGATCTGGAACCTCTACACGTTCGCAATGCCGGATCGAACCATCCGCCGCTATTCGACCATTCGTTTCAGGGGGGCTCTGATGAAGAGACTTCCTGGTCGGCTCGCCTGTCTGCGGGACAAGTGAGGAAACGTCGCCGTCAAGACCGTGTCGACCAGCATGATCCTGACCTCGGCCGCCAATCGCTCCTGAAGAACGCGAATCTCAGCGTCCGGGTGCTCATCCTGACCATCGGTACGCCGAGCGCGGTTCTGGGAGCCGTTGCCGATACGCTTTCCGTCGTGACGACTCCCATCGACCAGCTTCTCTACAATCTGCTCGGCCTCCTCGGCATCGGTGTCGGACAGGCCGACATCCAGGTGACCGACGCACGCTGCATGCAGCCCGTGCTTGTACAGTAGCGTTTGTACAATAGTGCTTGTACCGTTGCGCCTGATCCTTTGGCAGCGCGCCAATTGCATTGCCGTCTGGAATACGACAATGGATGAGCACAATTATCTGGTGCGCCGTTGGATGCAGCCTGTCGGCTGAAGAGGAGAGCAGGGCCTATGACACAGACACATCTCGGTAAATCCATCGCGCAGCTCTCGGTGCTGATTCAGTCCGGTCGCCTTGATCCGGTGGCGCTGGCCGAGGAGAGCCTCGATGCGATCCGGGCCCATAACGATCCGGCGATCTTCACGCGGCTCTTGGAAGCGCGGGCTAAGGAGGAAGCCGTGGCCTCCTCGCGGCGGCTGCGCGAGGGGCGATCGCGCGGGCTGCTGGAGGGCATTCCCGTCGCCTGGAAGGATCTTTTTGCCATTGCCGGCTTGCCGACGACGGCTGGGTCCATCGTGCTTGCGCATGCCGAGCCAGCATCGGATGATGCCGATGTCGTCAAGGCGCTGAAGGCGGTCGGCATGATTGCCGTCGGTCGGGTCAATATGACCGAATTCGCTTTTTCCGGCCTCGGCCTCAATCCCCACTATGGCACGCCGCGCAATCCGCTTGCCTTTGATGTCGCGCGAATTCCGGGCGGCTCGTCTTCCGGTTCCGCCGTCGCGGTCGCCGCAGGTCTTGTGCCAGTGTCGATCGGCACCGATACCGGCGGCTCCGTGCGCATCCCTTCCGCCTTCAATGGCCTTGTCGGTTACAAGGCAAGCCATGGCCGCTACAGTATGGCTGGCGTCTTTCCATTGGCGGCCAGCCTCGATTCGCTTGGTCCTTTGTGCCGCAGCGTCCAGGATGCCATTTGGGTCGATGCCGCGATGCGCGGGCGTTTTGTGCCGGAGGCCGCGCGCGCCGAACCCGTCGGGCTTTCCATCGTTGTGCCGACGAATGTCGTCATGGATCACGCGGAGGACGGTGTCGTTGCCGCCTTCGAGGCGGCGCTTGCCCGGCTGAGTGCTGGCGGCGTCAAGATACGCCGGGCCGCCTTTCCGGCTTTCGAGCGGCTCTTTGAGGTGATGGCCGAGTACGGGCCGCTGGCAACCGCCGAAGCCTTCGCGCTGCATCACCGCCGGCTGGCAGGGCCGGAGGCCGAAGCTATGGACCGGCGGGTCGTGGTGCGGCTGCGCTTTGGCGAGAAGATCAGTTTGGTCGGCTATCTGGAAACGCTCAAAGTGCGCGAGCAGCTGATCAGGGAGGCGGCCGGAATGCTTGGGCCGAACGAATTCATCGCCTATCCGACGGTCGCCCATGTCGCGCCGGCGCTTGGCCCCCTTGAGGCCGACGACGAACTGTTCGGGAAGGTCAACGGCAGGACGCTGCGCAACACGGCGATCGGCAATTTCCTTGATTGGTGCGGTGTGTCTCTCCCTTGCGGCACGGGTGAAGCCGGCATGCCGGTCGGCTTCCTGCTGTCGGCTCCGAAGAACCAAGACGAACGGCTGCTGGGTGCTGCGCTGGCGCTCGAGGAAATCGTCGCCGGCTAGGGTCTTCGACCGCTTCAGGCATATTTACGTCAGGTATGGGCCGACGCGTTCCGCCACGGATGCCACGTCCTCCACCCGCATGCCCGCCACGTTAATTCTTCCGGAGTCCGGCATGTAGATGCCATGCTCCGTCTGCAGCTGCCGGACATTTTCAGGAGAGATCGGCAGAAGGGAAAACATGCCCTCCTGGGAGCCGATATGGGCAAGCTCGGGATGGAAGCGGGCAAAGGCTTCGGCGGCAGCCCGGCGGATCTCGGCTATGCGGATGCGCATTTCGCTGAGTTCATCGACCCAGTCCCGGCGAAGGGACGGATTCTTGAGAATTGCTGCGACGATGGCGGCCCCATGCGCTGGCGGCATCGAGTAGCTCGCGCGGGCGTGGCTTGCCAGATCGCCGATACCTTTGTCGAGTGAAGCCTGGAGATCCCCGAGCAGATAGACCGCGCCCGTGCGTTCCCGATAGAGCGAAAAGGATTTGGAGCACGATACGGCGACCATGGCCTCATCGACCGCTTCGATGACGGTCATCATGCCGGCCGCATCTTCAATGGGTCCACGCCCGAGGCCCTGATAGGCGTTGTCGAAGAGCGGCAGCAGTCCCCTATCAGCGATGATGGCGGCAATGTCCTGCCAGGTCTGCGGCGAAAGTCCGGCACCTGTCGGGTTATGGCAGCTTGTTTGCAAGAGAACCGCATCGCCAGGCGCAGCATTCTGCAAACTCGTCAGCATCTCGTCGACAAGAACGATCTGCTTGCCGATGTCGAAGAAGCGATAGGTTCCCATCTGAAGACCGACGGCGGCAAAGATCGCCTGATGATTGACCCATGTCGGCGTGCCGATCCAGATCTTCCGCCGCTTGTCGCGGACAAGTAGCTCCGCAGCCAGGCGCAGGGCGCCGGTACCGCCGGGAGTCTGAATTCCGGAAATCAGCCTGCCGCCATGATGCTTTCCGAAGACTTCGAGCGCCAGCGCCCGCAGGAAGGCGGGATCGCCCTCGGGGCCGATATAGGATTTGGACTCTTGCGTTTCCCAGAGATAGTGCTCCGCCGCCTTGACGGCTCTCATGACCGGAGTGCGTCCCATCTCGTCGCGATAAACGCCAACCCCGAGGTCGACCTTTCCAGATCGCGGATCGGCGGCGAACTTGGCTATCAATTTCAGCAGAGGGTCCGGCGCTTGTTCCGCCAGGCTGTCAAAAAACGCTGTCTTGCTCATTTTCTCCTCCCTGCACTCATTGAGGCCACTCCTGCAGAAACCGCTGGAATTCGGTCAACCAGGCATTCGTCTGGTGGCCGTCCAGGCAGCGGTGGTCGATCGTGAGCGATACATAGGCCATTGGGCGGATCTGGATCGTATCGACCCCATCGACCTCCCGCACCACGACGCGCTTCTCAAGTCTGCCGATGCCGAGAATGGCCGACTGCGGCTGGTTGATGATGATGGGGGACGCAAGCAGCGAGCCGGAAACCCCGTGATTGGAGATCGTGAACGTCCCGCCCTTCAGCGCGTCGTTCTTGAGGGCATTGGATCGCGCCCTGTTCGTCAGATCCCGCAGTTGGGCGGCAATTGTTTCAAGCGAGAGGTTCTGCGCCTGCCGGATGACCGGAGCAACCAGACCCTTGTCGGCCAACGCGATCCCGACGCCGATATTGATGTCCTCGAATATTTCGAGGCTGTCTTCATGCCACTGGCTGTTGACCTCCGGCACGGTCTCCATGGCCGCGACGGACGCAGCCACGAAATAGGCGGTGTAGGACAAGTTTACGCCTTTGGCCTTCATGCGGTCCTTGTGGCTTTCGCGGTGGCGCATGATCGCCGTGAAATCCATCTCAAAGACTGCCGTGACCTGAGGTGCGGTTGTCAGGGATTGGGCCATGTGTCTTGCGATTGAAAGCCGCATGGCCGAATGAGGTATCTTCCTGGATTTGCCTTCAACCCACGCTGCCGGCAAAGGCTCGGCGCGAGTTGCCTGCCGCGATGCGGGAGCGGATGGGTGCGATTTGCTTGCTTCCCGCGCGAGATCCATGTCGGCGCGTGTGACCCGCCCACCCCTGCCGCTGCCTTTCACGCTAACCGGATCAAGCCCATATTCCTCGGCAGCCTTGCGGACGGCAGGCGAATAATAGCTGGAAATTGTCGCAGTCGCGGTCGGGGCCGGCTGTCTCTGCAACGGCAGAGCAGGTGCTTCCATGTCAAGCCCCGCTTCGACGTTCATTCGCCCCAGGATCGCTCCCGGTGCGGCGTCATCGCCATCCGACATGGCGATTTCGCTGAGGATGCCGTCGCAAGGTGCCGAGATCTCCTGGGTCACCTTGTCGGTTTCCAGTTCGACGAGTGCATCGCCTTCCCGAACGTGGTCGCCAATTTGTCTCAACCAGTTGCGGACAACCGCTCTCGTGCCTTCCTGTTCGATCGGTGCTGTAATTTCGATCGTGTTCGTCATCGCTAGAACTCCAGGATTTCAGCAATGCGCTTGGCGATCCGTTCCGTGGAGGGTACGGCCCAATCGAGGAGGATCGGGTTATGCGGACTTGGAATATCGGGCATGGTCAGGCGCGAAACCGGCGCGTCGAGATCCATGAAGCCCTTGTCGGCGATCACGGCTGAAATTTCGGCGCCGAAACCGGCCGCTTCAAGGTCTTCGTGGACGATGAGGCAGCGATGTGTCTTGGCGACCGAGGCAAGCACAGCCTCCCGATCCCAGGGCATCAGCGTACGAAGATCGATGACATCTGCGGAGAAGCCTTCGGCCGCTTCCTCGCACCGGTGCACCATCGCGCCCCAGGTGACGATGGTGATGTCGCTGCCGGTCCGTGTCAGCTTTGCCTTACCGAAGGGCAATGCGAAATCATCTCCGGGATAAGGGCGCCGTGCCCAGGCATGATCGAGCATTGCCCTGTGCTCGAAGAAGATGACCGGATCGTTGCCACGCAACGAGGTGCGCAGCAGGCCGACGGCATCCTCGGCATTCGAGGGAACCGCAACCTTCCAGCCAGGCTGGTGCACGAAGGCCACTTCGTTGGTCTGGCTGTGCCAGGGATCGCCGCATTTGAAGAAGCCGCCGGGCATGCGCACGATGATGGGAGCCGCAAACCGGTTGTTGGTGCGCCAGCGAATGGTTCCGCAATCGTTCAGCTGTTCGGTCGCCGGCTCGGCATATTTCCGGAACTGGATTTCAGGGACAGGAACGAGTCCGGCCAGCGCCATGCCAACGGCGCGGCCGATAATGCCTTCTTCGGACAAGGAAGTATCGAATATGCGCTCATTGCCGAATTTTTCCTGCAGGCCGAGGGTTACGGCATGCACGCCGCCCTTGGGGCCGATATCCTCGCCGAACATGACGACGCGCTCATTGATCGCCATCTCGTGTTCGAGCGTTCTGCGGATCGCCGTGACCATGTTGATGCGCGGGCCGGACGTCTCAGGCTCGTCCGTTGCCGCCGGCGGCACATATCCGGAGGGATGCTGGCCGCCCATCGCCTGCAGGTCGCCGTCGAAAAATACGTGGCGGGCGACGGTGGAGGGGTCTGCAACCGGTCTGCCTTCGGCTCGCGCGCACGCGGCTTCGGCCACCTCCCGTGCTTTGCTTTCACAGGCATCCCACTCCTCCATGGTCATTACGGCGGGAACGAGGAAGTCTTTGAGGCGCGGCAAGGGATCTCGTTCCCATTCGCGCCTCACGGTTTCCTCGCTCTTGTAGGTCTGCGTATCCTGAAAACTGTGGCCTTCGAGGCGCGGAACCGTTAGCCGCAAAAGGGCGGGCTTGCGCTCACGGCGGACGAATGAGACGGCGTCGTGCACAAGGTTTGCCGCCTCGGCGGGATTGCTGCCGTCGCCATCGAATATTGCGAGGTTTCTCCAGCTTGCAAGATTGGCTGCGATATTGCCGCCGGGCGTCTGCGCGGTCGAGGGAACGGAGATGCCGAAGCCGTTATCCTCGATGTAGAAGAGCATCGGCAATGCTTGGGTCGTTGCGGCGGTCAGTGCTGCCCAAAATCCGTTCGAGGCGACGGAGCCATCGCCTCCAAGGACGACGGCGATATCCTGCGCATACTCCTCGCGTCCCAATGTGGTGGCGTAATATTTCATCGCCTGCGCCCAGCCCGCCGTCGGCGTATATTGGGCACCGACACCGCCGCACATGGGCAGGGCCGAGGCGCCGGAGCGGTTCGGATAATTGAAGACGACACCGATGTCGCGCCCGTCGGAATAGCCGCCGGCGCGGCCCATGGCCGAGCC
>JBCNPI010000151.1:0-13659 GCA_039593415.1 Rhizobium sp. | reverse complement strand
CCTTCTCCCCGAGGGGAGAAGGTGGCCGACAGGCCGGATGAGGGGGGACTCTTCCCGCCCACAAAGGCCCACTACCGCCCCAGATAATTCTCGATCACCTTTGGATCGCTGCTGACGAAATCGATCGACCCTTCCGCCAGAACCGATCCTTCGGCGAGACACGTCACCTTGACGCCAAGATCGCGGATGAAGCCCATGTCGTGCTCGACCACGACGACCGAGCGCGTCTTCGCGATCTCCTTTAGCAGCACCGCAGTTTCCGCCGTCTCCGCATCCGTCATGCCCGCCACCGGCTCATCGACCAGAAGGAGCTTCGGCTCCTGTGCGAGCAGCATGCCGATCTCAAGCCACTGCTTCTGACCATGGGAAAGATTGGCCGCCAGTTCGTCCCGCCGGGATGAAAGCCGCACCGTTTCAAGGATTTCCTCGATGCGATCGCGATCAGCAGGCGTCAGGCGGTAGAACAGTGTTGCAAAGACACCGCGATTTCGGTTGAGCGCCAGTTCGAGATTGTCCCAGACGGTATGGCTTTCGAAGACGGTCGGCTTCTGGAACTTGCGGCCGATGCCAAGTTGGGCGATGTCAGCCTCGTCCTTCTTGGTCAGATCTGTCAGGCCATTGAAGAATACCTCTCCCTCATCGGGCCGCGTCTTGCCGGTGATGATGTCCATCATCGTGGTCTTGCCCGCGCCATTCGGGCCGATGATGGCGCGAAGTTCGCCCGGCTCGATGACGATCGACAGCGAATTCAAAGCCTTGAAGCCATCGAAAGATACCGAGACGTTGTTGAGATAAAGCATGCTGTTAGGTTTGATGTCGGGGATCATGATCCTACTCCGCAGCCTGCACGGATTGCTGGGCTTCATCCTTCTCGGCTTTTGGCGGCGAGCTTGCCGACTTGCTGTTCTTGCCGAGATAGTGCGCGATGGTGCCGACAATGCCCTTTGGCAGGAACAACGTCACAGCAACGAACAGGCCGCCGAGCGCAAACAGCCAGAAATCGGGAAACAGGCCGGTGAAGATGGTCTTGCCGCCATTGACGAGGATGGCGCCGATGATCGGTCCGATCAGGGTGGCGCGACCGCCGACGGCCGTCCAGATGACGACTTCGATCGAATTGGCAGGCGCGAATTCTCCTGGATTGATGATGCCGATCTGCGGCACGTAGAGCGCGCCGGCAATCCCCGCCATCATGGCCGATACGACGAAGACGAACAGTTTCATATGCTCGACGCGATAGCCGAGAAAGCGCGTGCGGCTTTCGGCATCGCGCACGCCCACAAGCACCTTGCCGAACTTCGATCGGACAATGGCCGAGGACAGCATCAGCGCCAGCGCCAGGAATACCGCCGTCGCGGCAAAGAGCACGGCACGCGTGCTGTCAGCCTGAATGTTGAAGCCGAGGATATCCTTGAAGTCCGTCAGGCCGTTATTGCCGCCGAAACCCATGTCGTTGCGGAAGAAGGCAAGCAGCAGCGCATAGGTCATCGCCTGCGTGATGATCGACAGATAGACGCCGTTGACGCGTGAGCGAAAAGCAAACCAGCCGAAAACGAAGGCAAGCAGGCCGGGTGCTGCGAGCACCATGAGCATGGCGAACCAGAACTGATCGAAACCGTACCAGAACCACGGCAGTTCCTTCCAGTTCAGGAACACCATGAAGTCGGGCAGGATCGGATTGCCATAGGTGCCGCGCGAGCCGATCTGGCGCATCAGATACATGCCCATCGCATAGCCGCCGAGCGCGAAGAAGGCGCCGTGGCCGAGCGAGAGAATGCCGCAATAGCCCCAGACGAGATCAAGCGCCAGGGCAAGCAACGCATAGGCCAGATACTTGCCGAAGAGTGACATAAGATAGGTGGGCACATGCAATGCGCTCGCTTCCGGCAAGGCCAGATTGGCGAACGGCACCATCACCGCAATGGCTAGCAGGAGAGCGATGGCGATGCTGATGCGGCGGTCGAGCGCGCGGAGGATAAAGGCCGTGATCATGCTTCCACTGCCCTTCCCTTGAGCGCGAAGAGGCCGCGCGGACGTTTCTGGATGAAGAGGATGATGAGTACGAGGACGAGGATCTTGCCGAGCACCGCTCCCGCATAGGGCTCGAGGAGCTTGTTGAGAATGCCGAGCGAGAAGGCGCCCACCAGCGTCCCCCAAAGATTTCCCACGCCGCCGAACACGACGACCATGAAGCTGTCGATAATGTAGCTCTGGCCAAGGTTCGGCGAGACGTTGTCGATCTGCGAAAGCGCGACACCGGCCATGCCGGCAATGCCCGATCCCAGCGCAAAGGTGAAGGCATCGACCCAGGACGTGCGAATTCCCATCGAGGACGCCATGCGCCGGTTCTGCGTCACCGCCCGCATCTGCAAGCCGAAAGCCGAACGCTTGAGGAGAAGCAGGAGAGCCAGGAACACGCCGAGCGAAAAAACGATGATCCAGAGCCGGTTCCAGGTGATCGAGAGATAGCCGAGATCGAAGGAACCCGACATCCATGAGGGATTGCCGACCTCCTGATTGGTCGGCCCGAAGATCGAGCGCACTGCCTGCTGCAGGATCAGCGAAATGCCCCAGGTGGCGAGCAGCGTTTCGAGCGGCCGGCCATAGAGAAAGCGGATGACGCCGCGCTCGATGACAAGGCCGACGGCTCCGGTGACGATGAAGGCGACCGGAAGGGCGATCGCCAGCGACCAGTCGAAGAGCTCAGGATAAGATGTGCGGATGATGCTTTGAACGACGAAGGTCGAATAGGCGCCGAGCATCACCATCTCGCCATGCGCCATGTTGATGATCCCCATGACGCCGAAGGTAATCGCAAGCCCGATGGCGGCCAGCAGCAGCACCGAGCCGAGCGACAGGCCGTACCAGACGTTCTGCACCGCATCCCAGAATTTCAATTGATCCTGGATGCCGGCAATGGCGGCGGCGATATCGGGCTTGAGGCTCTGGTCCACGGAAACCGAAGACAGAATGCCGATCGCATCCCGACCGCCTTCGACCTTGATCGTTTCGATCGCCGCCTTCTTGTCTTCAGTCGGACGATCCGAGCCAAGTATGGCAACGGCTCTCGCGCGCTCAAGCACGCCCCGGACCTCTCCGTCTTTTTCGCTCTGCAGCGCCGTCTCGACGACTTCCAGCGAATCTGCACTCGGGGCCTTCAGGATGGATTGCGCCGCCTCCAGCCGTGTCGCGCGATCCGGGCTCATCAGCGTCAGACCGCCGAGAGCCGCGCGAACCGCACGGCGCAGATTATTGTTGATCTTGATTTTGCCGAGATTGTACTTGGCCTCCTGGCCGGCACCTTGCCCGGTCAGCGGATCTACAAGGTCCATCGTGTCGCCGGAGGACTTGGCGATGAAGACCTGATTGTCGGATTTTCTTATGTAAAGATCGCCATCCGAAAAGGCCTGCAATGCCGGTACGACTTTCGGGTCGCCTGTCTTCGCAAGAGCCTGAACGATGTCGCCGGCCTTCTGGAAATTGGCCTGGCCGAGCGAATTGATCAGGCCATGGGCATCTTCCTGGGCGCGCAGACCTGTGGCTGTCAGCGCCAGCACCACACAGAAGCCGGCGACCAGCGCCAAGGCGATGCGGTAAACGAATTTGTCGAACATTGCATTAGTCCCCTCAAGCTGCCGCGGGCAAAGAAGCCTGCCCGCAGCGGTCTTGCATCGTATCGGCTGATATCAGGAACCCTTGCCGCCGCACTTGCCGGTGGTGACGTTGAAGTTGCCGCAGTTCAGCGGCATGCGCCAATCCGAAATAAGGTCCTTGCTGTCAGGCAGGTAATTGGACCATTCCTTGCCGACCACTGCGGGAGTTTGCGAAACGACATCGAATTGGCCGTTCTCCTGCACTTCGCCGATCAGCACGGGTTTGGTGATGTAGTGGTTCGGCATCATGGTGGCGGTGCCACCGGTAAGGTTTGGAACGGAAACGCCGACGAGCGCATCGATCACCTTGTCCGGATCGGTCGTGCCTGCCTTTTCGACAGCCTTCACCCACATGTTGAAACCGATATAGGCGGCTTCCATCGGGTCGTTGGTGACACGCTTGTCATCCTTTGTGTAGGCATGCCATTCCTTGATGAAGGCGGCATTGGCCGGCGTATCGACGGACTCGAAGTAATTCCAGGCGGCGAGATGCCCGACCAGCGGCTTGGTATCGACGCCGGCAAGCTCTTCTTCGCCGACCGAGAAGGCGACGACCGGAATATCCTCCGCCTTGACGCCCTGGTTACCCAGTTCCTTGTAGAAGGGAACATTGGCATCGCCATTGATGGTGGAGACGACGGCAGTCTTCTTGCCGGCCGAGCCGAAAGTCTTGATCTTGGAGACTTCCGTCTGCCAGTCCGAGAAGCCGAACGGCGTGTAGTTGATGATGATGTCCTCGTCCTTGACGCCCTTGGACTTCAGATAGGCCTCCAGGATCTTGTTGGTGGTGCGCGGATAGACATAGTCGGTGCCTTCAAGCACCCAGCGCTGCACGCCTTCGTTCTTCATCAGATAATCGACGGCCGGGATCGCCTGCTGGTTCGGAGCAGCACCCGTATAGAAGACGTTGCGCTCGGACTCCTCACCTTCGAACTGCACCGGATAGAAGAGGATCGAATTCAGTTCCTTGAAGACGGGCAGCACCGACTTGCGCGATACCGAGGTCCAGCAGCCGAACACGGCGGAAACCTTGTCCTTCTGGATCAGTTCGCGGGCCTTTTCGGCAAAGAGCGGCCAATCCGAAGCCGGATCGACGACGACCGGCTCGAGCTTCTTGCCGAGGACGCCGCCCTTCTTGTTCTGCTCGTCGATGAGCATCAGCATGGCGTCCTTCAGCGTCGTTTCCGAGATCGCCATGGTGCCGGAGAGCGAATGCAGAACCCCGACCTTGATGGTGTCGTCGGCGGCAAAGGCGCCGTGGAATGCGGTCGTGGACATGATGGCGCCAAGCAGCGCGCCAGAGACGAGAGTCTTGAATTTCATCCGTGGTTCCCCTCTTTTTGTCTGCCGCAACGGCCGGTAAACGAAGATGAGCCGTTGCCTTCGGCGACTATCCGGCAGGCCCCGGGGAAACCACATACGTAAAACGACGTAGGAGGCGGGGCGAAATGTGCAGCTTTGGGCACCCTCATGCCCTTAAGCACCGTACCGATCCATGTTACGACATTTCCGGACCGCCGAAGTGACTGTGGCGGGACTGCTGAAGGATAAGTATGGCCGCGCGGCAACGCATCATTCCGGTAAGGCGCGAGTATAACCGCTGGGTCGCGAACCAGACGCTGGAAGACTACGCGCTGCGTTTCACCGCCAAAAGCGCGCGCCAGTTTTCCTCGCAACGCATCTCGCAGACTGCGATCGGCGCCATTTCCTTCCTGGCGCTGGAAGCGATCGGCGGCACGATCACGCTCTCCTACGGCACGACGAACGCCTTCTGCGCTATCATTGTCGCGAGCATCGTCATGCTGGCTGTGGGCTTGCCGATCAGCCGCTATGCCATTCGCTACGGTGTCGATATCGATCTTCTGACGCGCGGCGCGAGCTTCGGCTATATCGGCTCGACCATCACCTCGCTAATCTATGCCAGCTTCACCTTCATGCTGTTTGCGATCGAAGCCTCGATCATGTCCGGCGCGCTGGAACTGACGCTCGGCATACCCGTCTGGATCGGCTACATCGTCAGCGCCGTCATGGTGATCCCGCTCGTGACACACGGCGTGCGTCTCATCAGCCGGTTCCAGCTGCTGACGCAGCCTTTCTGGATCGTTCTCAACATCCTGCCCTTCGTCTTCATCGCCTTTGCCGATTGGGGAAAGTTCGATCTCTGGCGGGCGTTTGCCGGCATCCATCATCCAGCAAGCGCGCCGGGTACAGCCGCTCCCTTCGATCTGGTGGAATTCGGCGCCGCCTCCGCCGTCATCCTGGCGCTGATGTCGCAGATCGGCGAACAGGCTGACTTCCTGCGCTTCCTGCCGCCGGAAGGCCATCGCAAATGGCGTCATCGCCTGGCTATCTTCCTTGCAGGTCCTGGATGGGTCATCATTGGCGCGCCGAAGCTGCTCGCCGGCTCCTTCCTCGTCGTTCTGACACTGACCTCAGGCGTGCCTGTCGGTCGTGCCGCCGATCCCGCGCAGATGTATCTGACCGCCTTCGGCTACATGATCCCCTGGCACAATGCCGCGCTGCTTTTGATGGCCGCCTTCGTGATGATCTCGCAGCTCAAGATCAACGTCATGAACGCCTATGCCGGCTCGCTTGCCTGGTCGAACTTCTTTTCGCGGCTAACGCACAGCCATCCCGGCCGCGTGATCTGGCTCGTCTTCAATGTCGCGATTGCGCTGCTTTTGATGGAGCTCGGCATCTACCGGCTGCTGGAGGAGACGCTCGGCATCTTCTCGATCATCGCCATGGCCTGGCTTTGCACCGTCTCCGCCGACCTTTTCGTCAACAAGCCGCTGGGGCTGGCCCCGCCGGGCATCGAGTTCAAGCGCGCGCATCTCTACGACATCAATCCGGTCGGCCTCGGCGCAATGGCACTGTCGGCGACCACAGCCCTCATCGCCCATTTCGGCGCTTTCGGCACGGCCGCGGCATCGCTTGCGCCCTATATTACCCTGATCGTCGCATTCATCGTCTCGCCCGCCATCGCCGGGGTCACAAAAGGCAAATATTATCTCGCCCGCAAACCGCGACAGAGCTGGAAGAACCTGACCACCATCACCTGCTCCGTCTGCGAGCATCCGTTCGAGCCGGAGGACATGGCCTGGTGCCCGGCCTATGCCGCGCCCATCTGCTCGCTCTGCTGTTCGCTCGACAGCCGCTGTCACGACATGTGCAAGCCGAAGGCACGGCTCAATACGCAGGTCGCCACCGTCGCAAAAACCCTGCTGCCCGAAAGCATCGTCGCAAAGCTCGCGACGCGCCTTGGCCGCTATGGCATTGCCGTTGCCTTGGCCCTGACCGCCATGGGCGCGATCCTGGCGATGATCGCACATCAGGTCGGCGCCGCCTCCCCCGAGACGGCATCCGTGGTCAACCGCACCATCCTGATCGTCTTCTTCGTCTTTGCCGTGATCGCCGGTGTCGCTTGCTGGTTCTATGTGCTTGCCCATGACAGCCGCGTGGTCGCCGAGGAGGAATCCTCGCGCCAGAACACGCTGCTCTTGAAGGAAATCGCCGCCCACAAGAAGACCGACGCCGCCCTGCAGGGCGCTAAGGAGGCCGCAGAGGCCGCAAACCGCGCCAAGAGCCGTTATGTCGTGGGCCTCAGCCACGAATTGCGCACGCCGCTCAATGCCGTGCTTGGCTATGCGCAGATATTGGAGCGCGACGAGACCATTCCGGCACCCCGGCAATCCTCCCTGAAGGTCATCCGTCGCAGCGCCGAACATCTTTCCGGCCTGATCGACGGGCTGCTCGACATTTCGAAGATCGAAGCGGGCCGCCTGCAGGTCTATTCCAACGAGATCAACATCCAGGACTTCCTCGATCAGATCGTCGACATGTTCCACCCCCAGGCACAAGCCAAGGGGCTGGCCTTCATCCACGAGCGCGCTACCGCCCTACCCGACTATGTCCGCACCGACGAGAAGCGATTGCGCCAGATCCTCGTCAACCTGCTCTCCAACGCCATCAAGTTCACCGATGCAGGCACCGTCCGTTTCGAGGTGGGTTACAGAAACCAGGTCGCAACCTTCACGGTTTCCGACACCGGCCGCGGCATCGCGGCAAAAGATATCACACGTATCTACGAGCCCTTCCAACGCGGCGAGGCTGACAGCATCAGACCCATGCCGGGCCTCGGCCTCGGCCTCACCATCACGCAGCTGCTGACCAATACGCTCGGCGGCGAGATTTCCGTCACCAGCGAGAAAGACGTGGGCTCGACCTTCAGGGTACGCCTGATGCTATCGGCCGTGATCCGGCCGATGAAGCCGCCGGCCCAGGAGCAGCGTATCGTCGGCTACGAAGGTCCACGCCGCACCATCGTCGTCGTCGACGACAATGAAGATCATCGCGAGCTGATGCGCGAAATCCTTTCGCCACTGGACTTCATCGTCTTGACGGCCGCCGGAGGGCCGGACTGCCTAACGCTGATCGAAGGTATCCAGCCAGATCTTTTCCTGGTCGATATCTCCATGCCGGGCATGAACGGATGGCAGCTCGTATCACGGCTCAGGGAAAGCGGCCAGACCGCGCCGATCGTCATGCTATCCGCCAATATCGGCGATGCCGCCGCCGCGACCGACAGCGACGACAGCCACAGCGACGCCATTGCCAAGCCGGTCGACATCCGTCAGCTGCGCGACAAGCTCGCCCTGCATCTCGGGCTGAAATGGATCTATGCCGATGCATCCGCGCCGATTGCGCCGAAACCGCCTCCACGGTTGAAAAGTCCGGGGACAGAGCATATCCGCGAACTGATCCGGCTCGGCGAAATCGGCTATGTCAGGGGCATCGAGGCCAAGCTTGCCGATCTTGCCAAACTCGACGAGAACAAACCTTTCACCGACACCTTGCGTACCCATGTCCAGGCGTTCGATCTCGACGGTTTCCTAAATGTGCTGCGCACCTTCGACACTGAAAAGGTAGAATAGATTGGCTGAGCTCACTCATCCCCGCGATATAGTCTTGCTGGTGGACGATTCGCCCGAAGCACTCGGCTTCCTGACCGACGCGCTCGAGCAATCCGGCTTCTCGGTTCTGATTGCCACATCCGGGTCGGCGGCGCTGAACATCGTCGAGCGCATCACCCCCGACCTCATCCTGCTCGATGCCGTCATGCCGTCCATGGATGGTTTCGAGACCTGCCGGCGGCTGAAAGCCAATGCGGGCATTGCCCAGATTCCCGTCGTCTTCATGACGGGGCTCACCGAAACTGAGCATGTGGTGCATGCGCTCGAGTCCGGCGGCGTCGATTACCTCACCAAACCGATCAATGTGGACGAACTGCGCGCCCGCATCCGCGTCCATTTGCGTAATGCCCGCTCCGCCCAGAGCGCGAGAGTGGCGCTCGACGCCGCGGGCCGTCACCTCCTGGCGGTCAAAGGCAATGGCGCCATCCATTGGTCGACGCCCCAGGCTACCCGTCTCATCAACGCCGCCACCGGCAGCGACGACGGCCTCGATCTCGCATCGAAACATATTGCCGCCTTCATGCTGGAACGCGAACGACTCGGCCTCGCTCGTGACAATCTTCTTTCGATGAACAATGGCGGCCAGGCTGCACTGCAGTTCACCTTTCTCGGCGCTATCGGAGCCGACGAATATCTCTTTCGCCTGACTGCCACCAGTCAGCGCGCCGACGACGATATCCTGCGCCAGCATTTCTCCCTGACGCAGCGCGAATCCGAGGTGCTGCTATGGCTCGCCAAGGGGAAATCGAACCGTGACATCGGCGAGATCCTCGGCCTGTCCGCACGCACCGTGAACAAGCACCTGGAGCAGATCTACGTGAAACTGGGCGTTGAAAATCGGGCTTCCGCCGCCGTGAAAGCGGCGCATGCGCTACACGAGGTATAGGAGCTGGTCATCTCTTCTCCCCGCATCACGGGGCGAAGGATTCTAGGCGACCCGATCCGGCGGTTCGCGTCCGGCAAAGAAGGCGGTGATGTTGTCGACCACTTTCATGCCCATGGCGGTGCGCGTCTCTTCCGTGGCGCTGCCGAGATGCGGCAGGAGCACGACATTGTCCATCGCCCGCAACCGCGCGGGAACATGCGGCTCCGCCTCATAGACATCGAGACCGGCGCCGCGGATCTTTCCCTGCTCCAGCGCCGAGATCAGCGCCGCCTCATCGACAACGTCGCCCCTGGCCGTGTTGATCAGGAAGGCGCCGGGCCTCATGGCCGCGATGCGGGCGGCATTCATCAGATGGCGGTTCTCGGCACCACCGGGGCAATGCAAGGAGACGAAGTCCGAGACTTCGAGAACATCCTCTATCCGCTGCAACTGCACGGCGCCATAGCGCGCGGCCTCCATGGGATCGATGGCCGAGCGATTGTAGAAAACGACGTCCATGCCGAAACCGAAATGGCAGCGCTGCGCGAATGCGCGGCCGATACGGCCGAAGCCGATAATACCGACGGTCTTGCCGGTGACCTTGGTGCCCACGAGATGCGTTGGCCGCCAGCCATTCCAGGCGCCGGCCCTGAGTTCGCGCTCCCCTTCGCCGCTGCGGCGCGCGACGGAAAGAAGGAGCAGCATGGCGATATCGGCCGTGCAGTCGGTCAGCACGCCTGGCGTGTTGGTGACGACGACGCTCTTTTCCCTGGCGGCCGCGATATCGATGTGATTGAAACCGACGCCGAAATTGCCGAGAATCTTCGTTCGGATCGTCTGGCCCTCGAAAAGCGCCGCAGGAATCTTGTCGGAGACGGTCGGCAGAACCGCGTCATAGGTGCGCAGCGCCTCGCGCAGCTGACCTGCATCGAGCGCCGTGTCATCCTTGTTCAGCGTGGTTTCGAACCGTTCCGAAAGCGCTGTCTCGACCGCCGCCGGCCAGCGCCGGGTAACGAGAATACGGGGTTTGCCCATGCTGCCATCCTCCTGCCGATACACTGCTGGCGATATAGGGGACAGACTTAAAGCAGCTCCAGTGCGAAAGAAATGGCGAACCGCTATCGCTGACGTGAAAATGACACGAACGAAAAGCCCGGCCAATGGCCGGGCTCCCAGGATCGCATGCATGCCGAAAAATCAGCGTCTCTCGCGGATTACTTCGAGATTTCGGCGTAGTTGTACTTGCCGTCGGAACCCTTGGACCACTTGTACATGACGTAGTCCGGACGGGTGATGTCACCCTTGGCATTGAAGCCGAGGTCGCCGATAGCGGTCTTGAACGGACCCTTTGCCTTGATTGCGTCGGCAACGGCCATCGGGTCGTTGGAGCCGGCGGCCTTGGCAGCCTCAGCGATGACCTGCAGAGCAGAGTAGGAGTACAGCGTATAGCCTTCCGGCTCGTAGCCCGCAGCGCGGAACTTCGCGACGAGATCGGCGGAAGCCGGGTTCTTGCGCGGGTCCGGAGCAAAGGTCATCAGCGTGCCGTCGACGGCGTCGCCGGCGATCGATGCCAGCTCGTTCGAGACGATACCGTCACCCGACATGAAGTGAGCCTTCACGCCCTGGTCGGCCATCTGACGCATGATGAGGCCGGCTTCCGTATGCAGGCCGCCGTAATAGACGAAGTCGACGCCAGCCTGCTTCATCTTGGCGATCAGGGCCGAGTAGTCCTTGTCGCCGGGGGTGATGCCTTCATAAAGAACTTCTTTCACGCCATCGGCGTTGAGGTTCTTCTTGGTTTCGTCGGCCAGACCCTGGCCATACGGGGTCTTGTCGTGAACGATGGCGACCTTGGCGCTCTTGAAATTGTCGGCGATGTACTTGCCGGCAACTTCGCCCTGCTGGTCGTCACGGCCGCAGGTACGGAAGGTGTTCCACAGGCCGCGCTCGGTAAACTGCGGGTTGGTCGAAGCGGGAGTGATCTGCAGGATGCCGTTTTCAGCGTAGACTTCCGAGGCTGGAATGGAAACGCCGGAGTTGAAGTGACCGACAACGAATTTCACGCCGTCAGCTACGAACTTGTTCGCGACCGAAACACCCTGCTTGGCGTCGGAGACGTCGTCGCCGAGTTCGATCTTGATCTTTTCCCCATTGATGCCGCCAGCCGCGTTGATGTCGGCAGCTGCCTGTTCTGCACCCTTCTGAAGCTGCGCGCCAAACGCAGCATTCGGGCCCGTCAACGGACCGCCAACGCCAACAATGATGTCGGCCTTCGCAACGCCGCCGAAAGCGATCATCGCCGACAAAGCCACCGCCGACAGAAGATACTTCTTCATATTATTACTCCCAATTTTTGAGCGGGTTCCGTTTAATCTGCCCTGCGCGATACCCACCAATCATCACGCCGGTAACGCTTGCATTCCGAACTCCGGAAGCATGACCCTGCCCGTTTCCCTCTGCTTTGTATGGGCTGGGTGACGCTCTTGGTTGTACGCAGACTGTGCCTAGTTTAGGCGCACTGTCAATTCTTCTTCTTCCAGGAAAAGGCCGAAGTCTTTTCATAGAGCCAGTAATAATTATTCACCATCTGATCGGTACGTCGATACCGGTATCCAGCCGTCGCAAAGATCAGCAGAAGCGCTACATCGATGATGTAGATGATGGCGTCGAATACCGGGCCGTCAAACAACGCATGGTGCAGAAACTGCAGGCCAAGGCCGATCAGAAAGCTGTAGATGACGACAAGCGGATAGTTATCCCAGTTAGAAGCGACAGCACGGCCCGCGCGCCATGCGGTCCAGAAACCCAGGATGACGATAACGGCGCGGATGACCATCCGGCCGCCGGTATCGCTGTCGAAGAGAAGTCCCTGCATCTCAAATTCTCCGCGAAACGAAACTCAATGATGTCCGCCTTCAAGATAGGCGGCGCGCACTTCCGGATTGGCGAGCAAGTCCTTGCCCGAACCGCTCATCGTTACCCGGCCATTGACCATCACATAGGCCCGATCGGAAAGCTTCAGCGCGGCAAAGGCATTCTGCTCGACGAGGAACACGGTCAGCCCTTGCGTCTGGTTCAAGACCTTGATGGCTTCAAAGATTCCTTTGACAATAAGCGGCGCAAGACCGAGCGACGGCTCATCCAAAAGCAGCAGCTTGGGACGCGCCATCAGCGCGCGGCCGATCGACAGCATCTGCTGCTCGCCACCCGAAAGTGTTCCGCCGCGCTGCGACTGGCGTTCCTTGAGACGCGGGAAGAGCGTGAAGATCTTCTCGACGTCCTCGTTGAAATATTTGAGCTTGTCGAGGCTCGCGCCCATCTGCAGGTTTTCGTAGACGGTCATGCGCGGAAAAATGCGCCGCCCTTCTGGCGACTGCGCGATGCGAAGCCGGGCGATCTCGTGCGTCGGCATCCGCGTGATATCCTGGCCATCGAAAATGACCGCGCCGTTGCGCGCCTGCGGACTGCCGCAGATCGTCATCATCAGCGTCGACTTGCCAGCGCCGTTGGCGCCGATCAGGCTGACGATCTCACCGCTGTTGACTTCGATGTCGACACCGGCAAGGGCGCGGATATTGCCGTAATAGGTCTCGACACCCGCGACTTTCAGAAGTGGTTGCGCCGCCATCAATTTTCACCCTCTTGGAGGTGTTCGACTTCGGCAATCACCTCTTCCACTTCCTCATCTTCAACGCCCAGATAGGCGGCGATCACGCGAGGATCGTTCTTGACCTCATCCGGCGTGCCGTCGGCAATCTTCTGCCCATATTCGAGCACGATGACATGGTCGGAAATTTCCATGACCACGGACATGTCGTGTTCGATCAGAAGGATCGATGTGCCGGTGTCCTTACGGATGCTGCGAAGAAACTCGTTAAGGACCAGAGACTCACGAGGGTTGAGGCCGGCGGCCGGCTCGTCCAGGCAAAGCAGTTCCGGACCCGTGCACATGGCGCGAGCAATTTCCAGGCGGCGCTGCGCTCCGTAAGGAAGGTCGCCGGCAGGATCGTCAGCCCGATCGATGAGATCTGCCTTTTCGAGCCAGAAGCGTGCAAGCTCGATCGCATTTCTCGCCTCGGAGCGATAGGGGCCGATGCCGAGCAGGCCGAGGATCGTATAGCCGGAGGCACGCATCAGCTTGTTGTGCTGTGCGACCAGCAGATTTTCG